>JBEKLY010000435.1:0-5794 GCA_050010015.1 Terriglobia bacterium
ACTGTCAAGCATAATATTTGCAATTACATGGGAACATAATAAAAATCACGATCCTGCCAAGCCGTGCGTAATCAAGGGTTGACCCGGAGGTTCGGCCTAATTGTCAGGGGAACTTCGGCTTAAACGCTGAGCTCCACGGCTTGCCATCTTGACCCCAATCCGTCGACAACCATCACGATGTAGGGGGACGGCTTGCCGTCCCCGCAGTTCCGCTGCCCCCGACGCGGGTAGGGCAAGCCGTACCCCCACACCGATCACGCAGAATGCAGGGGAAAATACCTCAGAACTTCTCTGTCAATCCAGTAACCTTTGTGGCAGCCTGCTATAGTCCGGCCCTTCTCGCCAATATCGAACGCATCAACGGTGAATGTTAGCGCCAGGTGGCAGGAAGGACAAGGCCGGCTCGGAGGTTGCGCTATAGGGCGCAACCTCCGGTCGGAACGGCACCAAGATTAGAATTCCACGCGCAGCGAGAGCTGGATCACACGCGAGGGGTTTGCTTGCTGCCCCAAGTTCTGCAACCCCGTGCTGATGTTGGGCGCCACGTCGTTCGGGTGGTTGAAGGCGTTGAAGGCATCCGCGGAAAAGCGCATGTCGAACCTCTCCCCGAATTTGAAGTGTTTGTAGAGGGAGAGGTCGTCGTTCCACGCTCCTGGTCCGATGACGTTGTCGCGTGGATTGGGATTATAGAAACCGCTGAAGGGAGCATCGTAACAGGTCCCATCCTTCAGGGTCACAGCAAGCTTGCCGTCGTACGCCCCAGTGCAATCCGGTCCGGCTGGCCGCACGGCTGCTCCAGCGAGCGTACCCGAGACGTTCGTCGCGTTCGAAGCGTTGAAGTCCCCGGCGAACCACTGCCGGTAACGGAACGAACTGCCGGGGATATCGAAGGTTGCCCGTTTGCCGGCAGCAATGCGAACCGGACCTGTTTGCACAAGACTGGTGCTGACCCCCATCCATGGCCCGCTATTCCATGTGCCGATGGTAGCCAACTGCCAGCCTCCGATGAGGTAGTTGAGAGATTTTGGCGCTTGGCCGGCAAAGTGTTTGCCTGTCCCAAAGGGCAGGTCGTAGATAGCGTCGAATGTGAACCGATGGGGCGGAATGGTCGTGTTGTTGAAGTAGACGAGCCTGAGGCGCTGCGCGTAACTGAGGCTGGGCTCGCCTAACAATTCGATGTTTTCAGGAACGGTGGCCCCGCCGCTGCCGCCGAGACTTCCGTTCCCCCCGCCGCCGTTGACCGTCGTGTTTCCATCGGCAAAGCCGCCTGGGTCGGTAGTAGTCAAGGCTCGGACGAACGTATAGAAAGCCTGGAAACCGAGCCCATTGGCGAACGTCCGGTGCATTTCAGCTTGCAATGAATGGTCGCGTGAATAGCCCGTGTGGTTAAGTCCATAGAGCGACCACTCTGGAACCGGCCGCAAGAGATATGAATTGCTGGGTGGCACCATGCCCGTGCGGAGCGCATAGCTGTAGTACGGTTCCTGATCGTCGATGCCGAACTGTTGCTCCAGGTTACCGCCATACGTTCCGATATAGCTGAGCCTCGTGCCGATGTGGCCGGGAAGTTCGTGCTCAACCGTGATGTTCCAGGTCTGCTGGCGCTCGTCGTTCCAGTTTGGGCCATCCCAGTAGGTCGCGCCGTTGCCGTAGAGTTGCAGCGAGTTCTGAGGTTTGGTGATGTCGACCGTAGCGGGCGGCAAGTAATCCGTGGGCGCGGGCGCTGTGATTAAGGGGTACAAATTGAAATACTGGCCGTTTGCGCCCCCTGGAACGTTGGGGTTCAGGTACGGGTTGTTCTGGAAGCGGAGATTCAACGGCGGGTTGGTGCGCGTGGATTGCAGGATCAGGGAAAGCGGCATGGCGACGTAATAGATGCCGTACGCGCCGCGGATCACCGTCTTGGGGCTGATCTGGTAGGCGACGCCCAGGCGCGGGGCGAAATCATGATTGACAGAGCGAAACAGATTCGAAGGATATCCGACAGAACTCGCCGTCGCGTATTTCAGCCCCAGGTTCGACCAGGACGTGAGCACGGCGGACGGCGTCCCAAGCGAATTCATGTTGACGTTGCCTGGGGTGATAACCTCGAACGTCGATTCAGGGTCGTAAGGCACCGTAAGCCGGTTGCGGGCCTCCGTATAGGGCGTCCATTTGTCCCAACGCAGCCCCAGGCTGAGAGTCAGGCGCGGGCTGACTTTGATCTTGTCGGAAAAATACGTGCCTATTTCGGTTTGCCGGAAATAGAAATACCCCCGGTTGTACTGGTTGGAAAGGTAGTTGGGGAGGCCCAGCAGGAGTTCGGCAAATCCGCTGCCCGTATCCGGCGTGGCGTTGAAGGCTGACGGCGACCAGTCCGTGGTGTAAGAGGGGCCCCAGTTGTGTGAGCCCTGGGCCTGTTGCAATTCTGCGACGTTGTTCTGTTCCTTTCGGCCACGGAATCCGAACTGGACGGTGTGCTTCCCATGCGTCCAGGTTACGTTGTCTTCGATGGTTTCGCTGGTGAGGTGTTGCAGGTGATTGTTATCGGAGTCCCATCCAAAGTAGGCAGCAGAGCCCAAGGACGCTTCCTCGGTATAAAGGGTAGGCCATCCAGTTACCCCGAAGGGGTTCGGCGTGTCCAGTTTGGCGCTCCAATCGGTGAAATCAGCCAGGGTTCCGTAGTGGTTGGGCTCGCGGAGAACGCCGATCAGGAGTTCATTCAGCCAATTGGGCGAGATGGTCCGGTTATAATTCACCCCCACATTGGTGTTGTAGTAGTTGTCGGCGCTGCTTCCCATGCCTGACGTGGGGTTGACGGGGTTGGCGTAGTAGCCCCCCTCCTGGGCGGCAGTGCTTACACCACGTGTATAGCGCACGGAGAGCCGGTCCTTATCGGAAATGTTTTCGTCCCACTTGGCCGTGTAGTTGTTAAGGGTCTGAATGAGGGATACGTGTTGGTGACATTCGGCGCAATATAGGGGTTGTTGAGGGCGAACGCACCGCAGCAGGGACGCTCGGTCAGCGACTCCAACGCCTGGGCTGTGGGGCTGTACGGCCCGGGAATCTGATTGTTCGGGAACGGCGTGCGCTGAAAGGTTGTGGGATTCGTGCTTTTTGGGTCGTAAATGGTGAGCGGCGCATACCCTTGAGGACAGGATGGACCCGAGCAGGGATTATTGACGTCAACGGCGTTGCTCAAGTCGCCGCCCCACATGGCGGCGGTTGGCACCCAAGGCTGTAGCACGTTGCCGCGCGTGCGACTGCGCAAGCCTTCATAGTCGAAAAACCAGAACGATTTGTTCTTTCCGTCGTAAAGGTGAGGGATGTAAATGGGCCCGCCCAGGTATCCCCCGAACTCGTTGCGAATGAGTTCAGGGAGCACGAAACCGGAGCCAATCGGATCCGTCCGCAGGCGCGTCGCGCCCACCACCGTATTGTCGCGAAGGTATTCGTAGCCGCCGCCGTGCAATTGGTTGGTGCCGCTACGTGAGGCCATGATAACCGTAGCCGGCTGGTCAAATCGCGCCTCCGAGCCGACGGTCTCAACTCGAAACTCCTGCACAGTTTCAATGCCTGGCTGCACCCGGACCATGCCGCCGCCAAAGCGGTCCACCAAGGTCACGCCATCCAGATTGATATCCAGGGAGCCGACTTTCATGCCGTTCACTCGGGCGCCCCCGGCGCCGCTTTCAACACCAGGAATCACATTGAAGAGGTTCCCGATTTCCCGCCCGTTCAGCGGCAGGTCGCGGATCTGGTCGGATTCCTTCACGTCCGCCACCGCGCCGTTGGTCGTTTCGATGGGGACCGCAGCACCGGTGACTTCGACTACCGTTGTCGTGTTGCCCACGGAGAGGATCGGGTCAACAACCGCATTCTGACCCACCTCGACCGTGAAGGTTCCTTCCCATTCCTTGAACCCTTGCTTGGAGACGACGACCCTGTAATGCCCGATGGGAACTGCTCCGAAATGGTAAATTCCCACCTCGGAGCTCTCGGTTTTGACGCTGACGCCGGTGTCGACATTGGTCAGCACGACGCTGGCCCCCGGCACGATGGCGTGACTCGAATCCGTCACGGTGCCGGTCAGTGTCCCCTGCCCAGTCTGGCAGAGCAGGGGCGGACCTGAGGTTAGGAGTACCACTAACAACAAGCCCAGAAACCCGGCCACTCGCGCGGGCTCAGGGCCTGAATTACCGCAGATGACTATGCTGGTATGGTTCTTCATAGCTCCTTTTCGCCATCCTTTCTTCGCGTGGTTTAACCCAAGTGTGACCCGATATTCCCCGACGCATCGCGTGAGCGAGAAAACTGGCAATTCGACCTGTCGTCCTCCTTCTTCAAGTGCACTGCACCCTCGCTCATGGCCCTGGTGTTATGCTCATCGCCGGCGGATGAATGGTTTGCGGCCGAGGTTGGGAAAAAGCGCTCACAGGCTTGTTAGTTAACTCTGCCCCGTGGCACGAGTCTACAGCACTCGACGCTGGGGTTGTCAATGATATTCTTTACTTCTTCTTAACCTTGTTCTGCCCTTTTTCTTCGTATGATCGATCTCCTTTTCGACGCTAACGGGTTCTTGCCCTACATAAGTTCTTGCCTCGTAGCCGTAGCTAGGCTAAATTCGCCGCGTGGGCCGTGTGGACCGCCTGTTTGATTACGTCCAGTGTTTGTTAGTGCCGGTCGGCAGGGTCTGTTCGAGACAGAGTTGAATCCCAAGGACCTTGGTAAACGGGCTTCCGGGTCCAGTTGCAAATTCATCTGGGCAATGACTCATGAAACTCACAACCTATTCACTCTTCCTCTTCGCCATGCTGGTTACTCAGCCGGCACTGGCGCAGTTGCCGGCGCAATATTTCCGATTGCTTGCCTCCGGAGCCACGCAGGTCGAAAACCGCCTGGACGCTGAGCCTGCGCCCGACTTGCAAACGCTGGAGACGCAGGAAGGCCGCCGGCAGTGGAACCACTTCCCCTTTGCTATTCTTGTTCCTGCGGTCTTGTACGCCAAGCGGCACCCTGCCAATCCTCACTATCACGACCCGCATATGCTTCGATTGGCACTCCGGATCGGCGACCTGTTGGCGCAAGAGAATGAGAAGGGACGCTTCACGCCACGCCTGGACAGCGATTGGGACACGCACATGTGGCTGGAAGCTTACCGGCTGCTCGAACCGGACCTTGGCGACGAACAGCGTGCACGCTGGAAGAGCGCCATTCTACAGAATGTCGCACTGGTGGTTCCCGACGCTGCCGAGAGAGTGGACTTCCCTTGGTACAACTCGCCCTTCATCGGCACTTCACCCAACCATTACGCTCAATATGCCGCGCTCCTGCTCCTGGCAGGTCTTACGTTCGGAAACAAGGAGTGGGAAGATCTGGGTACGAAGATTCTGCACCGCTTTGCGGCGGAGGAGCAGGCGCCCGACGGGTATTGGGGTGAGCATTCACGCTCTGGCCCGACCACGGGCTACGATCATCTCACTATGACGCAGGTGGCTCTCTACTGGGAGTACAGCCGCGACCCGGCGGCGCTTCGTGCCTTGCGACGCTCCACCGACTTCCACGAGTATTTCACCTATGCAAACGGAAGGCCTGTTGAGGTGATCAACGATCGAAACCGTTACTGGGATGTGGACGCATGGGGACACTTTGGTTTCTCGCACTTCGCGGATGGGCGCCGCTATGCGGAGTTTCTGACTAGTACATCGTTCGGTAAATTCCTTGTAGTATTCTCGGCTCTGTGTTACTGTAACCGGCATGCCGAGAGTCGCACCTGCAATGGCTTTGAATGCCGTGACGGAGTCCACTTTGCAAC
>JBEKLY010000436.1:0-10385 GCA_050010015.1 Terriglobia bacterium
ACCGTGCCGGCACCGTGAGTAAGTCTCAACTCGGCCTCCGCCACCGACTCGAATCGGTCCCGAGCGTGTTGCATGAGATTGAAAACAACAAAAATTTCACAGCTTCGAAGCCTTTCCGCAAGCCGGGGCGGCGAAGCCGCTGGCCGCCGGAAGCCCCGACAAGAATATGTCAGTCACGTTTCACATTCCGGGTCCGCTGCGTTCCTTTGCGAATGGCCGCAGCCAGGTGGAGGTTGCGGGGACTCCCGCCACACTTTCCGAGGCTTTGCAGTCGCTCTGGGTTGTCAGCCCGGGTATTCGTGATCGAGTTGTCACAGAACAAGGACTGATCCGCCAACACATCAATATCTTCGTGGGAAAAGAAGACGTGCGTTACACAGGCGGGCTTGCCACTCCCGTCGCGCCTGGGGCCGAGATCACAATCGTGCCCTCCGTCAGCGGCGGGAAGGGCGACGCTGTAGCGCGGGCGTCTCGCCCGCGGTCGCGGGAGCGTCCCGCTCTCGCGCGCGGGCAGAGCCTGTCCTGAGCGTGGCGAAGGAATGCCCGCGCCACTGCGGGCGAGACGCCCGCTCTACATGGAGATCCATGACAGCAGCCGCTCACAAGACCGAACTCGAAAACATCCAGCCGCTCCGCGCCCTGTATCTTCAGGAAACGAATTTCCAGATTCGCTATAACGCCTGCCATGAGCGCGGCTGGACCGATTCGTATCTCCTGACCATGGACGATCTCGCGGTCGGCTATGGCTCCATCAAAGGCCAGGAACGAGACGACCGGGACACGGTATTCGAGTTCTTCGTCATTCCGCCGTTCCGAAGGAAGGCGAGAGAGCTGTTCCGGAAGCTGCTGCTGGCTTCAGAGGCCGGCTTGATCGAGTGCCAAAGCAACGACCTGCTGCTTTCCTCCATGCTTTTCGAATTCTGCCCTTCAGTAAGCGCTGATGTTGTGTTATTCGAAGATCACGCCGTTACCAGGTTGAGTGTGCCGGGGGCGATTGTACGCCGCAAACGTCCTGGCGATGAGATATTTGGGCACACCGCTGAACCGGTGGGAGACTACATCGTGGAGCTGAAAGGTGAAATCGTCGCCAGCGGCGGTTTCCTGCTCCACTACAACCTGCCGTTCGCAGACTTGTACATGGAAGTTCGAGAGGACTGCCGCCGGCGCGGAATCGGCAGCTTCCTGCTGCAAGAGGTCAAACGAGAGTGCTACCTCGCCGGCAGGGCCCCGGCCGCACGCACCAGCATCGGCAACGTAGCCTCGCGCGCTACGCTGGCCAAGGCCGGCTTGAGGGTGTGCGGGTTTATGTTGATGGGCAAGGTTGGTTGAGGTCTGAATCCTGACTCCTACCGGTTTGAATCTGTAGAGGCGAGTTTACCTCGCCATGTGGCGGCGTAAAGCCGCCGCTACCTTCAAATCCTCATTCGACCTAAGTTTGACTCACTTCCGCCAAGCCGATTATAGTAATCTGACTACAAGACTTGTGCAGCACTCGTAGCGCCGGCCTTCAGAGCCTGCCCTGAGCGCAGCGAAGGGTCGGCAACTGCGCATGGTAGTTTGGTCGAGGGTGGCGCAGACGTGCCGCCTTTTGGCATGTCTGCGCCTGGCTGAAAGGCGCATACATCCCGACATAAGGCGCCGGGACGTATGCGCCACCCATGGCGAAAGAGGAGATCGCGAAGTTGGATCACGAAATCCCCAAGGTTTATTCCCCGGAGACCATCGAGCCGCACTGGGCGCGGACGTGGGTTGCCCAGAAGCTTTACCGCCCATCGGACGACGCTTCCCGTCCGCGCTTCTGCCTGACGATTCCTCCGCCCAACATCACCGGCATGCTGCACATGGGCCACATGCTCGAGCACACGGAGATCGACACCGTGATGCGCTGGCGTCGCATGAGCGGCAAGGATGTGCTTTGGCTGCCGGGCACGGACCATGCCTCGATTGCGACGCAACTGATCGTCGAGCAGGAAATCGGACGCCATGCGTTGCCCGATCTCACACCCGATTCCGCCGGGCGGGCCGCGTGGCGCCGCGAAGGCCAGCGCCGGCGCCTGGAGATGGGCCGGGAGAAATTCCTCGAACTCTGCTGGAAGTGGAAGGAGCAGAACGGCGGAACTATCCGCCGCCAGATGGAGCGGTTGGGCGCGTCGTGTGACTGGACGCGCGACCGCTTCACAATGGACGCGGCTTACTCGCGCGCGGTTCTGGAAGTCTTTGTGCGGCTTTATCGTGAGGGGCTGATTTATCGCGGCAAGTACATCGTGAATTGGTGCCCGCGCTGCGGCACCGCCGTCTCTGACCTGGAAGTTGTTCACGAAGACCGCCCGGGCCATTTGTGGTACGTGCGCTATCCGTTCGAGGACGGCTCGGGCTCGATCAGCGTGGCCACGACGCGGCCTGAGACCATGCTGGGCGATACGGCGGTGGCCGTGAATCCCGCCGACCCGCGCTATCAGTCCGCGGTGGGCCGCAAGCTGGTGCTGCCGCTTTTGCAGCGCGTTATTCCTGTCATCGCGGACGAGTTCGTAGACCCGCAGTTCGGCACCGGAGCGGTGAAGGTGACGCCTGCTCACGATCCTAATGACTACGACATGTCGCTGCGCCACAATTTGCCGCGCCTCGAGGTGATTGATACCTCGGCTCTCATGACCGACGAAGCCGGCCCGTACAAAGGCCTCGACAGGTTCGTAGCGCGGGAAAAGGTCGTGCATGATCTCGGCGAGCAGGGCCTGCTCGAGAAGATTGAAGATTACCCGCTCAGCGTTGGGACGTGCCAGCGGTGCAAGACGGTGCTCGAACCGCTGCTCTCGACTCAATGGTTCATGAAGATGGGGGAATTGGCCGGGCCCGCCATCCGCGTGGTCGAAGAAGGCCGCATCCGTATTACTCCGGATAATTACAAGAAGATTTACCTTGACTGGATGGGTAATCTCCACGATTGGTGCATATCACGCCAGCTCTGGTGGGGGCATCGCATTCCCGTCTGGTACTGCGACGCGTGCGGCGAGGTGATCGTGGGGCACGAGGCGCCGCCCGCCTGCCCGAAATGCCGCGGCGAGAAACTGCGGCCCGAGATGGATGTTCTGGACACCTGGTTCAGCTCCGCGCTTTGGCCCTTTGCCACGCTCGGCTGGCCCGGCGAGACGCCCGACCTCCGTCGCTTCTATCCCAACGACCTCATGATCATGGGCTTCGACATCCTGTTTTTCTGGGGCGCGCGCATGATCATGATGGGCATGAAATTCATGCACGACGTGCCCTTCCGCGAGCTGTATATCCATTCCCTGGTGCGTGACGCGGAAAAGCAGAAGATGTCCAAGACCAAGGGCAACGTAATTGATCCGCTCGAGGTGACGGAAGAGTACGGCACCGATGCGGTGCGGTTCGCCCTGGCCATCAGCGCCGCTCCCGGCACCGACATTGCGTTCAGTGTGGAAAAGATACAGTCCTACCGCGCATTCGCCAATAAAATCTGGAACGCCGGGCGCTTCATCCTGATGAATCTGGAGAAGCTCCCGCAGGCCTGGCGCGACCAGCTTGCTGAGGCACTGCGGCCGGTTCCGGAGTTGGGTTTCAGTCCCGTGAATTCACTCGAGTCGTTGGCGATTGCCGACCGCTGGATTTTTTCGCGCCTGCAGGCGGTGACTCGGAAGATCGAAGAGGCCCTGGCCGATTACCGTTTCCACGAGGCGGCTTACGAGGTCTACCACTTTTTCTGGCACGAGATTTGCGACTGGTACGTCGAGTGGGTGAAGCCGGAAATCACCCGTCCCAGCGAGGGAGCCAAGGTTTCTCCGGCCTGGATCAACCTGGCGCGGGTGTTTGAATCCGCGCTGCACTTGCTCCATCCCTTTATGCCCTTCATCACCGAGGAACTCTGGCAAAGGTTGCCGCGTGCAGGATCTGCACCACCCCTTAATCCCCTCCTCAGCGAGGAGGGGAGCCCGCGAATTCCCCTCCTCAATGAGGAGGGGAGCAAGGGGTGGTGGCGAGGGAATTCAATTTCCTTAACGCCTTTCAAATTGGTGAGCCAGCGCGTCGCGGACCCGGTCTCTGAAAAGCAGTTCGAATTGATCCAGGACTTGGTGGTTTCATTGCGCAACGCGAAAGCGGAGATGGGCCTGCAAAAAGTGAAGCCCAGCGCGCAGGTGGGGTGCGAAGACCTGCGCTGGCTGGAACTCTTTCGCTCGCATCTCGACACGATTCTGCGCCTCTCCACTTTCCAGGCTCTGAATTTCTCTCGCGAGCGCTTGGAAGCGTCAGTTCCCGGCGTGCGCGGTGGTCCGATCTTCACGTTGCGGGTTTTCCATGAGCAGCCGGTTGACCAAGTGGCCGAGCTCGCGCGCCTTCAAAAGGAGAAGCTGAAGATAGAAGAAGCTTTGGCGGGCGTAAAGAAGCAACTCGAAAATGAGTCCTTTCTGGCGCGTGCTCCGCAGGAGGTCGTGCGCTCCGTCACACGCCGGCGAGACGAACTGGCAGATCATCTGCGCACAACTCTCGAATCCATCGAGGGATTAACCAAGAGCCGGTCGGTATAACGGCGGCCTTGGCTTCAGCAAACGTGGCCGCGACGGTGATTCAGTTCATTATAGCCGACGTAAAATAGTGTCCCATGGCGTGGAACCAGGTTATCTGTCATGCTGAGCCCTTCGCTGTCACCCTGAGCGAAGCGAAGGGTCTGCAGTTTGCTCGCTCAGGGTAAAGTTCGCGAAGCATCTGCAGTACCTTTTTGTAAACAAGCCAATGCAGATCCTTCGCTCCGCTCAGGATGACAGGCCGGCGGAGTCGATACGCAACCTGTAAAGCCGAGGAGAATCGTCAGGAAAGATGGGCTACCTCAATCCTCTGAGCATGGGCAATCTCTCCGGCACGCTGGACCTGTCTTCCGCAGAATTGCGCGATCTGGTCGACAGGGCGCTGGCGGAGGACCTGGGCCAGGGCGACTTGACGACGTCGTTGACCGTGCCGCCCGAGACGCTGGCTTGCGGGACTTTCCGCAGCAAGCAAAGCCTGGTCGTGGCGGGGCTTCCCGTGGCGGCTATGGTGTTTCAAGTCCTCCGGCCTCCTGCGGAGTGGATTCCCACCCTCGAGGACGGCAAGGAGGTTGCCCCGGGGACCGAGCTCGCGCGCGCCTGCGGTCCCGCCGCCACGTTGCTCGCCGGGGAACGCGTGGCGCTGAACTTTCTCCAGCATTTGAGCGGAGTAGCTACCTACGCGCGGCGCCTCAAAGCAGAACTGGCGGGAACCCAGGCAGAGTTCCTGGATACGCGCAAAACTACGCCGGGACTTCGCAACCTCCAAAAATATGCCGTGCGGCTTGGGGGCGGCCAGAATCACCGCCTGCGGCTGGATGACGGAATCCTGATCAAGAACAACCACCTGAAACTGACGGGCGGTATTCACGCCGCGGTAACGAACGCCAAGCGCCAACGCCCGGCGGGGTATCATATCGAAGTGGAAGTCACTAGCCTTGCTCAACTCGAGGAAGCTCTCGAGTGCGGCGCCGACGGCGTGCTGCTCGATAACATGACCCCCGAAGAAGTCCGCCAGTGCGTCGAGCGCGCGGCCAGGCGGATTCGGTTGGAAGTTTCGGGCGGAATCGACGCCACCAACATCCGCGCCTACGCCGAGACCGGCGTCGACTATATTTCGGTGGGAGCGCTTACGCACTCCGCTCCCGCCGTGGACATTAACTTTCGCATCGACCCGGCGTAGCGCGGACCCCCGGTTTCGGGGTCCGCGGCTCGTCCACAAACCTAACGAAGAACCGCGGACCTTGAATTGCTGGTGAAGAACGCGACGGTTGTTGTTCCGGGGCCGAAGATCGCCTCGCAAGTTGGAGTCTCGCGTTCTTCGGTCGGCAGGTGGGTGCAGAGCCTGCGCGAACTGGGTGTGGAGATCAAGGGCCACGTGGGGGCCGGCTATCAACTGGTGAAGATTCCGGACATCCTGGTGCCCAGTTTGATTCAGGGCGAATTGGGAGAAAGTGAGATCGGCCACGCCATTATCCACCACTTCCGGATTGACTCCACGAATACCGCGGCCATGGTTCTGGCCCACGAGGGCGCGGCGCACGGAACGGTGGTGGTGGCGGAGGAACAGACGGCCGGCCGCGGGCGCTTTGGCCGCGAGTGGTTTTCCGAAAAATCCAGCGGGATATATCTCTCCGTGATACTTCGCCCTCCGTTCTCTCCTGCCGCCGCCCCCATTCTAACCCTGATGGCCGGCGTGGCCGCCCAGCACACTCTGGCCTCGCTAACCGGATTAAATGTGGACATCCGCTGGCCCAACGATTTGCTGATCAACGGGAAGAAAGTTGCCGGGATCCTGACGGAGATGAATGCTGAACTGGGACGGTTGCACGCCATCGTGCTGGGGATCGGGATCAACGTCAATCACAGCCAGATGCCTGGCGCCTTGAGGTCTATCGCCACTTCGCTGCGCATCGAGAGCCAAAGGCCGTGGTCGCGCGTCCAGATCTCGATTTCCCTGCTGAAGGAACTCGAGAGGCACTATCACCTTCTTTTGGAGAATGGCAGCGCCGCCATCGCCGAGCGCTGGTCCGCCGCTTCATCCTATGCCTGCGGGAAGCGCATCCGGATTGTGAGCGCGGCGGCCGACTCCGATGCCACCACCACCGGCGTCGACCCGAGCGGTGCGCTGCGGGTGCGCTATGACGACGGGCGCGAGGAAGCGCTGGTAGCGGGAGAGGTGACGGAAGTGAAGTAATCAGCCGTCAGTCGTCCGTTGTCAGTAGTCCGTTGCATCGACGTCAGAACGACTCGGCGGCCCGTTGTGACGGCGGGCCATCCTTTGCCAACCGACCCACGGACCACTGACAACGGACAACGGACCACTGACAACTGTTAACTGAAAGCTGATGACTGCCAACTTACTTGTTATCGACGTAGGCAATACCAACACGGTCTTGGGAGTGTTCGAGGGAAAAGCCTTGCGCGCCCAGTGGCGGCTGAAGACTGACAAGTCGCAGACCGCGGATGAATACGGCATCCTCACCCGGAACCTCTTCATGCTGGACGGCATCCAGGCGGGCGAGATCAAGGGCATCATGGCAGCCAGCGTCGTTCCAACGCTGAACGGAGTGCTGGAGGAGATGGCTTCGAGATATTTTCACCTCAAGCCCCTTTTCCTGACCCCGGGCACGCGAACCGGGATGGCCATCCACTACGACAACCCGCAGGAAGTGGGTGCGGACCGCATCGCCGACGCCGTCGCGGCTTTTGAGAAATACGGCGGACCTTGCATTGTGTTGGATTTCGGCACCGCCATAACTTTCGATGTGGTCTCCGAGAAAGGCGAGTACATGGGCGGAGCCATCGCGCCCGGCCTGGGCATTTCTGCGGACGCGCTCTTTGAGCATGCCGCCAAACTGCCCCGCGTCGAGTTCCGCGAGCCGCAGCGCGTGATCGGGACCAATACCGTGGCGAGTATGCAATCCGGTCTCTTCTATGGCGCTGTGGGCTTGGTCGATGGAATCCTCGACCGCCTCTGCCAGGTGCTCGGCAAGAAGACCACCGTGATTGCTACGGGCGGTCAGGCCTCACTAGTGGCCGGCGCCTCAAAATACCAGCCTCCCGTCGAGCCCTGGCTGACGCTCGAAGGCTTGCGGATTATCTACGAGCGAAATAGAAAGAAGTAGTCAGTCATCAGTTGTCAGTCGTCCGTTGTCCGTTGTCAGTCGCCCGGTGGTCGGCTGGGGATGGACGCGGTGAGGTCGCGACGGGCCGCTGCTCCATTCCCAGTACGGCGCAAATACAACCGACAACGGACCACTAACAACGGACAACGGACGACGGTGGAAAACTACTTCAACTATTTCACGGAAATCGAAGAGTGCTACCAGAAATGCCGTGGCACGCGGACGCTTCTCTCGCCTCTTGATTGGGCGCTGATTGAATCCTGGAAAGATGCCGGCTTGCCGCTCGAAGCGGTTCTGATCGGCATTGCGCGCGCCTTCGAAAAGTATAAGGCGCGCCAGCGAAAATACCGTACGGTGAACGCTCTCGCCTATTGCACACAAGAGGTCATGCGCGCCGCCGAAGAGGCGCAGGCAGGCCAGGCCCAGAGCGTCCCACGAAAGGATTCGCCGCCGCCCTTCACCGCCGACGAGATCGTGCGTTTTCTCGGCGGCTGCGCGCAGAGTGTAGAAGCGGCCTCCAGAAAGGCTCGCCAAGAAGGCCAGCAGGTGCTCGCGGACGACCTGGCAGCGATGGAGCCGGAACTTCTCGCCCTGGCCGCCGAGGACCCCGCCAAGCTGCTTTCCGATCTCGAAGAGCTCGAAATACGCCTGACCGCTTTGGAAGAAAAGATGGCCGCTTCTCTTATCCGTGCGGCTTCCGTCGAGCGCATGGCCGGAATCCAGGAACAGGTCGAACGCGGCCTGGGCCCTTATCGCCGGAAAATGACCGGACCGCAGATCGAATCGCTCGAGCGGCAGTTCCGCAAGCGATGCCTGATGGAGCATTACGAGATTCCGCGGTTGAGTTTGTTTTACATGTAAGACGTCCGTAGTCCGTTGTCCGTAGTCCGTTGTCCAGGGCCCGCGCCCATCGACTGTCATGCTGAGCGAAGCGAAGCATCTGCAGTACTCTCGTTGAACACAAGCAAATGCAGATCCTTCGCTCCGCTCAGGATGACAGCCGAGGGTTTCCATTTTCGCGGGTGGCGCATACGTCCCGACGATGTATGTCGGGATGTATGCGCCTTTCGGATCAGGCGCCGACATGCCAAAGAACGGCACGTATGCGCCACCGGCGAAACACGGACTACTGAGAACGGACTACGGACAACTGACAACGGACGACCGACAATGCCGTTCGAACTCACTCCCACGAAACTCGTCTACGGTGGCGAGGCCTTGGGCCACCACGCGGGCCGCACGGTTCTGGTTCCGCGCGTCCTGCCGGGCGAACGCGCGGAAGTGGAGGAGTTCCGCACCGCCAAGGGAGTGACTCACGCCCGGCCTGTGCGGATCCTCGAGGCCTCTCCGCAGCGAGTCGATCCGCCTTGCCCTTATTTTGGGCGCTGCGGCGGCTGCCACTATCAGCACCTTGCGCCGGGACAGCAGTCCGTAAGCAAGCGGGAGATCCTGCGTGAGTCCCTGCGCAGGTCAGGAGGTATCGACTGGACCGGAGACATTCCGCTGCGCTCGGGCCCGCCCTGGAACTATCGCAACCAGGCGCAGTTCAAGGTCGCTCTCGAATCCGGCGGGCGGGTCGAGTTGGGTTTCTTCGAGGCGCATTCGCATCGAGTCTTTCCTGTCGATGGTTGCCTGATCCTCTCGCCGCTCCTGAACGCGGTACTCGAACAACTGCGGCAACCGGAGTGGGCTTCCGGGCTTGCGGGGCTTCGGGAAATTGATGTGGTGGCTGACGATCGGGACGAAGCGGTCATGCTCACTCTGCAAGTTGAGGCTGGCGGAACCGTCGACGAACACTTTGCGCAAAGTCTGCTGGAGAAAATTCCAGGTGCGGTTTCGGTGGCGATCGAGTTTGGCGGGGCGGGAGCGGGACGCTCCCGCGACCGCGGGCGGGACGCCCGCGCTACGGCGAACCAAGCCCGCGTGCTGGGCAAGCCTGCGCTTCGGTATTCGGTGGGGGAGTTCAGTTATCGCCTCAGTCCCGGTTCGTTCTTCCAGGTCTCGCGCTTCCTTACACCGGCGCTCGTCGAATCGATGACGGGCGATCAGCGCGGCGCCCTGGCTGTGGATCTCTATGCGGGGGTCGGATTGTTTTCTTTGCCGCTGGCGAAGAGCTTCGAGCGGGTTGTGGCGGCGGAGGCGAACCCCATCGCGGTCTCTGATCTGAAGGCCGACGCAGAGGCGTACGGCCTCACGAACCTGGTTGCCGCCGGCGTGAGCACTTACAATTTTCTGCGCCGCTTTGCGCAAGCGGAGCCCGACCTTGTGGTGATCGACCCGCCGCGCGCCGGGGTCGACCCCGCCTCGCTGAAGTTCCTTGCCGCGCTCCGCCCCCAGAGGATTCATTTCCTTTCCTGTAGCCCACCAACCTCGGCTCGCGACCTGAGGTTCCTCGCCGCGCAGGGATACCGCCTGGAATCTCTGGAATTGTTCGACCTCTTCCCGCAGACCTTCCACATCGAGGCCCTGGCCAAACTCGTTTTGTAGGGGCAACCCCGCAGTGCAGGGGTAGGGCTTGCCCTACCCTTGTCGGAACCAGCGGAAATGCGGGGACGGCGAGCCGTCCCCTACATCGGATGTTCACCTCTACGTTTTTGAGGTAACTTGTGTTGCCTGGCGGGGTTAAGTGTGATTTTGGTCTTAATTGTGTAGACATGCATATTAAGGTACATATCGCATTTATGCCTTGACTTTATGATATTTATTGCATATTATGTAGGCA
>JBEKLY010000437.1:0-5778 GCA_050010015.1 Terriglobia bacterium
AGGTGGAATCAACGGTCCCCTGGGATTCGTGGCTATTCCCACTGTTCCAAAATCTTGATCTGCTTTCTGATGGACTCCACCCTGTCGTCTATTTCCTCGGCCTCCGCCTCGAAATTGGGAGAGGTCGTTCTCAGCTTCCGAGCGTGGTGTTCAAGTTGATTGGCATCATGTTTGAGTGCATCAATAACCGGCTTTAATTCCACTTTCATGATTGCTTTACTCCTTAATATAAGCCCGCCCCGCAGCCAGACCGCTGGGAACAGGCCTTCCGCTCCAGGAACATTCCATCTGATGATGGCAGATGAGGCATAGCACGTCTGTTCCGTATTGCTCACTGTCTCCGGTTCGCCTATTCCGTCAATGCGAGGGTCTGGAAGAAATCGAAGGCAGTCGGCAGAACAAGCGTTAGCCGAACCGAATCAGCTTCTATTTCCCGGCCGCTACGCTCTGGGCAACTAATGGGGGTGGTCAATATTGCACTCGGAGGTGGTCGTTATTGGACAGACAGGCGCGCTATGGCGGCCTATTGTGATGAGAGCGGTACCCGGGGGAGTCTCTATTTATCGGAGGCCTCAAGCAGATGATGGTGCCGAGGGGGTTCAAGAACATGAACATTTTCGGACGTGCGGAAGGGTTCTCAAGGCCTCGATTGGGCAAGCAGATTCTGGTTTCCTTGTTGAGGTCGGCTCTGTTGTTCGCGATTTGGCCTCAGAGCCTATTGGCGCATCAAGACGCACAAGCCCCGCCTGAGGCCCAGCAAGCGCCGCCTCAGGCCCAGCAAGCGCCGACGCCGCCCTACGCGCAACAGGGTCCCGAGCAATTGCAGCAGTTGGTAGCGCCGATTGCGCTGTATCCTGATTCGCTGGTGGCGCAGATTCTGGCGGCGTCCACGTTTCCCGAGCAAGTCGTCGAGGCCGACCGGTGGGTGCAAGCGAATCCTGATTTGAAGGGCGAGGCATTGGGTCAAGCTGTGGACCAACAACCCTGGGACCCGAGCGTCAAGGCGCTTACCGCATTTCCATCCGTCCTCGGAAATATGGATAAAAACCTTTCCTGGACGTCATCGCTAGGCGACGCCTACTACAACCAGCAACAGGATGTGATGGATGCCGTACAGGTGATGCGCCAGCGGGCGCAGCAAGCTGGCAGCCTTAAGACCACGCCGCAGCAAACGGTAACGACGCAAGGCTCGTCGATCGTCGTTCAGCCTGCCGACCCCGAGGTCGTTTACGTCCCCGCGTATGATCCGTGGCTGGTCTACGGAGGTCCCATGATGGCGTGGCCGGGATGGTACCCGTATCCCGGAATATGGTTTGGCGGCCCGTACCTCTCGTTTGGAATGGGCTACGGAATCGGTTTCTTCGGAGGTTTTGGGTGGGGCTGGCCTCGCTGGGGATTCAATTGGGGTGGACGGTTCGCAACTTTTGGCGGCGGCAGGTATTACTCCCGGAGCACCACGTTTTACAACCGGAGCAGCATCAATCGAGGTGGGGGTGCGCGCGGCGGAGTTTCCAGCCGCAGCAGCATCAACCGAGGTGGGGGCGCAGGCGGCGGATTTTCCAACCGTTCCGGCCCGACGGCCAGAGCTTTCAACGGAAACAGGCAGGCGGCGCGAGGCTACGCTGCACCCAGCGGCCAGAAAGGTGTCCGCTCGGGCGCCTTCAGCGCCATCGGGAAGGGCGGACAGGCAAAGAGCGATTCGTCACGGGGAAAGGCGAGCGTCAGCAGCGGAGCAGCGCGTAGCGGCGGTGGCGGAGAAGCGCGCGGTGGCGGTGGCGGAGGAGGGCGTGGTGGCGGCGGGGGTGGCGGGCATCACTAATCAAAGGTCCTTTATGTTTTTAATGTTCTGAGTCAGAAGTTCGCAACAAAAGTCTTCCTCATGTGGGGAGCCTTTTCGGAGCCCCGTCAGGGGCGGAAGATAGTAGCCCAGGGCGTGAGCCCTGGGTCGGACGGCCCTCACCCCGCCTTCGGCACCCCTCTCCCGCACGGGCGGGAGAGGGGACGGGGGTGAGGGAGTCTCGCTGACCCACGGCTTACGCCGTGGGCTACATTCTTGCGCCCGCTCTGCGGGCTGTCTTATTCAACGAATTTGTGACTCAGCACACTAGTAGCCTATAAAATTGGAAATGGAGAGAAGCCCTATGCGGCGAATGAAGCTGAACTTCGACAGATTTCAACCTACCAATCTTCCTGTATTGGCGGCGGTCGCTATCCTTTTGACGGCGTGCTTTCCCATCCGTTCCATGGCTCAGCAACCAGGCCAGAAAACGTTTTCATCGCCCGAAGACGCGAGCAACGCACTCGTCACGGCAACGCGGAATAACGACGAAAAAGCGATGCTCGATATCCTCGGACCAGATGGAAAGCAAATCGTCTCGTCGGGAGACGAAGCCGAGGACGCCGAAAGCCGCGCTAATTTCGTGCGGAGATATGAGCAAATGCACCGTCTGATGAAAGAACCGGATGGAACCACCGTCTTGTACATTGGCGCGGAGAATTGGCCGACGCCCATACCGCTCGTGAACCACGGTAATTCGTGGTATTTCGACACCGAGGCAGGTAAGAAAGAAATTCTGTACAGGCGAGTGGGCCGGAATGAATTATCGGCCATCAGCGTTTGCCAGGAGCTCGTGGCGGCGCAAAAGGAATTCTACTCTGCGCAGCACAACGAGTATGCCAAGGAAATCTTCAGTAATGAAGGGCAGCACAATGGCCTGTATTGGAAAGCTGCTGAGGGCGAACCCCAAAGCCCCGTCGGGCCGCTGGTGGCATCGGCCTTTGCTGAGGGCTATGCCAAAAGCCAGGACGGCTCCCCAACCCCTTACCGAGGATACTATTACCGCATGCTAACGCGTCAGGGGAAGAATGCGCCAGGCGGCGCCGGAAGTTACCTCCTAAACGGCAAATCGGCGGAGGGTTTCGCTTTCGTGGCCTATCCGGCAGAATACCGGTCGTCGGGCGTGATGACGTTTATCGTTAACGAGGATGGAATAGTTTATCAGAAGGATCTCGGCAAGAAGACCGAGGTTCTCGCCAAAGCTCTGAAGGAATACAATCCCAATTCCAGTTGGCAAAAAGCTGAAGAGGAGCAGGAGGAGACTGCCGCCGAGCAGAAGACCAACTGAAAGGCATTCTGTTGCGGCACTCTCAGCTTGTAGGCCCCCACGCGACCCCGTACGGCGTATCGATCGTCGGCCCTTAACGCATCAGCCTGAGCCTGTGTGCAAGAAAGGTCTTCGCCGCCTTTCGTGACCAGTTCTGCATCTAAAAGGAACCGGCCGCCACCAAGAATGGAGGTGCTTGATGACTGTTTCCCGTTCGGATGCGCTGGTGCTCTTCGGTGTGACGGGCGATCTCGCCCACAAGATGATCTTCCCGGCACTCTACGCGATGGTGAAACACGGTTCGCTTGAGGTCCCGGTAATCGGCGTGGCCTTCCCAAAGTGGAGTTTGGAGCGGCTGCGCAAGCGCGTGACCGACAGCATCAAGCGATCAGGCGGGATCGATAACCAGCGTGCCCTCCACCATCTTCTCTCCCTGATCAGGTACGTGAGTGGGGATTATCATGACCCGGGCACCTTCACGGCGATAAAAAAGGAGCTGGGCAGCGCTCGGCGCCCAGCGCACTATCTGGCCATCCCGCCCTCGCTCTTCGAGACGGTGATCCAAGGGCTTGGCGCCACGGGCTTGGCCCAGCATGCGCGCGTCATTGTCGAAAAGCCGTTCGGACGCGACTTGGCCTCCGCGCGGGAGCTTAACCGCGTTGCTCGCACCGCGTTTCCGGAAGACTCAATCTTCCGCATCGATCACTACCTGGGGAAGGAGGCGATCATGAATATCCTCTATTTCCGCTTCGCCAATTCCTTCCTGGAACCGATCTGGAACCGCAACTACGTGGCGAGCATCCAAGTAACCCTGTCCGAGGATTTTGGCGTGGGGAACCGCGGCGCGTTTTACGAAACCGCCGGCTGCCTGCGCGACGTGGTTCAGAACCACCTCTTCCAGGTCGTTGCGCTACTCGCCATGGAGCCGCCGGCCGGTAGGGACTTTGGAGCCGTCCACACCGAGAAGGCCAAGGTCTTTCAAGCGATGCGCCCTCTCGAGCCCGACGACGTGGTGCGCGGCCAGTACGCCGGCTACCGGAAGGAGCCCGACGTGAAGAAGAACTCCGACGTCGAGACTTTCTGCGCCCTGCGGCTCTTCATCGATTCGTGGCGCTGGCAGGGCGTGCCCTGGTACCTGCGCTCCGGCAAATACCTGGCTGCAACCGCGACCGAGGTCCTGGTGGAGCTGAACCCGCCGCCACAGAGGCTTTTCGCCGACTCCGCGCCCACGGCCGGCCGAGCCAATTACCTGCGATTCCGGCTTTCCCCCAGCGCGGCCATCGCTCTCGCCGCGCGCGTCAAGCTCGCAGGGAAGGAGTTCGTAGGGGATCAGCGAGAGCTGTATCTGCTTGAAGAAACGCCGGCAGAGGAATCGCCCTACGAGCGGCTTTTGGGCGACGCCATGGTCGGCGATGGAGCGCTCTTTACCCGCGAAAACGCGGTTGAGGCCGCTTGGGCCGCGGTCGATCGCGTCCTTAAGACCCACCACCGGGCTCGACCCTACAAGCGCGGCACTTGGGGGCCGAAAGCGGCTGACGCGATCATCGCTTCGGACGGCGGCTGGCACAACCCCAGCCCCAAGGAGGCGTCCGGAGGATGAGCCTACCGCGACCGTCTTTCTGCCCGCCCTGATCGCAGCCGGCCACACCAACGCCGTACCGTTCTATGCAGGAGAGAATCAAATCATGAAGACAAGAACCCTTTCCCCGGAACTTCTCCACAATATGGATGCCTACTGGCGTGCCGCGAACTACCTCTCGGTAGGCCAGATTTATCTTTATGACAATCCGCTGCTGAAGCGGCCGCTGACGCTCGCGGACGTGAAGCACATGTTGCTGGGACACTGGGGCACGACCCCCGGGCAGAACTTCATCTACGTGCACTTGAACCGGGTCATCAAAAAATACGACCTCGACATGATCTATGTCTCCGGCCCCGGTCACGGCGGCCCGGCCGTCGTGGGCAATACTTATCTCGAGGGCACGTACAGCGAGATCTATCCGAACATCAGCCAGGATGAGGCCGGGCTGCGGAAGCTCTTTCTTCAGTTCTCCTTTCCCGGAGGGATTCCCAGCCACGCATCGCCGGAGTGCCCGGGCTCGATCCACGAGGGCGGCGAGCTGGGCTATTCGCTCAGCCATTCGTTCGGGGCGGTGTTCGACAATCCCGATCTCATCGTCGCCTGCGTCGTCGGCGACGGCGAGGCGGAGACGGGACCGCTGGCCACCGCATGGCATTCCAATAAGTTTCTCAACCCAATTAGCGACGGAGCGGTGCTGCCGATCCTGCACCTCAACGGCTACAAGATCAGCAACCCCACCGTGCTGGCCCGCATCGAGCACCAGGAATTGGAGCAATTTCTACGAGGCTGCGGCTGGACGCCCTATTATGTGGAAGGTGATGAGCCGGAAGAGATGCATGAACTCATGGCGAGTACTTTGGAAAAGGCCATCGACGGCATTCGGCGAATCCAACGCCATGCACGGAGCAAGAACGACGCCACTCGTCCGCGCTGGCCCATGATCGTCCTTAACTCACCCAAGGGCTGGACGGGACCGAAAGTCGTCGATGGACTGCAAGTTGAGGGTACGTTCCGGGCGCACCAGGTGCCGCTCTCCGACCCGGCTACCCATCCCGAACACCTCAAGCAGTTGGAAGACTGGCTGAAGAGCTA
>JBEKLY010000438.1:0-5773 GCA_050010015.1 Terriglobia bacterium
ATATGCAATAAATATCATAAAGTCAAGGCATAAATGCGATATATACCTTAATATGCATGTCTACACAATTAAGACCAAAATCACACTTAACCCCGCCAGGCAACACAAGTTACCTCAAAAACTTAGAGGTGAACATCCGCTGAAGCTCCCTTTGAACGGTGGGGCGTCGGTCAATCTGTAGATCCGACCTGCAAGTTCAATCGCCGTTTTCCACACCGGCAAGTCCTCAAAGCGCTCGTAAGTCATTCGATTCCCCTTCTCCCATCTGAAATCTGCAATTTCAAATTTCAGCTCGATCTACTTATAGACGTTTTTCTTCTTCCACTCTGCAATCGCTGCCATCTTCTCTTTCAGTCTTTTCTCGAATCCTTGATCGGTAGGGCGGTAATAGCGGCGCTCTTTGAGGTTGTCAGGGAGGCACTGCATGTCGGTAAGGCGATCGGAAGCGTTGTGGGCGTACTGATAGCCTTTGCCGTAACCCTGATTGGCCATCAGGCCGGTTACGGCGTTGCGAAGGTGAAACGGCACAGGCTCGGCGAGGTTTTTCTGCGCGTCTTGCACCACTTCGCCGTAGCCCACGTAAAGCGCATTTGACTTGGGCGCGAGCGCAAGGTAGACGGCCGCCTCGGCCAAGGCCAAGTTACCCTCCGGCATGCCCACGAAGTGCGCCGCTTGCATGGCGGCGACGCTCACCGCTAAAGCATTGGGATCGGCCATGCCAATGTCTTCCGAAGCCATGCGAATTATGCGCCGCGCGATGTAGAGTGGGTCTTCGCCGGCCTCGAGCATGCGGCCCAGCCAATAGAGCGTGGCGTCCGGGTCGGAGTTGCGCACGGACTTATGGAGGGCTGAAATCAAGTTGTAGTGCTCCTCGCCCGCCTTGTCGTAGAGAAGCATTTTGCGCTGCAGAGTATCTTCGAGGATAGCCTCGCTTACGATGGCGCGTCGCGCGTCGCCCTCACCTTCGCGCGGCGCGGCGGCCACCGCCACCTCGAGCGTGTTGTACGCCGCGCGCGCATCACCATTGGCAAACACGGCGATCTGGCGCAGCAACTCCGGCGCGACCTCCACTTTTTCCTTGCCCAGGCCGCGCTGCTCGTCCCGCAAGGCGCGCTCAAGCAGCGTCAGGACCTCGTCGGTCGAGAGCGCCGAAAGCATGTAGACTTTGGCGCGTGAGAGAAGCGCCGAGATCACTTCGAAAGAAGGGTTCTCCGTAGTGGCGCCGATCAGCACCACGTCGCCTCGCTCGACGTAAGGCAGAAAGGCATCCTGCTGCGCTTTATTGAAGCGATGAATTTCGTCAATAAAAAGCACCGTCCGCCGTCCGTAGCGCCGCACCTTCTCCGCGGCAGCCATCACTTCCTTGATCTCTTTTATGCCGGAAAGCACGGCGCTGAAGCGGACGAACTCGCTGCGTGTTTTGCGCGCGATGATCGTGGCCAGTGTGGTCTTGCCCGAGCCCGGCGGCCCCCAGAGGATCATCGAAGCGAGCTCGTCGCGCTCGATCTGCTTGCGCAACGGCTTGCCCGGCCCGAGGATATGAAGTTGTCCGACATACTCCTCGATGGTCTCCGGCCGCATGCGATCGGCCAGCGGCGATGGAGTGGAGAGTTGCTGGGATGACTCGCGAGAGAAATCTGCAGCAGGTGGTTCAAATAAGCTCATAGGAATTGGCTCATTAAAGCTGATTGTCCGCGGTCAGTGGTCCGTCGTCTGTGGCCTCCGTCTATCCGCCTGTCTGCACGTCCAAACAACCTGAACCATTCAGGGGCAACGGACACCTGACAACGGACCACGGACGTCGTTTCAATGCTTAAATCCCCGCTGCCGAGCCGCTTCGTAAAGAAAAACGCTGCCCGCTGTTGCTGCGTTGACGGAATCCATCCCAGGACGAATCGGAATGCTCAAAGTCTGTGATGCTTCGCGTGCTATCTCCGGCGGCAGGCCGGAAGCCTCTTTGCCCACCATGATGGCGACGGAGCCGTGCAGATCCGCCTGGTCGAGCGGCGAAGTGCTGTGGCGGTCCGCGGCGACAATGCGAACTCGAGCCGTGCGCAGCCGATGCAACAGATCGTTGACCGACAGATCGTAAAGCACCGGAATGTGGAAGATCGCGCCCGCTGAAGACCGCACGGCTTTGGGATTGAATGGGCTAACGGTTTCCGCCAGCGTGCAGAGGGCCGAGGCGCCAAAAGCCGCCGCACTGCGCATCAGCGTGCCAAGGTTGCCGGGGTCCTGAAGCCCGCAGGCCACCAGCAGAAGCAGATTCCGGCCTGCGAGAATAGTATCCAGATTGTAAGGGGGCAACTCCACCAGCGCGGCGATGCCCTGCGGGTTCCGGGTCTCGGCCACCTGCTCAAACAGGCGGTCAGGAACTTGCGCAGCCTCTGCTTCTGCAGGCAACCGTTCCAGAAGCCCGGCAAATTTCGCACTGGCACCTTCCGCCACGAGCAAGCTGTGAGTACGAACTGCCGGGGCCGCCGCGAGAGCCTCCTCCACCAGGAAAGGGCCCTCGACAGCTAACCAGCCATCGCGGGTTGTGCCTTTAGCCAAAGCCCGGCGATAGACCTTCACGAGGGAATTGGTCGGACTGCCGATCTGGCGTGTTCGCGAGTGGGGCATATGCCGTCCGTGTCGAAAGCTTAACGCATCGGTTGAGGGGACGGCAAGCCGTCCCCGTTGCAAACAACAATGGTAGCGCGGGCGTCTCGCCCGCGGTGGCGGGAGCGTCCCGCTCCCGCGCGCCGGCAAGATGCCCGCGCCACAGCGGGCGAGACGCCAGCGCCACGCAATATGATAGAATTGCGCGGCTCGCAGCAGCACAATGATACAAAGATTCCGGAGGTCAAAATGCGCAAGATCACTCTTCTCTTCGCTGTTCTAGCCCTTGCCGTGCCCGCCGTTGCCCAAAACCTTAGCGGGTTATTTCCAGATCTCACTCAACAGCAGAACTACGTCCTGAAGCGGGTATCGAGTTACGATCGAACCGGCGCCAACGCGGACTCCTGGAAGATGAAAGCCGGCGAGACGGTCACGGTGTTTGACCAGGCCGGACCGGGAGTCATCACGCATATCTGGTTTACGATTGCAAGCGGCGAGCAATTCCACCTGAAGAAACTGGTGCTTCGTATGTATTGGGACAACGAAACCACTCCCAGCGTGGAAGCTCCCATCGGCGATTTTTATGGCTTGGGTTTGGGAGACTATTTCACTTACCAGTCGTTCCCGCTGGCCGTGGGCTCGGCCCAGGCGCTGAACTGCTACTTCCCCATGCCATTTCGCAAGATGGGAAAGATCACCCTGACGGATGAGGGAAACCGCGGCGTGGACGCCCTCTATTTCAATATCGATTACCGCGCTTACCCAACTCCCCTTCCTGCGGACACACTCTATTTTCATGCCCAGTATCGCCAGTGCACTCCTTGCCAGGGCTGGACCAACCAATGGAATTCCAACGGCGACCCGCTGGTGGATAAGAAAACCAATCTCGACGGAGAGGGTAATTACGTGTGGATGGAGGCCACCGGCCGCGGCCACTACGTGGGCGTGACCATGTCGGTGCTGCAGAATCAGGACGAGTGGTGGGGCGAAGGCGACGACATGTTTTTCATTGACGGCGAGAAGTTACCTTCCATCAACGGCACGGGCTCGGAAGACTATTTTCAGGGCGCCTGGGATTTCGACGACCAGCCGTTTTCCTACTTGATGTTTGGCGCTCCGGTAAAGGGTGTGGAGCGAGTCGGCGGCAGATACTCCGTCTATCGCTTCCACCTCGATTCGCCCATCACCTTTACCCAATCGCTGCGCGCGACCATCGAGCACGGCCACGCCAACCACCGCTCCGACAATTACTTCTCCGTCGCCTACTGGTACCAAACCGAGCCGCATGCAGCGTTCCCCGCGCTGCCACCTGTCGAGCAGCGCCTTCCCAGGATTTATCCGGTGGGTGGGCCGGGAAATGCCGGGAAGTGAAGGGCAGGATTCAGAGGAAAGGAATCGGAAGGCTGTGAGATAATCGGCGACCGGCGACTCTTTCGCCCTTTAATGTGTGGAAGAACCGTATGCCCCATGGCGCTCTTCGTAATCACTTCAGACCTTTAAAGCGGCATGTAAGCGCCGCGCGGGAGGGGCAAAACTCAGGGAGGAAAAATGCGCAATAGTCTCGAACCGAAGACACTTCTTCCGAGGTGTCTGATCGTTCTCCTCGCAGGGTTCACTGTGGCCGTGGCTCAGACCACCCCGCAGGCTGCCCTGCCATCTGCGGACCAGGTTATCGATAAGTACGTCAAAGCCATAGGAGGCAAGGCCGCATTCGAGAAGCTGACCAGCCGGGTTTCCAAAGGTACGCTCGAGATGGATCAGTTGCCCGGACCGGCGGCCGAGGAGATCTACGCGAAGGCCCCCAACAAACAGTATATGGTCACCGACCTATCCAGTTTTGGCCAGGCCAGGAGGGGTTTCAATGGCGCCGCGGGCTGGGAGGACAACCCGCAAACCGGGATGCGAGATATTACCGGGCCTGAGCTGGCCGCGATGAAGCGCGACGCCGACTTCTATATGGCGATCAAGCTCAGAGAGCTTTACCCTAAAATGACGGTTAAAGGGAGGGAAAGCGTTAATGGCCACGACGCTTACGTGGTCGAAGCGACTTCCCCGGATGGGGCCGCGGAAACGATGTATTTCGACGCTGACTCGGGATTGCTGGTGCGCACAGTAAGGGAAACCGAAGGGCCCAATGGCAAAGCCACATTGGACGTAACCCTCGACGACTACCGCGCAGTTGATGGTATCAAACTGCCCTTCGTCATGCACTTTACACTGGGGGAGTTCGCCTTCGTCATCAAGCTGAGCGAGGTGAAACATAACCTGCCCATCGATGACGCGAAGTTTGACAAGCCCGCATCGCCCTAGTTCGGTTCCAACTTTTCCGGGCCACTTCGTCCCGGCGTTTTGGCGAATCCATCTTTGCTCCCGGGATCATTGTTCATGGGAGCGTCCGTTCGCAAGTGACGCGTCTATGGCCTGTCTTTGATCCGGTACACAAACTTCAGCCCGGACCAGACCTCATCGACCGCGCAAACCTTAACGTCTACCAAGCCGTTCCGCAGCCCTATCTCGCGGACCAGGTTCTCATTGAGATCGGTCGGCACCCCGGATGAAGCTTTGGGCCAGGAGACCCAGAGCATGCCGCCGGATGAGAGGGCCGCTTTCAACTTCGGGAAGTGCTCTTCCAAGTGAGAGCGTTTTGAAGCGAAGAATTGGATGAAATCAAGAGGTCCGTTGAGCCTGTAGTCCTGCTTGACGCCGGATGGAAGCTTCCCCAACGTCGCAGCGTAATCCTTCGGCGCGCCGAGAATCGCGATGGCGAATCCATCTTTGATACCGAGTTTCTCAACCAGCGACTTCTTAGAATAACCAGCGGGCATAGGCAATTACTAGTCGGCCTTCCTTGTGGCTAAACTGACCCCTCACCCGGCCCGCGACCGCTGATGAAAGCGCGTTCGCGGGCCACCCTCTCCCCAAGGGAGAGGGCGTAGAATGCATCGTTCGTCCCTCTCCCAATGGAGCGAGCGGCCATCGTTAGTTGTCAGGCCTCCGCCAATTGTAGGGGGACGGCTTGCCGTCCCCTGGTTGTTCCGCAGCCGTCGCAGGGGGTAGGGCAAGCCCCATAAGCGTTTACTTAAGGCGCCGGGACTTCGAAAGCCGCGGAGCGGCGCCAGAAAGTAGCCCACGGCGTGAGCCGTGGGACGGAACGTGGCGTTAATATTCACAG
>JBEKLY010000439.1:0-5765 GCA_050010015.1 Terriglobia bacterium
CACGGAAGGACTGGCCAACACCATCGGCCATTGGCAGGAGATCGCCCGGCAACTGGCAGATTCAAAGAGAAAACGAAAAAGGCACGTTCTTAAGTAAACGCTTATGGGGCTTGCCCTACCCCTACGCCACGCAGGTGCTGCGGTTAGGGGAACTACCAGCTTATTTGCACGAGCGAAACGGCGTGGCGTGGAAGCGCGAAGGCAATCCGCAGCTCCCCCTGATTCGCGCTTTTCTTTTCCGCAGGCGCGAGTTCCTGCAGGCGTCCTTGCGATAGCAGGCGTCGGTATTGCTCAGGCGTCGGCTGCTGCGGGGAGCCCATTTCCTTCCACATTGTGTAGGCATTGCTGTGTGTCTGGTCGATCCGGTAATGGCGGACGACAGGCCGGCTGGCGGCCGGCGGCAAGCCCGTAACAATCATCTCCACGTTGGCAGCGGGGACAGCGATCTCCTGATCGTGATAGTTCCAGACGATCACGGAGAGCCTTTGCTTCTCGAGAGTGGCGATGCCGCTGATATCCGCCTGGCCCGACACGCCGGATCGCAGGACGGTATCGGTCTCGAGTGACGAGTTGCTCTCGAGGACGATGCGCTCGCTGCCCAACATTCCAAACATCCGGAAAACGTTCAAGACCGGTTTGTCGACGCCGTTGGTGGCCAGGGTTCGAAAGCCCTCAAAGTAGGGTTGGTTCTCGAACTCGAAAGCCCAGGTGACCACGCCAGCCAGGGAGACCTGGTTCTTTGCCGCAAGGTCCAGTGTCCTGGCCAGCATCTCCGCGGTGTAGCAGGCGTAAAGCGGACCGTTGCGGTAGGCATTCTGAGGAAACCGCCGCGCGGAGCACGCCGCACAGCCTTCCGGGTCGGACTCGCCGAGGATCACCGGCAGATTCCGGAACTCGGGGAAAGAGCGGATGATCCGAAACCCTTCGTCACTTGACTGAAGCTGCCGGCTGATTCCCATGACCACGTGGCCCTCCACGAGCTTAGGGTCGCCCTTAGCGTGGAAGCTGACGAAATCAAGGGGAGCGCCTTTTCCGCCCGTAGCGTAATTGTTCCCCGTAGCGCAGTGGGTCAGGAATTGGCGGAGGAATTCAGCCGCGTGGGGGTCCGCTGGGCCGGTCGAATCCGGTCCGCCCACGCGTGCCACGGGGAGTGCGTGTTTCACGGCTTCGGCGGCGTAGTCATAGAGCTTGTAATACTCATCGGGTGTACCTTGCCAATAGCCGATGTCGGGCTCATTCCAGACTTCCCAGCTCCAGGATTGGACTTGCTCCTTCCCGTAGCGCTCGACGGCGTGCTGCACCCAGCGGTAGACCAGATCTGACCACTGGTGATAATCGCTCGGTGGGTATGCCCAGCCCGTCCAGAGCGTGCCCTCCGGCCAGTCGTGCCTATAAGGCTCAGGCCGGACCGACATCGCTTGAGGCATGAAGCCGATCTCCACCAAGGGCTTCGCCTTCACTCGCATCAATGTGTCGAAGATCCTGTCGAGAATCGTCCAGTCGTAAACAGGGTGGCCCACTGCGTCTTTACTGTAAACGTTGGTCGATCCCCATTTGAGGGCCGCAGTGCCATCGCCTGAAGTCAGCAGGTTGTGCATCCGGACGTGCACTGCTGTGGCGCTCAATTCGGAAAGCTCTGCCAGGAGTTTTTCCCCGTTGGGCGCGTACGTGTAGTTGGGCTCGTCATACCCGAAGTAAGCCCACACCGGCGACCAGCGCTCACGCGGTCCTGACGCGTCGACTCGTATTACAGCTTTTTGCTGCGCCAGGCTCGGTGCGGCAATCAAGACGAGCGCCAAGCCGCAGACCCATGCGCCGCGCAAAGACTTGTTCACGAAACTCGCTCCTTCCTTGAAAACGTGTAGGGGTAGGGCTTGCCCTACTCCGTTCATTAGGGGACGGCAAGCCGTCCCCCTACTAGCCGGTAAAAGAGGGGAACCGTATTCATGGTTTCCAAGTGCCCGTTGGCCGACGAGCATGAGCGACTGCTTTCAAACCAACTCGATCTCCAGCTTGGTTAGCGATGCGGGCTTGAATGTCCAGGCAAAGCTGGAACCCGTGACGCTGGCCGGCTTGCTTTCAGGTACCACTGCGTGCGGGTTTTCAAAGTCATTGTGGGCGTGAATGTCCGGCGAGGCGAGGACAGTCACGTTCGAGGAGCGGGCCGAAGCGCCGCGCAGGCTAACCTCCGCGGTTCGGGGTTCGCTCACATGCGGATTCACCACCGTGATCACGAGCGTCTTCCCATGCAGCGAGGCCGATCCTGCCAGGCCCCAAAACGACTTGTTGGCTCCAAAAGTAATCGCAGGCGCATCGCCTACGAAGCGGAGCGATTGGCCGCCCTTGTGCGATTTGTACATGTCGAAGGCGTGAAAGATGGTGGTTGCTGCGAAATGGTCCTCGAGTGCGAGAAACGAGGTATGAATATTATTCACGAGTTGGGCGACATTGCACATCGCGAGTTGGTCTGCGTGGCGGTTGAAGGTATCTAGAGTGATGCCGGTGACCAGCGCATCGCGCATGCTGGGTACATAGCTGAAGAGGTAGCGGGGGTCGATGGCCTTGCCGCGATGCCAGGCGCCCCACTCGTCCACGACCATCTTGACCTTGTGTGCAGCGTCGAATTCGGCCATCGCGAGCCACTGCTTGGTGAGCAGCGAGTCCATCAAATCAGATTGCCACAGAAGCTGATACCAATCGTCGACGGTGAAGTCGAGGGATTGGCCCTTGCCGGCCGTCCAGCAATAGTAATGCAAAGAGAGGCCGAAGATCCGGTTCAGCAGGTTCTTGTCCTTCGCCACCAACTCCTGAAAGAGGCCGCGCGTCCAAGCCACTTGCGCGTCATCGATCGCCATGCCCGGCCCGGAGGCCACGAAGCGCAGCTTCAAACCGTAGTCGGGAACCCAGGAAATGAATCGGCGGAACTCCACGGCGTATTGCTCCGGCCGGAAATCGCCGCCACAACCCCACGATTCGTTACCGATGCCCCAGTAGGTCACATTGTAGGGCTCCTTGCTCCCGTCGGCAGCTCGAAGCTCAGCGAGGGTGGTGGAACCGGCAGGCGAGTTGCAATATTCCACCCACTGGTCGTAATCCGTTGGTGTCAGGCTACGCAGGTTAGCCGCAAAGTACGGCTCCGAACCGCACAGCCGGCAGAAACGCATGAACTCTGCCGTGCCGAAGGTGTTGGGTTCGTATTTTTGGGGGCCGCTTGGTGCATTCCAAAGTGTCGGCACGTTGCACCAGAAGTTGGTGCGGGCGGGGCGCTTGTCGCGCGGCCCGACGCCGTCGCGCCAGTTATAGCTGTCTGCAAAGCAACCGCCGGGCCAACGAATCACCGGAGCCTTAAGCTGCTGCATATGGTCGATGAGGTCCTTGCGGATTCCGCCCACATTCGGGATCTTTGAGTTCTCTCCTACCCAGATGCCATCGTAGATCACCCCGCCGATGTGCTCAGTGAAATGGCCGTGAATCTCGGGCGCGATTTCGCCGATGGGCTCGTCAATGAGCACTTCCACCAGCCCGTCCGTCGCGCGCGAACTCCTGGGCGCCACGCTGGCTGCTGATGCCGCCAAGGTCATCGCAAGAAAAGCTCGTCTGTTCATGCGTTCGCCACCTCACGGGAAACCGAACTGGCTGCTTCCGGGACAAGGCTCAGCGGAACCCGCCCGCTCGGGCTAGGGTCTATGCAATTTACCAAAGCTGATGAAAGAGCTTACACCTTCACCGGGAGCCGCGGCAACCCGCAATTGCAGGATTGGCTCTGATGGCTTCGGGCGCCGACATTTGTAGCCCCGCTCTGGGCCAAGCGGAGAATCTGTTGATGCCGGCCAGAATAGGCCGCGGAAAGACTTCGGGTGGCTGTCGGGGTGAGCCAGGCGAAAGACCTCGACAGCTGTAATTTCAGCGAATTATGGAGATCCTGCCTCCGTTCAACCAGAGCCACCCTCTGCCCCTCTCGGCGGAGGTCAGAGGCGTTTCTCCTGAGGTCATAAAGGTCAGGCGGGCGACCGAAATTAGGAGGTCGGCGAAAAGAGGTAATGTCTTCATACTAAAAGGCCCAAAAATAAACTCGAAAATCCCTCTTGACAGACACTAAGAAAGATGGTGTTATAGGCGGCATTGGCATGAAAGCGCTTACACCGACGAAGGGTGGTGAGCGTAGCCGGACGCTACGGGCTGAGGGAACGTCGATTCTAGTTCAAATGTAGCACGTGATCTTCGCGTGGAGGTCTGGCCTCGGCTATCGACGCCTTGCGATTCGCGTTAGGGAGTGGGTCTAGCTTGCTTATTGTTCGGTACACTCAAAGGAGGTGAGCAGTGAAGAAGCAATTCCGCTTTGTGACTATACTGCTGATGCTGTCACTTCTACCACTCATCACCGGAAGGGCTGTTTTTGCGCAGGTAGGAGCTGACCGGGTGGCTGTGACGGGTTTCGTGACCGATCCGACCGGGGCCGCGATTCCCATTGCGACCATCACGGCACTTAACCAGGACACCGGCACCAAGACCGTTGTGGCCACCGACGGCGCCGGTAATTTCACCACCCCGCCGATGATTCTGGGCAAGTACACTTTGGAGGTAACAAAGGAAGGCTTCAGGACCTACAGCCAGCCTGACATGGACCTGACGATCGGCGGAAGGACTTACACCCAAAACGTCACACTCCAGCTGGGCGCGGTGAATCAGACCGTTGAGGTGAACGCCGGGGCCCAAGTCATCAACACACAGAGTACTGAGGTCTCGTATCAGGTTGGCAAGCAGTATTACCAGGACCTTCCGGACGTGATGGGCGCGGACGTGCGCTTGGCTGAGACAAAGCTCGTCTTGTCGCCTGGCTACGTCCCGGCGGCGCCCAACGGCGATGCGATCTTTCGCGGCGACGCGTTTGAATCGCGAATCAATGGCGGCCAAACCGTTTCCTGGGAGAGTTGGTTTGACGGGGCCGAATACGGTTACGCCGAAGGTCACCAACAAACCCATGAGAGCTCGATTCCCTATGCCGCAGTGCAGGAAATGACCACCACGGTGAACAATTTCTCTGCGCAGTACGGCCACACCAGCGGCGGCATCGTGCTCTACACCACCAAGTCCGGCACCAACCAGTTCCACGGCAGCGTGTACGATATTCTGACGAGCAACAAGCTGGACGCCAACAACTTCTTCCTGAATGAGTCGGGCGTCAATACCCTTCCCCTGACTCAGAACAACGCGGGCTTTACCTTTGGCGGCCCTGTCCCAAAGGTCCATCTCTGGGGCAAGACCTTTTTCTTCACCAACTATGACCGGTTCGATTACCACAGCACAGTCAACACGGGATACCAGAACACTCTACCCACTCCGGCAGAGAGAAACGGCAACTTCAGCCAGTTGCTGCAAGCCCCGACCGCCGGTTGTGCCACCCCGCCTTGTCAGATCGGCACCGATGCCTTAGGCCGCCCGATCTACTTCGGGGAAATCTTTAACCCCAGTACCCAGCGAACAGCGGCGAATGGATCTCTCGTCCGCGACGGCTACGGATTCGACCCAACAACCGGATTGCCCACGGCGACAGCGAACATAATCCCCGGGACCGATCCGCTGCTGGCGGGCAATGCGGGCGCGCAGTATGTCGCCTCCATCGTCCCTAACCTTGATCGCAATACCCTGTTTACTCCCAACGAATTCGGGGGCACCTCCGACGACAACGATAAGATCAATGTCTGGACGTGGTTGTTCAGAATCGACCACACGTTTAACGATAAGTGGTCGGCCTCCTTCACCTA
>JBEKLY010000440.1:0-7115 GCA_050010015.1 Terriglobia bacterium
AACTGTATTTTGGTTGCCTGGTGCTGAATACTCTGCTCTACCTCATGCTGCACTACATGAATTCTGCTGACGATCAACTGGAACTTCTGGTTTGTGGAGTGGGAATCCAGTTCGCCGGTCCGGCTGCAGCTTTGGCGCTGGTTCACCTCACCTATGGCGGGTGGTTCGCTAAGTTGTTGGCTTACCTAACGATCCCGCTGTGCACCTTCGGTATGCTCCTGGTGTGGGCCTACGTGATCGTCTATGTACCAAAGACTGCAGGCGGGTTAGGGCGGCGCGACGCGCCTTTGCGAGCGGTTCCCGCGGAGTTGTCAAAGCTTTGAGTTGGGAGACGCCGATGGTCACAGCGACGTTTGTTTTGGTTCTTTCCGCTGCCTTGTTCTTCTTCTATATTCAGGTCACTTGCCAGAAAATTCTGCGCCGGCAGTTTGACCGGGAATACTTTCAATCCATCGTCAAGGCAAACCGTTTGGAGTTTCCCTCCTTGCGAAAGTCGCTGGAGGAATTCGGCATGTCAGACGACTACCCCCGGCTGCGTATGATGCTCAAGTGCGACTTCCTCGCCCTGACGTACCTCCTCAAGAATTCCGCGAATGTGAAGCAACGCTACTCAAGCGAAGAACGGCTTTTGATCCTGTACTGCCGTTGGCAGTTCCTTTCGCTGGCAGCACGGCATTTATTAAAGTTTGGTGAGGAGCCGGCGACCTTGAGGCTGGCTTCGGTTCTTCAATACTTTGCTAATGTGGTTGGTCAGCGCGTGAACACTGTGCAGTTTGGGAACTGGACTGCAACCGATTTTCTTTTCTACCTTTAATCCAACCCGCCCCGTGCCTTCCTTCAGGGTGTCCTTGTACCTCATTACGTCATGGCAGCAAACGCGCTGCCAGCCGTCCTACGCGAGCTCGTAGCGCAGCGAGCTGGTAGCGCAGACTCTCTGAGTTTGAGAGTCAGCGGCTCTTCCATTTTTCGAGCACAGAGCGCGCGGGTGGCGCATACGTCGCGACGCCTTCTGTCGCGATGTATGCGCCCATCGTCAGGCCCGGGACGTGCCGCAGGGTTGCCCTCAAGGCCAAGGCATGCAAATCGCGGCATGGCTTTCCCCGACGACCCCGAAGGGCGCATACATGCCGACAACTACTGTCGGCACGTATGCGCCACCCGCGAACGATGAACTGTAGAGAACATGACTCCCCCTAGGTTGCCGAACGCGTCCGTACTACTCCCCTTAAGATAGCCACGCCAGAAATTCGGGCGGATTCACTCCGGCGTCGCGCAAAATCTTGGCCAAAATACCGCGACCAAGATCTTCACCTTTATGTTCGGGAACGGTGGCGGTTCGACCGTCCGGGTGCCGGAAGAATCGGTGGCTGCCCCTTTGTCTCGATTGCACAAAGCCGAGAGATTCAAGAAAGCGAATGACCTCGCGGGCCCGCACGGGATGTAAGGGCCCGCACGGGATGTAAGCGGCTCAAGCGCTCACCTCGACCTGTTCGAGCGCCACGAACCTCATGCGCGGCGGGTCCTGTTCCGCGAGACAAAGTGCAATCACTTCGCGAATTCTCGGGGCCAGTTCTTCCAGAGTGCGCGCTTGCGTGTAACAACTCGGCAGCGAAGGGACAGTCGCAACGTAGTAACCGTCCTCATCCTGTTCGATGACGACCGTAAATTGCCTGAGCTTTCGTTTGGCTGGGACTTTTCTCATGCTGCCATTATAGCGGATACTCCAAGTGCCGGCATATGCGCCAGCCCGTTACAGAGACAACCACAAAATGTAATATGCTCTTAACCTTTCCTCGATATTCTGTTCCTGCTTCGGCCGCGTCGTCCGACGGGCGGCTCAACTTCCACTAGAGAGGAGAATTCTTGATGAAAGTTTCCCGAGTACTCCTGCAAGGCGCTTTGCTCCTGACATCGCTCTCTCTGGCAGGCAACATCCGGGCAGCCGACCCAGATCACGATTCGAACAGGTTCCCCGTCTTCTGGCCCGGCAATCTCGTGGTCAGCCGCAGTGTGTATGACAACCTGGCCGGAAACGTTACGATTGGCCAGCAACTGCCGCCCGGTTGTACGTCCGCGAACTGCGTATCGGCTCAATACAACGGGCTGTTTCCGTACATCTTCAACAACGCTCCGATTGATGGCAGTTTCGGCATCACCTCCAGAATTTTCCTCGACCAGTTGACGGTATTTGGGTGGCCGATCCACACCTTGGAGATCCCGAACAGCCTGCAGCCGTGGATCACCGGAACGAGCGACCAGTTGGTGACTAGCTTCAGCTCGAAGTCCGAGCTGGCGTTGCATCTCTCAACCGATCACCAATACCTTACCTTCATCGGGTACGTAGCACCGGTGAACGCTCTTGACGTCTCGAATGCCAACACCCCACTCGTGGTAGACCCGTCAAATCCCGACCCACAGACTTTCTATCGCGCCGTAGCGCAGGTCGATAAGTACGGCAACTTCCAATTCACGGAAACAAACGCCTACAGCGGAGACAATGGCCGCGCGGCCATTCTGAGCAACCTGGACGGCCAGAATTTCTTCTTCACCGCGGGCAATGCCGGAAACGGCGGAACCCCGCAGCCGACCGGAGTGGTGCTGGGGGCCGGCGCGCAGATCATCGATCCCTTGGACGAGCCGGAAAGCGAGCAATCACCGGGTCTGCCGACTCCCGTGGGCGCGTTTTCGGTGACCGAACTGGGCCGCACGGCCGACAAAGTGGGCAAGGACGACAACTACCGCGCCGTGACCGTCTTTGACAACGTCGTCTACTACGCCAAAGGCAGCGGCGGCAATGGCGTCAATACCGTCTATTTTGTCGACACCACCGGCTCGGCGTGCCCGAACGGGGTCGGGCTGCCCTCGCCTTCGGCGACCCTGCCCAACGCGCCGTTCAGCGCCTACGATCCTACCACCGGGACGCCCACCAACATGTGCATCCTGGCCGGCTTTCCTACGGTGTCGGCTAAGAAGGCCCTCAACTATCCCTTCGGCATCTGGTTCGCGAACTCGACCACGCTCTATGTGGCCGATGAAGGCGACGGGTACGTAGGAGGGACGGATCTCTACACGCACGCCGCCGCTCAAACCACGGCCGGCCTCGAAAAGTGGGTCTTCAACTCGAGCACCAGTCAGTGGACGCTCGCGTACACCCTGCAAAATGGCTTGAATCTCGGCGTTCCCTACAACGTGCCGGGATTTCCCGTGGGAACCAACGCGGCGACCGGCCTGCCCTGGGCTCCCGCCACAGACGGTCTGCGCAACTTGACAGGCTTTGTCGGCCCGTGGGGGGGCGTGACCATCTGGGCCATCACCTCGACCATCAGTGGAGATGGCGATACGGGCGCCGACTCCAATCGCCTTGTGGTGATTCAGGACTCCCTTGCGAACACCGATCCCTCGGCGGCCGCCCATGAGAGTTTCTTTACGCTCCGCACCGCCGGCTTCGCCGAGGTTCTGCGCGGCGTCTCGTTTACCCCTGGAAGTGAATAGGGATTAGACTGATTGGCAGGAACCTCATCGCGCAGGTAGCGGGGGTAGCGCAGAGGCGGGCGCATTGTGCCCTCCTCTGCGGCTCTTGTCTGGCGATGCCCACACTCGAATTTAGAAGTGCCGCAGAGGAAGCCAAACGACGGCTGCCTCTGCGCTACCCCTCTCGCTAATGTACACGCGAACGGAGGCGAGGAGCGGGTACCATACGGGCCAGGACGGCGAAGATGCTCCCTGAGAGCATACCCGAAACCATGGTGAAGCCTACCCAGAGTATTAGCTGCGGGAAAAAGCCGAGCCAGAGGAACTTCGGCCACAAGGCCATTCCCGGCGGCGTGTCTCGCGGCACGGCGCTGTAGTGCGTGGCCCAACCCTCCCGAAAGGCTACAAACATGACGATTACAACAGGAAACCGCGCCGCGTAGGCATAAGCCATTTGCACTTTGAAGAGGGCCGGCCAGCCCGGAAGAGTCGCGAGTCCAGCCAAAGCGAAGACCGCCCAAATGTAAAGCAGCCTGCCGTAAAAGCCCGTGAACGGCGGCGGCAGCGCCCGGCCTAGAACACTCCCGCCAACCAATACCGTCGCGCCGAGAGCTGCAAACCCTATGGCCCGCCATGCGGATCGAGGAGCAGCACCGGTACGCACGAGCCTCCAGCCGAAGTAAGCCCCAAAGACCGGCGCCAGCCAGGTGATCCCCACGAGCGAGCCGCCCCCTCCAACCGCAGTGTTGAAGCACCTCTCGGACCAGTGAGCCAACTCGCCCCCCAGCCTGAGAATAGTAACAGCCAAAGAGAGGACAGCGGGCACGAGAATGAATTGACCTATGCGTTGCCGCACAGGGGAATCAGTAGGTTCCATCAGGTACTCCCACGGTGGCTGTGGCAGACACCTCTAGTGTTCACCAGCCTGGCTCGTAGCCTGCTGCTTCACAAAATCGAATGTGCAGGGGCGGCCTACGACGCCGAGCCCCTGGTTCCTGGTGCCTGTGCCCTCTGTCCCTTTGAATTGGGCCTTGATGTCATAGCTATAATCTTCGCCCTTGTGGGCGAGGACTCCACGCGCATATTTCCTGGACGCGACCGTGCCGTTGGCCGCGAGCTTGGCACTGCCGTCCTCCTTGATCTTGCCTTCGATCAGCAGGTAACCGGGTTGCCCCGCCGTGCCGTGCTCTCCGTGAAAATTGCTGTTCTGGATGACGCTGGGAAAATCCCAGGTGTAGCCCTCAGTATTCCCTTTTGCAGGGCAAGTGAGCTTCGTGAGCCAATTGCCGTCGAACCGCTCTTGTGCAACCGAAATCCCTGGCAACAGCACCACGGCGCAAACCACTACCAGCCGGACCATTTTCCGCATTTTCTCCCCCTCCTGGGGGGCACAAAATTAGCACAGTCCTTGCGCAACGGTCAACAACCTGAGCCGGGTTCCAGCAGCTTCGGAAAGCTGACGGGCAGGGGCCTAGGGGAGACGGTAGCGCGGTCCGGACGCTTGACGGGGCTGGCGCAGAGCAAAGCTCTGCGGTGTATAGGCATCACGGTGGATCGCAGAGCTTCGCTCTGCGCCAGCCGCCGGTCAGCGGCAGTTGGGGAGGAATTTGAGATTGCAGATTCCAGATTTCAGATCAACATCTCAAAAGCAAAAGGGCGGGCACAAGGCCCCGCCATACGCGGGCGGCGCATACGTCGCGACGCCTGTTGTCGCGATGTATGTGCGATTGGCGGGCCGATATCTCACCGTACTTTCGATCCGTATGAAGGCGAGCTCGCGATTTGCGAGCCCCGGTTTATGAGTTCCTCACCGTCATCCGAGCGGGATTTCGCGCCGGTCGCCGGCGGCTTCGTTAATGATGACGAGATTGCCCTGGTCTTCTGAGCGTAGTTGCTGATTGGCGTTGAGCAACTCGATGCCGTAAACCGTACCGTCCGGGGCGATGTCCACGTTGATTTCGTCGCTCAAGTGCAGGGTCTCAACCTGTGCCGTCTTCCCGTGCAAACGAAGATAGGCGATGTTGTGCCGGGGATCGTAGACGAGTTTCATGACGCGTTGCTCCTCAAAAGAATTTCACCAGAACCGTAATCACCAACCACCCGCCTTCCTCCGCGACGGCATAAACTTCTAGCTGTTTAGTCGAATATCTTCGACCCAACCATTCGCCGCCAAAGATGAAATTGCGCCGGAAGCCTGTCCTTCCGAATTTGGCCGGAAAACGCTCACCGCCCTCAACGGTGGCGACGACTTCGGGTTCCGTTGCGCCCCGCTCGGCAAGGCGTTCGCGGGCACGCGGATGCAAACGAACATTCACCGGTGCATCTTAAACTGCCGTTGGGCCAAAAGCAAAGCTGGTAGCGCGGACCACCGCTTCTGTGGTCGCGGCTTTTTCAAACCAAGAACCGCGGACCGCAAAATCGGCGGTTTGCGCTACCGCGGCTTTGTTTATTCCCAGGCTGCGGCTGGAACCAGCTTGCCGGTGCGCAAGTGATAGTTGATGGCCTCTTCCCAAGCCTGCATTTTCTTCCGGAACCAGGCTTGGGTGTAGCGATCCACGACGGCGTTTCCAGCCTCCGATAGGGCCGTGTAGACAAAACGAATGTGCGACCGCGTCTTCCTGCCCGGTGCAGGAGCGAGCGCGATCCTGAGTTGAGTCGCGATCATGCCCGGCTCGACCCAGGCATAGGCAATGGTCAGCGATGCCGGATCGTAACGCGTGACCATCCAGACCGTTTCCGTACCACTTTCGTTAGGAGTGGTGAAGACGCAGCCGTCCTCCGCAACGCCCGAGTCGGAATAGATCAGGCTGTACTTCCAGTTCGGCACCCAATCCGCTTCCCGAACAGGGCAGAGAAGAGGAAACACCTGCGCAGGTGGCGCATCGTTCGTCTGCGTGTATTCATGGCTTACTCGTACGCCTCTGGATGTTGACATGATTTTCTCCCAGTTTGATTCTTGCTTGCCTCGAAAAACAAAACGGCCCGGTCGCAAGACGCAACCGGGCCACACTGAACCTACGGATTTAAGATTTCAGACGCTTCCTAAAGCAAAAGGGCGGGCCAAGGCCCGCCCTTACGAATTACCGTCGACTGTCAACTATGGACTGTCGACTAATTTAATCCCGGCAACGACCGACTCTCCCACGCACTTCCGCGCGCAGTACCATGGGCCCTGGAGGGCTTAACTACCGTGTTCGGGATGGGAACGGGTGTGACCCCTCCGGTAAGGTCGCCGGAAACTTGGAAAAGCAGGTGTCAGGTGCCAGGTATCAGGTGTCAGGGAACGATCTAAGAAAACCTGACAACTGATACCCGACACCTAGCACCTGCTCTTTGAACGGTGTGGCGTCACTGTAACGTAAAAGGCAAACTGTTAACTGCCGACTGTAAACTGTCGACTGTTCTTATGTGTTCAGCAGATTTATGGTCAAGCCGAACGGGCGATTAGGACCAGTAAGCTGAACGCGTTACCGCGCTTACACCTCTGGCCTATGTACGTCGTAGTCTTCGACGGCCCTTCATAGGGATCATTCCTGTAGCGAACAGGACTTCACCCTTGGGAGATCTAATCTTGGGGCGTGCTTCACGCTTAGATGCTTTCAGCGTTTATCACTTCCAGACTTCGCTACCCAGCCGTGCCACGG
>JBEKLY010000441.1:0-5729 GCA_050010015.1 Terriglobia bacterium
GAGGAAAGCGTTCCATGAGGCGTTGCTGCAGGAAATTCTCGCCGAGCGGGTGGTGTCCAGCCGGGGCCTGCGCCGCCCCCGCGGGGTGCGGCGCCCGCAAAGCAAATTCCCCGTGCGCCGGCCCCAGAGGCTAAGCAAGGACCGGATTGAGATCGAACGATGCATCAGAATTATAAAGTGAACAGTATTGGGCTAAAGCCCCGCCTCCAAAACATCCATGTTAGGACGCTGATTTTTTCACTTGGCGCTACCGACCAAGGCAGAGTCAATTATTCAGCAGCCCGTAGACGCTGAGCGTGGTCGTAGTCCCCACATAGACCTTGCCGTTGGCAATGGTGGGCACGGTGAATTGCACGGCGGGGCCGGGATTATCGCGCGCCAGGTTTTGGCTGCTGTCGTAAAGTTCGCCGCCGAGGCTCGCGGCGTCAAAGGCGCGCAGGACCGCGGGGCCGCCAGTACCATGCGCGCCGGCGTCGATGCCCCACACGATGCCATTGGTATTGCCGTTGGCCGATACCGACGGCGTCGTGGTGGGATGGCCGATGACGACCGATCCACTATCCACGGGCTCGCTCGAGAGCATTCCATTCGTTATGCTGAAAGCCTTCAGATAATCCAAAACTCCCCAAAAATAAAGGGTGGAGTTCCAATAGGCAGGCGCGCCGTAGATGCCCCCCACCGTCAAGTTAACCGTCTGAAGATTGTTGTTGGAAGTGGCATTATAACGGCCCAGGTTATTGCGGTTCGCCAGGAAAATGGTGCCCTCTTTGCCGCTCTGCACAAGCAGTTGATTCGATGTCCCGGGTTGCGGCGGCAAGAGCACAACCCCTCCCGAGCCGAGGTCGCTGTCACTCTCATTAAGGACGTCCTGGTTTTCCGGCGTGAAGTAGTCTTTTACGCCGAATTTACGGCTGCCGGTCGACCTGACTCGGCCAGTCACCATGCCCATTTTGACGATGGTATCCCCGTAATTGCAGCCCCCTTTGTCGGCATCAAAAGTTCCATTGCCGGTGGCGAAGAAGATGTTTCCTTCACCGTCCCCGGCTAATCCTGTGCCTCCCATCCACACTCCCCCGTCGCCATAATTCGTTGTGACCGACCATAGGCGGAGGCGGGTCAGCGTTCTCGCGTCGTACCCCATCAGCCAGCCGGTAAATGGGCCAAAATCGCAGTGGGAAGCCCAGGCGATATAGACCACCCCCGCCTGAAGGAGTAATCCCGCCCGCTGGTTCTCCATCAGCGCGTTGAACGCCTGCCCGCTGTACGTAGCCTGAATCTCCAGCGGCCCTCCGAATTTCTCCGCGCCGGTGGCCACGTCGAGGGCGTGCAGACGCTGAACATAGCTTCCATTTTCCTTCGTGTTGGCCACCACGTAGAGCGTATTGGTCGAGGGGTCGATGACCGGAGTGCCGGTAATTCCGATCTCAGGCGCTATATCGCCGCACCCTTCATCCGAGCTGGGAACCGAGGTAATGCCCTGCGCCGGGCTGGTAAAGCTCGCCGTCCAGAGCGGGTTTGCGTTCCCCCCCTGGTTATTGTCGGCATCAAAGGCATAAACGCTGGCGTTCTCTGTCGCCACGTAAACCACATTGTGGATGCCCTGGGTAGGGGTGTTTACATTTGACATATAAAGAGGCTGGGCATAGATGGCTCCGTCAACACTTTGAGAGAAGAGCCTGCCGAAACTGCCGGCGTTGACGTTCGCTGGCGTCAATACCGTCTCGCTGACGTTCTGCCCGGTTCGAAAGTTGTCGTTATGCTGGGTCAATACGTTCACTTGTGCCCATCCTGCCGACAGCCCCAGCCACCCATGTATAGCCGCGGCCACGCAAATGACAGAAAATCTCGACATGCTAAGAAGACCTCTCCGATCTCCCTTGACCGGATACACCATCGCCCGCTCGCGAGAGCCAAGGCAGAGACCTGCGGTGCCGGAGCGGTTGTAATTCGGATTTACAATATGCTGGCGAGGAGTATATACGATGTGCTGGTTGACAACAAGGGCTTACTCAATTGGTACATATTCAGTTGGTTATGAGGTCGCATTTGCTCCGCAACTGACGGACGCTGTCATGCTGAGCGCAGCGAAGCATCTGCAGTTCAGTCCCAGCCCAAACCAAATGCAGATTCTTCGCTTCGCTCAGAATGACATGTGAGGGCGCGGACCCTGTGCTAGTATGACGGCTTGTCCGAACTCACCCCTGAAAGGAGTTCCATGAAACGGATAACGGCCCGATTCGGTATGGTGTTGGCGCTGGCAGCGGCAGTCGCGATCTCCAGCCGGTTAGTGGCGGGACAGTCACCTGCCCCGGAGTCCGACGCGAACGAAAAGGACGTCTTCAAGAACCTGGAGTTTCGCAACCTCGGTCCGGCGGTGGGTGGCGGGCGGGTCGCTGCCGTGGCGGGGATTCCCGGCAACCCCAACGTCTACTATGTGGGCGCGGCGGCCGGCGGCGTTTTCAAAACCGAAAATGCAGGAATCACCTGGAAGGCGATCTTCGAGCACGAAGCCACGGCCTCGATCGGCGCGCTGGCGCTCGCGCCCTCCGACCCCAGCATCGTCTGGGTGGGGACGGGCGAATCGAAAGTTCGCAACGATGTGATCGACGGCCGCGGCGTGTATGTTTCCGGAGACGCCGGGCACACCTGGCGATTCGCGGGCCTGGGCAACGTGGGACAGATCTCCCAGATCATCGTCGATCCCACCAACTCGGATGTAGTCTACGTAGCTGCTCTTGGGCACGCATGGGCTCCCAATCCCGACCGAGGGGTGTATCGGACGACCGACGGCGGAAAGAACTGGAACAAGGTGTTGTTCGTCAATGACTCGACCGGCGCGGCGGACCTGGCGATCCAACCGGGCAACGCCAAGGTGCTGTTCGCGGCCATGTGGGAGTTCAGGCGTTTTCCATGGACACTCGTGGACGGCGGCCCCTCGAGCGGCATCTACCGGTCAACGGACGGCGGCGACACGTGGAAGAAGCTGGCCAAAGGCTTGCCGGACGGCCCGCTGGGCCGCATAGCGGTGGCCGTTGCTCCCTCGAACCCCAATCACGTTTACGCGCTCGTGGCGGCGAAGCGCGGCATGCTGTGGCAATCGACCGACCTGGGCGATACCTGGACAGACGTCAGCGACAATCATTCTTACGATATTCGGCCCTTCTATTTCTCGCGCCTCATGGTCTCGCCCGAGAACGAGAACAAAATCTATTTCATGTCGTTCAACCTGGTCGAATCGGATGATGGCGGCAAGACTTCGCACACCGCGGACCGCGGGGTTCACGCCGACCATCATGCGCTTTGGATCGACCCGAAAGACCCGCAGCGGATGTTCCAGGGCAACGACGGCGGCGTCAACGTGACGACCGACGGAGGCAAGACCTGGCGGTTCCTGAACAACATTCCGATCGAGCAATTCTACATGGTCTCGACCTCGAGCGAGGTTCCCTATTCGGTGTGCGGCGGCTTGCAGGATAACAGCGCCTGGTGCGGCCCCTCGAGCAACCTGGGCGGGCGGGCGGTAGGCGGCGCCGAGTGGTACACGGTGACGGGCGGCGACGGCGAATACGCGGTGTTCGCTCCGAGCGACCCGAGCATCATCTACGTCGATGCCCAGAATGGCAGCATCGATCGCCTCGAAAAGAAGACCCACCTGACGCGCTATATTCGCCCCTATCTCGAGGGCGTCGAAGAAATCAAACCAGCAGACTTAAAGTATCGCTTTAATTGGACCTCTCCCATCGCCGTTTCCGAGACCGATGCCAACGAAATCTACCTGGGCGGCAACGTGGTCTTCAAATCCACGGACGGCGGCAAGCATTGGGCCCCAATCAGCGGCGACCTGACGCGCAATGACAAATCGAAGCAAGAGATCGCAGGCGGTCCCGTCGCGCACGACATCAGCGGCGCGGAGAGCTTCGACACCATTCTGACCATCACCCTTGTCCCCACCGACCCGAAAGTGATCTGGGTGGGCACGGACGACGGTCTGGTCGAGGTAACGCGCGACAGCGGCAAGAACTGGGCTAACGTTTCCCCGCCCGGCGCGCCGGAATGGGCTCGCGTATATCAGGTCGGGGTCTCGCCGTTTGACGCTGGAACGGCTTTTATCACCTACGATGCCCATGAGCTGGACGACCCCAAGCCCTACGTTTACAAAACCTCCGATTACGGCAAGACCTGGACGCCTATTTCGAGCGGCCTGCCCGCCGACGCTCCCGCGCACGTGGTCCGCGAAGACCCGAACCAGCGCGGCTTCCTGGTGGTGGGAACGGATACCGGGCTCTTCTGCTCGCAAGACGCGGGAGAGCACTGGCAGCCGCTCAAGGCCAACTTTCCCACCGTACCCATCTACGACCTGAAGTTCGTGAAGGCGAGCGACGATCTGGTGGTGGCCACGCACGGCCGGGGCATCTTTGTGCTTGACGACCTTCGTCCCATCGAGCAGATGAGCTCCAAAATCCAGGACAGCGATTTCGACCTGGTCTCGACCGCTCCCGGCACACTCTTTCACCACTGGCGCGGCGGGATGTTCGGCACGGCGTCGGACTACTCCGCTCCTAATGCTCCTGAGGGAGTAGTGATCGATTACTTCCTGAAGAAAGAGATCGAACAAAGGCGCGGCGGTGGCCCCGGCGGACCCAGCGGCGCCGCAGGAGGCGGGGGTCAAGGTGGCGGGCGCGCAGGCGCCCCGGCACAGGCAGGCCAGGGCGGACAAGGTGAGCAAGCAGGTCAAGGTGGTCAAGGCGGTCAAGCGGGCCAAGCGGGCGCTGAAGGCGGCGAAGGCCCGGGGGGACCGCGCGAAGGCCCGGTGAAGATCGTGATCACCGACGAGCACGGGAACCCGGTGGCCACCGAACACGGCCCGTCCAAGGCGGGAGTCAACCGCTTCGTCTGGTCGATGCGCTACGACGGCCCCGAGCGGCTCACCTTCGAGCGCCAGCAGGAACAGAGCGAATTTGCGGAGTTCTTCGGGCGCGGCCGCGGCCCGCAGGTGCTGTCGGGCAAGTATCATGTGGTGGTCACCGTGGCCGATCACAAGGCCGAGGCGGAAGTCACGGTGCGCCCCGATCCCAACATCAAAATGGATCCCGAGAATTTCCGCGCCTCGCTTCGCTTTTCGCTCGAAGCGCGCAACGCCACGACGGCGCTCCACAGCATGCTCAACCGCGTGGACGGAATGCAGAAGACGCTTGCCGCCTTCCAGGGCATGGTGCGCTTGAGCGACGACAACGATTTGAAAAAGAAGTTTCAGCCGCTCATGGGAAAATCGGCGCAACTGGGCAGGAAGCTTCGCGAGCTGAAGGATGCCGTGTACAACTCGGAACTCCAGCCCGGCTCGGAAGACGATATTCACTATTTGGCGGCGTTCTCGAGCAAGCTCTCCGAACTTGGAGGTTTCGGCAGCATCGGGTACGGCGAGCCTCCCAATCAGTTGGCCCTGGATCAGAAAACGGAGTTGACCAAGGAACTGGAGCTGCACCTGGCCGAGTTCAATAAGCTCATTCAAACCGACGTGGCCGCGTACAACAAAGACGCCTTCGCCCTCGGCGCACCCACGCTCTATGCGGGCGAGGCCATTTCGGTTAAGAAGGTCCCGGAAGGACTCTAGTGTCCTGTATCATAAATGTCTTTACTAATCGACAGGGTTGCTGCATACTGGATTCACTATGCCGTTGCCTGCCGCACCCGCTCTTCGTCTGACACTCTCTCAGCGCAACGAACTTGTC
>JBEKLY010000442.1:0-5716 GCA_050010015.1 Terriglobia bacterium
GATCGTTCATCATTCCTCTTCGAGGTAAAACCACCGACTGGAGAGCCGGATGCGGGAGATCCGCCTGTCCGGTTCGGAGGGAGGGGGATTCGAATTCAATCGTTTCTCCCTACCCCTATCTATCTTTTGCCCTTGCAGGGCAGTTGAGACGGTGCGCTTTTCCTCAGCCTGCTAGGATTCAAGTGGTGGTGGGTGGCGTTCCCGCAAATTTGATTCCCTCTGGCGCTAAGGGATTAAAATGAAATTATTGAATGACACATTTTGCCGTTGAGAGGCGTATTAGCCTCCAGGAAGGCTTACGGCCTGGAGGCATCCGATGGGTGCGGCGGTTGGGGAGGGTCAGGGCAACATGCTCGATCCCGATCCGAGAATCATGATGAGCAGCAGCACGACGGATCTACAGGCCGCGGGGTTCGAATCCCTCTTCATAAAGTACTACCCTCGCGTGTTTAGCGTCCTGTACAGGCTGGTGGGTGATCGCGGTCTTGCTGAAGAGTTGGCAAACGACGTCTTCTGGAAGTTGCACCGTCAGCCTTGGTTGGCGGAGTCGGATGGCAATGTGGGCGGCTGGCTTTGCCGCACGGCTACGAACCTGGGGATTGACCACCTGCGCTCAGCGGCTCGGCGTAGACACCATGAAGAAGCAGCCGGCCGCGAAGCGGCGGCAAGCGGCGCCTCACCCGATCCACTCGCTGACGTCCTCAAGGCCGAATGTGCCGGCCGCGTGCGCGCTGTACTAGCCAGGCTCAAGCCCGCTCACGCCCAAATCCTGATCCTGCGAGCCAGCGGCCTTTCCTACAGGGAACTCGCGGATTCGATGGGAGTCAAACTGGGCACAGTCGGAACGATGCTGGTACGCGCCGAAAAAGCGTTCCAGAAGCTGTTCCGGCGAATGTACGCACAAGAGGAGGCATTATGAATTGTCTTAAGGATGGGATTCTGCGCGCAAAACTCGATGGTCAATTGAACGAAGAAGACGCAGCGGCACTCGACCGGCACCTGGCGGAGTGCGCTTCTTGCCGGAGTAGGCTCGAGACTCTTGCCGCGGATACCGAACGTGTTCGCGTCGCGCTGGCGACGCTGGCGCCGGGTCCACGTGAACGAACCAGCGACCCGGCGTTCGCCTACGCGCGCTTTCAGGCCCGGCAGCCGGCGGAACCTCCGACGGTTTCAGTTTTCAGCCGCTTGTTTGCGGGCCGCCTGCGGCCGGTCTGGGCCGGCGCGGCTCTCGTGGCGGTTCTCGTTGCCTGCTTCAGCTTCGCACCGGCGCGCAGTTGGGCCCAGCGCGTCCTGGCCATGCTGCGCGTGCAGAAGATCGCAGTTGTTCCAATTGACACGGCAGCCTTCGAGGGCCCTCAGTCGGGCAGCGACCCTGGAAAGATGATCGGCCAGTTTATCTCGGACAACATCGTGGTAACGATGCGCTCCGAGCCCCAGCTTGTCGCCAATGCGGACCAGGCGAATCAACTCGCGGGATTTCCGGTGCGCCTGCTGTCTGCGCGTTCGGATGCGCTGAAGCTCACGGTCGAGGGAGAGGGAGCTTTCCAAATGACCCTGAATCGGGATCGCTTGCAAGGTATCCTGGATGAACTTGGGCGCAGCGACCTTCAACTGCCTTCCTCCATCGACGGAGCACTGGTGGCAGTGCACGTGCCCAAAGCGGTGACGGCTGTCTACGGTCAGTGCCCCCAGCACGGAAAAAGCAATGCGCAGAAGCCCACAGTCGCCGATCTGGCCTCGTGCGTCACGCTGGCCGAAATTCCTAGCCCGACGGTAAGTGTTCCGCCGGAGCTTAACATCCAGCAGTTGGCAACCTTGGCCCTCGAAGCGGCTGGCATGAGCGCGCAGGACGCGCAAGCCTTCTGCGCTAACGTGGACTGGACCTCCACTCTGGTTATTCCCATTCCGAGGGACGCAGGCTCGTATGAAACGACAAGCGTCGACGGTGTCCAGGGAACGCTCATCACTCTGCGCGGCTGGGCTCATGGAATGCCAGGGTACTCGCTCTTGTGGGTGAAAGGTGGCATTATCTACTCGCTGACCGGGTTCGGCAGCGCCGACCAAGCCGTGCCGCTGGCGGATTCGCTGGAATAGACGGACGCCGACTCCCCTCCTCGGCTGAGGAGGGGCGGGGGGTGGTGGGCACGGCGAACCACCCCTGGCCCCTCCTTATCTAAGGAGGGGAATTACAGCTTCAGCATCCTGATTGAGGGTGATCCCACTGCATTCGCCTGACAGCAGCGCCATTCAGACGCAGGGGCTTCGCAAGGTCTATGGCCGAAGAACGGCCGTTCGCAGTCTTACGCTCGAAGTCCCGCGCGGCGAAGTGTTTGGTTTCCTCGGTCCCAACGGAGCAGGCAAAACGACTTCGATACGAATGCTCTTGGGATTGGCTGCACCCACCGATGGCCGCGCGCAGGTCCTGGGACGTCCGGCCGGCGACGTGGCTACACGGCGCAAGATCGGATTTCTCCCCGAACACTTCAGTTTTTATGACTGGCTGACTGCCGCTGAATTGCTCAGATTCCACGGGCGGCTTTACGGCATGGCGCCGGCGGACCTGCGCCGCCGCACGCCCACGCTCCTTGACCTGGTCGGCCTCACGGACCATGGGGACAAGCGGCTGCGGGATTTCTCGAAAGGAATGTTGCAGCGCATCGGCCTGGCACAGGCGCTGCTGAACGATCCGGAACTGATCTTCCTGGACGAACCCACCTCCGGCCTCGACCCCGTCGGTCGGCGCCTGGTGCGCGATCTCATTAAGGCGCAACGCGAACGAGGGGCAACCGTATTCCTCAATTCCCATCTCCTGAGTGAGGTCGAAATCACTTGCGACCGAGTGGCCTTCATCAAGCACGGCGAAGTGCTGGAGACGCGCGAGTTGCGCGGCGCCGCCGAGGAAGTCCTGCGAATTTCCATGCGGGTTCGAAAACTCACTGAGGAAACGATCAATGGGCTCTCCCCATGGGCTTCCTCGCTGCGCCTCGACGGCGAGCGCCTCAGCTTCAGTGTCTCGAGCGCCGACGTCCTGCCGGAGATCCTGCGCTTCCTGGTGGGACGCGGTGTGGACGTGTTCGAAGTCACTCCCCAGCGAACGTCGCTTGAGGAGATGTTCCTCGAAATCGTCGGCACCGACGGAGGATTGTGAATGGGCGCCTGGATCATGGCCGGCATAACCTTCCGTGAGGCCGCTCGAAAAAAGGTGCTCTGGATGGCCTTGGCGGCTGGGGCGGCGTTTCTGAGCCTTTTCGCAACGGGTCTATACTTTCAATTGAAAGACCTGCATCCTCGCACAAACCTGCTTCTCGAACGCCAGGGAGTCGGCGCACTCCTGATGGTGGGACTCTACGCGGTGGACCTGATGGCGGTGGTCATGACCGTGCTGACTTCCGTTGACACGCTCTCCGGCGAACTGGCCTCGGGCACCATTCAGGCCGTCGCCACCAAGCCCGTCGCGCGTTGGGAACTTCTGGTGGGCAAATGGATGGGCTTTGTCGGAATGGTCACCGTCTACGTGGTTCTTATGGTTGGCGGGATCACAGGCGTAACATATTTTATGAGCTTGCATGCGGTGGGTGGTGTACTTCCCCATCATTTGGTGCGCGGTGCAGCTCTGATCTGGCTGGAATGCATCTTGTTGCTCAGCCTGACGTTCCGAATGGGCGCTAGTTTCTCCACCTTGACGAACGGGGTGGTGGTGCTGGGGCTGCACGGAATCGCATTTATCGGAGGATGGATCGAGCAAGCTGCCGCCTTGACGCACAGCCCGCGGGCTCTTAATGTGGGAATCATCGCCAGCCTCATCATGCCGAGCGAAGCCCTGTGGCGTCGTGCTGTCTTCGAGATGCAGTCCCCGATTGTAAGCGCCCTGGGCATCACGCCCTTCAGCGCTGTCTCCGTGCCCAGCAGATTTATGATCCTCTATGCCTGTTTGTACCTGGCCCTCGCTCTCGCGCTCGCTGTACGCCGCTTCTCTAAGCGTGATTTGTAGTGGGAGACCTGCTGCTTGCCCGCCTTTGGAGTTTCCACATATTGCCAGCTTGGCATGTGCGGCTCTGCCGCCCCGTCTTGCGGAAAGGCTTTGCCTTTCCGAGCCGTTAGCTTTCACTTGTTGGATTTTCGACGAGGCTGCGCCTCGCCGGTTGAGGCGTAGCCTCAACCTAGGAACGGGGTTCAAAGCCAGCTCCGCAAAGGCAAAGCCTTTCCGCAAGGCAGAGCGACGAGTCGCATAGCCTATAGACAAATAATAGTAAGACACATAATATGATATATAGAAACTAGATCGAGCGGCACGAGGGCCTCCCCTGCGAATGCCCGTCTGGCGTGGTGAGTAAATTGAGGACCTGTGCCCTGGTGGGAGCGGAGTCAGCTCCGCCCATGCCAAGCGTGGCAAGCGCTCCGGCGGCATTGGCGAAACGGGCGGCGTCGGCCATGCCGCTGCCTTGGCAAATGGCGGCCAGAAACGCGGCGGCAAAGCAATCTCCGGCGCCGGTTGTGTCAACAGGGTGCACGGGGAAGCCCGGCGAGGTGAAGGCGCCGTCAGACGACTCCACGTAGCAGCCTCTCGCTCCCAGTTTCACGACGACAGTCTTCACGCCCAGGCTGCGCAGGCGCTGAGCGATTGCCGCGGGCTCCGTTTCGCCCGTGAGCTGCTTTCCTTCTTCGCGGTTGGGAAAGATAAAGTCAGTGTGAACAAGGGCGGGTTGGATGAGCGGCAGCCAGCGCCCGCGCTGATCCCAGCAAACGTTCACTGAGGTCAGACAGCCCAGTTCGCGGGCGCGCTCGAGTGTTTCCTCCAAAGGTTTGCCGTCGAAAGCCGGCAAAGCAAACGCACTTGCGTAGTGAAAGACGCGCGCGCTCTCCACGAGGTCCCAGTTCAAGTGGCGCACCGAAAAGTGCGCGCTCGCGCCACGAAAGTGCAGCAGGCGCCGCTCACCGGACGATTCGATCAGCACCACGCTCGCCGAGGTTCGCGCCTCCTTGACCGTGAACATGTTCGAGTCGCCCACTCCTTCCGCGCGCACGGCCTGGCGAAGCATTTCTCCCAGCCGGTCATTGCCAACCGGCGCCGCCAGCGCCACCCGCACCCCCAGCCTTGCGAGCGCAATGGCGGTGTTGACGCCATTGCCTCCAGGCCCCAGCGCAACCTCTTCGAGCGGCTGGCTGCCGCCCGGTGTTGTAAGCCCGTTCACCGGCCGCGCCAGTACGTCTGCTACTGCGTTCCCGGCGCAAAACACCTCGCAACTCGGATTCATGGATCGTCCAATTCCCTTCCTAAGGCTTCCGTATTCCATGAGTATTGCCAATTGAAGTGAAGGTTGCAAGCGAACAGCCGACGGAACACCTCTGCTTTGAAAATGCCTGGGAGCGCGGGCATCCTGCCCGCCTGTCGTGCCGCAATTCCACACAAGTTGCGGGCGGGATGCCCGCGCTCCCAGGTATTCCATCATTTCAGGGTGGCCGTCAGCCTACGAGCATGAGTGACCGCTCTGAAATGGACGCGCTGGGTAGCGCGGCCCCCCGTAACGGGCCCAATCCGTCGATAATCGCTTCGCCGTAGGGGGACGGCTTGCCGTCGCCGCATTTCTGCTGGCCCCGACGTGGGTAGGGCAAGCCCTCATAAGCGTTCACTTAACGCCTCAACTGGTCAAGTGGTGGCAATTTGGGTCTCGTTCGCCACTAAATTCAGGCCCGGAGGGCCGACAGGGAGTAGCCC
>JBEKLY010000443.1:0-5682 GCA_050010015.1 Terriglobia bacterium
AGGAGGACAACTGGGCGTCGGAAAGGCCGTCAAAAGCGCTGTTGACGGATCGGGCAGACCGGTTGACACACCGACCGCGGGTCAGCTGCCCAGCCTGGTTTCTTACTGTCTGAATCGCAGAACGAATTATCTGGTTGCCCGACTCCAGCAGGTTCATCTTCGCCTCGATAACGTCACAGCAAAGGCGTTTCAAGATGGGTGGCAGGAATTGTATCGCGAGGATACTTTTTTTGGGCTGGGCAATCGTGCGGGAAATTACATCGAGGTGTCGCCCCGGACGCCGACGGGATTAATTTGCCGGCACAGTAGCTCCAGTTTCGCCTGAGGCTGCGCTCTGCGCGCCGTTTGCGCCTACAGCCGTAACCACGTAGAAGTAAGTTGCTCCCCCGGCAACACCCTCGTCCACGTAGGTAGTGCCGCTGATCGGCGTCGCATTCAGGGGAGTCGAACTCTCGCCACCCGAGGTGGTTCCCCGGTAGACGTTATAGGTCACGCTCTCACTCGTCCCACTGGCGGTCCAGGAGAGAAACACATCATGGCGTCCCGCGCCCGCGAGGCTCACATTCTGCGGGCTGCCCGGGGCGTTGTCCGTGATGCTGAGAGTGGCTGCGCGCGCCCCGCTGGCACCCGGAGTGAATGTCACCCCGATCGTGCAGGCGGTGCCCGCTGCCACCGTACCACCGCAGGTGTTTGCGATCTCTCGAAAATCTCCAACATCGGCGCCCGCAACCGCAAGGCCGGTGATGCTCAAGGCCGCACTGCCGGTGTTGGTCAGGGTAACGATCTCGGCCGCACTGGTTATCGCAACAGCCTGACTCCCAAAGGAAAGGCCGGTGGCGGAAAGGCTGACTGCCGGCGCGATGCCCGTCCCGGAAAGGCTGACGGTCTGTGGGCTGCCGGCGGCATTGTCCGCAAACACGATCGAAGCGGTGCGAGTTCCGGCGGAACTGGGCTTGAAGGTAACCGTCAGCTTGCATTGGTCGGAAGGCGCCAGTGCGGAGCCACAATTGTTGGACAGATTGAAATCGCCGGCGTTAGACCCATTAACTTCGATGCTCGAAAGAGTCAGGCTGGCGTTGCCGCTATTGGCCAGCGTGGCGGATAAAGGTGCGCTGGCAATGCCTACGTCCTGGCTGGCGAAATCAATAGTCGTGGGACTTAAGGAAAAACCGGCGGTGGGAATAGGAGCAACAACCGAGTTTCCCCCGCCGCCGCAGGAGATACAGCATACGGCGCCAACGATGCAAACGAAGGCGAGCAACACTTCCTTAACGTGGGGAGAACGGAGTGGCCTTGCTACCATACTGCACGACTTCCCGGCCGGAGCGGTGCCGGCCTCGGATGGATTCGTGTCCTGACACGATCAAGGGCAATTTCGGTGCCACGCGGCTAACGCTAAGGTCCCATTACCTTCGACCGGAGTCTACGGTACGAAGGTACTGCCAGGTCGACTGAGCCGTATCTTTCCAGCACGTGAGCGGACTGCTTGTTGTGGTGTTCTGGATAGCCTTGGCGGATTTGGTCTTCCCGGCTGCTTGGAGGAGGTTATGCAGGAACAAGTCCTGCGGAACGGCGAGACGGATTGCTCTCGAGGGCGGACTTTTGGCCGCCCTCAGGCAGCCACAAGGGTGCCCTGTGAGGAATCCATGCACTCCAAACGGCGGAGAACTACGACGTGAGTGAAACCAATCTGCCATCGAGGCCTCCGATACGGGCGAAGAGTTGGGGCTTTTCACCGTACGTAACGGGAACGCCAAAGTCGAGAAGCGTTGAAATGCGCTGCAATTCGGCGCTGTCGGGCGCGGAGAGTTCGAAGCGAACGATTTTGCACCCCGCCGGCGAGTCGACGGAGGGATGGACAGTGTCGGTACTCCACTCGATGAAAAAGGGCAGAAGCCCGTCTCGAGTGTCGTGAAGATTGAGAGTCTTCCATTTGAGAAGGCGGCCGTCGGGACGCTGGCGCGAACCCGGCGTAGGTCCGTCGAAAGCAAACTTGGCGTTGCGGAGGCGAAGCGCGAATGCGTTGAGGTCGCCGGGATGCGCCGCCCATCCAACAAGGCGCGGCACGGTGAGTTTCTTCAAATCATAGTGGTCTGGCACACCGCTCTGCGCAGGATCGGGCGCGATGATTTCGAGGTAGTGTCTGTCGCCAAGGGAGACAAGAGCGTTGCGCGTGCCGCGTCCGGGATGAACGCCGCCGAATGCGGCGGTGACCCCGGTATGTTTCTCCACGAACGCGATGCCTTCCTCGAGACTGCTCGAGCCGAGAAGAATGTGATCGAGTACGGCGGGCACGCTAGCGCCTCCCGATGGACTTGCAGGCAAGGCAAATGCGCCTGCGGTCATGGCAAGAAACAATCTGCGTGATGGCATAAACGTTTACTCATTTTCATTGGGGAACCTTAACGTCTAATGCCCCAGAAAGCACTCGACTTGGACTTCTTCCACCAAGTCACCGCACATCAACGAACATTTCCTGAGTCTCTATAAATTCTGCCTATGCGAGCTATTCTATTACATCTATTCCGTCCAGTCCACTCTGCACATCGCAATTGAATTTGTATACCACGCGTCCAAATGCCATGATATGTTCTCCGTCTTGTAGAGGGCATCAGGACCAGGTGTAGCGCGCCGGGCGGAAGGTAAAAGAGCCATCCCGCAGGCCCCGCACTTGGATCCTGACAACTGACTCTAAATTAAGGGGAACTTGACAGTGCGAATTCTAGTCTTAGGCGGCGACGGCTACTTGGGTTGGCCGACTGCCATGTATTTATCGGCCCGCGGGCACACGCTGGGCGTCATTGACAACTTCGCCAAACGCCGCTGGGAGATGGAACTGAACGTTGAGCCCTTGATCCCCATCCGCACTTTGCAGGATCGTGTGAAGGCGTGGCGCGAGGTCGCGGACAAAAGCATCGAGCTTTTCGTAGGCGATCTGCGCAACTACGAAATGGTGTCGAAAGCCTTCCAGGCGTTTCAGCCCGAGGCCATCGTCCATTACGGTGAACAACCTTCCGCGCCCTACTCAATGATCGATCACAACCGTGCCACGTTTACCCAGATGAACAACTTGGCGGGCACGCTAAACGTCCTCTGGGCCATGCGCGAGCATTCTCACGCCGCGCACCTTGTGAAGCTCGGCACAATGGGCGAATACGGCACGCCCAATATCGACATCGAGGAAGGCTTCATCGAGATTGAGCACAAGGGCCGCAAGGACGTTCTTCCCTTTCCGAAGCAGGCGGGCTCTTTTTACCACCTGAGCAAAGTCCATGACAGTCACAACATCCTGTTTGCCTGCCGGGTGTGGAAGCTGCGTTCCACCGACCTGAACCAGGGCGTGGTTTACGGCATCGAGACGGAGGAAACGGGGTTGGATGCGCGCCTGGCCACCAGCTTCCACTACGACGAAGTGTTTGGAACGGCTCTTAACCGTTTCTCGGTGCAGGCCGTCGCCGGAATTCCGCTTACGGTTTACGGACGTGGCGGGCAAACGCGCGGTTTTCTGAATATCCGCGACACGCTGCGTTGCGTGGAACTTTCTCTCCTGAATCCGCCCGCCGCCGGTGAATACCGGGTGTTCAACCAGTTCACAGAGACTTTCAACGTGCTCGAGTTGGCAGAAATGGTGAAGGCGCAGGCGGCAAAACTAGGGCTGAAGGTGGAGATTGACCACTTGCAGAATCCCCGGCTGGAAGCCGAGCAGCACTACTACAATCCCGTTCACACCAAGTTGACCGAGCTGGGATTCGAGCCACGCCTGCTTTCCGATGAACTGCTGCAGAGCATGATCAATCGGGTCCGGGAGCATGCCGCGCGCATCAAGCCGGAGATCATCCTGCCGCGCGTGACTTGGCAAAGGGCCGGGGCCGGGGTTAGAGATTAGAGAGTCTTTTGATGCCTGCGGCAAGGAGCCATTCTCCCACCTTGACCGTGACTCGCAAAGGCCGCAACACGTAATACAGGAAGAACAGCGATTGGGGCAGAGGGAGGGATTTCGAATCGGCCAAAGTTGGAACGAAGAGGCGAGTAGCAAGGTACCGGAGCTTGCGGCCAGGTTTGTCAAGCAAGCCAAACAGAAAAAGGTTTGATGCAGGCGCCGGGAGTTCGGAGGCAGATGGAACCTGAGCCCCACTCAGCCGAGCCGTGGTGAGGAACGCCGTATCTATGGGTGTCTCGAACAGAGAACGGCAAGCTTCGAGGCTGGATCGAACCGCCGCCGCCCAGCCCAGCGACATTGCCTTTTCGCTCGCCTTCTCCCAGTCTATCAAGCCTCGCGAACAAACTCTGTCAAGGTCCGTATACCATTTGAGTGAAGATTCGCGATGCCGGCGCGCCATGATGGCGAGGTACAAGAACTCCCACTCTGGGCTTAGGGCAAAGGCGGGGACGCCGCGAAAGGTGACACGTTGCGCTTCTGCCCAGACCTCGTCGAGCAGCCCGCGGTCGAGTGAGCTGCCCCAAACCAGAGCCGAGTGGAGCTCGAGAAAGACTGTGTTCACGCCGTCCCGTCGGGTCAACAGGCAGTCCTTGCCGTAACGTACGTTGAGTTCCAAGAGACGCGGTTGGCTCGTGAGCTCCGATTGAAAACCGGAGGACACGAGTATATGAAAAGTCTCGATGGCCTGGCCGATGGGAACGAGGAGGTCAATGTCGTCGCTGACGCGCAGGGCTGCGTCGCCGTAGGACGACTCCGCCAACGGAATACCTTTCAGCGGCATGGCGGATATTCTTGCATCATTCAGCAGCCGGAGAATTCGCGCCAGCTCCATCGCGAGAAGTTCGGTGCGAATCGCGTGCAATCGGAAGATGTCGGTCCATTCCGCGCGAACCCCATCCGCAACACCCGGAAACCCATAAGTGCTGAGCCCAGTGTAGACCAGTGGAAAAAGACCGAAGGCCTTGGCGCGCTCGAAGAGAAACTCCCAGCGCAAGGGAGCAGACAGTAGTTCCTGCGCCCGCTCCCGCGCCTGCGGCGAAAGCTGGGCGCGAGAGAGGAGCAGGCACAGTTCAACTTCCGGAGGATTCATCCTCCAGCCCCCCCTCGACTACGCGGATTGTCTTGATAATCCTGACACGCTTGTTGGGACTGCATTGCAAGTGAAAAGGAAATCGGTCAGTTGGTGCCGAAGAGAGGACTCGAACCTCCACGCCCTGACGGGCACTACACCCTGAATGTAGCGCGTCTGCCAATTCCGCCACTTCGGCACGCCTTTGATCAGGAGAGCTGCTACGGCCAGGCCAGAGCAGCCCAAGGGCAGGCTCTAATGTTGCCATCCACCCAAATTTCTGTCAAGGCTACGTCGGCAGTATCTTCGCGCCGGCCTTCGTATGCTGCGGAAAACGCCATGCCCTTGAAGCTGTTTCAAAACCTTCTGTACTCGGCTGCAGCCGGGATGGTCGACTACGCGCGAAGCCGTGCTCCCCGGAGGGGAGCAATTTGAGTAGCCGGGGGTGAAACCCCCGGACACGACCCCACACCCCGCCTTCGGCACCCCTCTCCCCGCAGACGGGGAGAGGGGAAAAGGGTGCGGGGGGCAACGTTTCCGGGGGCGTTGCTCCCGGCTAGTGCGCCTGAGAGCGCACACGATCAGTGAGGTGGAAGTCCTCACCGAGCTAACGTAACTCGTAATCAGCCTGCAACTGCGTCGTGGTGACACGGGGTGGGGAGCAGCAGGAGGT
>JBEKLY010000444.1:0-5679 GCA_050010015.1 Terriglobia bacterium
GAATATTAACGCCACGTTCCGTCCCACGGCTCACGCCGTGGGCTACTTTCTGGCGCCGCTCCGCGGCTTTCGAAGTCCCGGCGCCTTAAGTAAACGCTTATGAGGGCAAGCCCTACCCCTACGCATTTTCAGAGCAGTCGCTCATGCCCGGCGGCTGACGGGCACACACAAACGATGAAAATGGTTCCACCCCTTTCTAAGAAGGGGTCGGGGGTGGTTGAGCACTCGGCCCACCACTCCCTGCCCCCTCCTCAAGCGAGGAGGGGAGTTGTTTCTTTCAGAGCTGGATTTCTCACCAGGGCTGAGTCGGCGATCTTGTTGTGCGGACCCCCGGTTTTGGGGTGCGCGACTTCTCGATGGGCTTGCGGACGAGCCGCGGACCCCAAAGCCGGGGGTCCGCGCTACCCTTCTCAGCAAGTAGGGGCGGTTCGCGAACCGCCCCTACAGCCTCTGGAGCCCACGTGCTCGAGAACGGCGGGCCAGGTTATTGCACTACGAGGTTAACGGCCGTTTGACGGACGACAGTCGTCTGGGTTCCAGTGGTTATTCCTACGCCCGCGGTTGAGCCGGTATAGGTACCCAGGATCGTTATGGTGTAATTCCCTGTCGGAGTGCCGTTGATCGTCGAGGGCTGAATGACATTCGTATAGATCTGCTCGTCACAACTCACCCAGAACACCGCCGCAAGAGCCAGCATAGCCAAAGCTAATTCCGCGAAGATGAGCCTGCGCCGGCTGCCGGGTGCGCGCCGCCTCAGTTTCCCACGAATCAGAAAGACAGCGATCAGCACCAGATTGCACGCTCCCCATAAAGCGAACATCATCGGAGTTGGCGGAGGAGTGCGCGGAGGGGCGGCTCGGGGCAGCAGGTGACCGTTGGTCGTGGTCGACTGCGCCGTAGTGCTGATCGAGAGCTGAGAGCTGACCGCAGCGCCATTTATGGGCGTCAATGACGCCGGGTTAGCAAGGCATAGCGCGCCCTGCGGCAGCGTCGATTTAACGCAACTGAGCGTGACTGCCTGGTTGAAGTTGTTGACGGGCGAGACCGTGACCGAATAGATGGACGTTGCTCCGGAGGTTATGGTGTTGACGGACGGAGTGGCCGAGATCGAGAAATCCCCGAAGTACACGGACAAGGAGAGGGTCGATGTCTCGTTACCGCTCGTGACGTCAGTTCCATTGACGGTGAAGATGTAGGGGTTGGGGCTGGTAGGCGAGAGTCCCGCGAGCGTTAAGATACTGCTACTCGGCACGGTGGTCGAGTTCAAAGCGATATTGGATGGGTTGAAGGAGCACGTGCCGGGCGAGCAGGAGAGAGCGACAGTATCCGTGAAATTCAAGCTCGGGGGCGCAGACATATTGATAGTAAATGTCGTCGCCGTAGTGCCGATGGGGAGATACTGCGTGGTGGTCGGCGAACTCAGGGTGAAGTTGGGGTCTCCAGTTCCTGTTAGAGCGATGCTCGAGGAGCCACTGGTCACGTTATCAGTTACGGTCAGACTCCCCTTGCGAACGCCCGTATTGGTCGGCGTGAAAGTGACCTGGAAAGTGCAACTGCCGCCCACCGCCATGGTGAACGGATATGCAGGGCAAGTGTTTGTTTCCGCAAAGTCGCCGGTGGCCGCAATATTCGTGACCGTTAAAGGCACTTCGCCATTGTTCGTCATCGTTACGTACTGCTTCGCACTGGTGGTGTTCAAGATCGTGGCGGGGAACACCAGGCTGCTGGGTGAGAACTGTACCTGCGCAATGCCCGTCACACCGGTGCCGGTGAGCGAGACCAGATGCGGCTCGCCCGCGGCATTGTCGGTGATGGTGAGCAACTCGGTCTCGGGAGCCAACACCGTGGGAGTATAAGTGACGTTGATCGTGCACGTACCGCCACCCGCCGGGAGTGTTCCCACACAATTGTTGGTCTCAGCAAAATCGCCGGTCGTCGCCACCCCCGAGATCTGGAGCGGGGCGGTGCTGGCGTTCAGAACAGTTACAACGGCAGGGACATTCTCATTGGTAACATTCTCGGTGGTGAATTCGGTTACATTTCCGAAGTTAATCTTCTGCGGGGTCAAGGCAACTGCCGGAACGTTATTGTGAGAAATCTGCGAAACGAAGACGCTGGAGAGACCCGTACTGTTCCCCGATTGCCCTTGATAAGCGAGGGCGATAGCGGGGAAATTCTGAGAGAACGTGGACCCCGCAATGTAAGCGTTGGCGGTGGTGTCCACGGCGATTGCGTTTCCAAAGTTTCCGTTCGTACCCGCAAGAAAGGTCGAATACACCAGGGAGGTGCCTTGCGGATTGAATTCAGTAACGAAAGCATCCTGGCAAGGATTCGCCCCACATGAACCGCCAATGTAACTCGCCTGAATGGCGTTGGCGGTGGGAAAATCACTCGACTCCGTGTAGCCGGTCACGTAAGCGTCCCCTGCGCTGTCGACGGCAATTCCGGAAGCCACGTCTGAATAACTGCCGCCCAGGAGCGTGGCATAAAGGAGCGAAGTGCCGAAATGGTTCATCTGGGCTACGAAGGCCACAGGATACCCCGGAGCTTGCTTGGTGGTGAATGTTTGATACGCGCCGGGAGTGGTGGGAAAAGTTGAAATCGGATTGCACAGCGTCGTAATCGTGGTTGCGGGAGTACACGCGGTATAGGTGCTTCCCGCGATGTAAATGTTGTCTGAACTGTCCAGGGTGATCGCCCAGGCTCTATCGTCCCCGCTTCCACCCAGGTAGGTCGAAAACTCCAAGCTCCCGCCTCCGGGACTCACCACGGCGATGAAGGCATCCACGCTGCCGGCGTTGGCGGTCTGGAAAGCATTGTAGACGGGGAAGTTGGTGGAGAAGGTAAAACCGGTCACATAGGCATTATCGCCAGAATCCACGGCGATCCCTTGTCCTGAGTCAGCGCTGCTTCCCCCCAAATAGGTTGAGTAGACCAACTGTTGGGTTTCCGGCAGGTTGGTGTCGATCTCGGCTACAAAGGCATCTCCGTTGCCGGCGTTACCGGACTGCACCGGCTTTACGGTGGGGAAATCTGTCGATTGCGTGGAGCCCGTCACAAAGACGTTCCCCGAGGGGTCTATAGCCAAGGCCAGCCCGTAATCGATATCACTGCCTCCGAGATAGGATGAGAACAGCAGTTTGGAACCGCTAGGATCCAATTTGGACACGAAGGCGTCCGAATTACCGCCGTAGGTGGTCTGAAAGGCGCTGGCTGTGGTCGGGAAGTTTGCGGAGGACGTGCTGCCCGTGACGTAGACATCCGCCGACGAATCTACAGCGATCCCCTGACCGATATCGTAGTTGTTGCCCCCTATGTACGTCGAGTAGATGATCGCTTCGCCGTCATACCTCAGCTTGGTGATGAATGCGTCTGTGTCGCCTCCATAGGACCCTTGATAAGGGGGGGGCGAACCACCCTTGGGGAAATTGGTAGACGACGTGCTCCCGGTTATGTACGCGTCGAAGAGGGCGTCGAGGGCAATCGCATTTCCGGTATCGCCTCCGCTTCCGCCCAGATAGGTTGAATAATACAGGGAGGGATCGATAATCAGCGGCTGACGCGGGTCATAATTGGCCACCTTGAAGCCAACCCGGTTGTGCCCCCGCAGCACGTACGACGCTCGAACGTAATGCTTTTCGGCCGGCTTCGCTTGGTCGGTCTGATAGGCAAGCGGCCGATGAAAAGTCATCTGGCCATCAGTCGAGCTGAAAACCAAATCGCCGTGTGAGTCGATTGCCGCCTCGCTGCCTTCGAAGCTCATCCCCAAGGACTGCGGCGCGATGCCCGGTGACAGAACAAAGTCGTACTCGAGTTGCTGCTGATTTCCGTAGTAAACCAGGTCCACCCCGGGACGAATTTGTTCGAACCGGACCTTTTTATAGGTCGGAATATTGGTATGCCACTGGCTGGGGTCGTTGCCGATGAAATAATTGCTCACCCCGGGAAGCCGGTCGAGAGGATGGACAGCGGCAGAAGGATTTGCACCTTCGATTTTCATTGAAAAGACGCGAGTGGATGGCTTTGGCTGGGACTTTTCCGGGAACCGCCGATCAGGCCGGGAGGATTCGAGCTCGAGCGTCGCCTCGTCCGGACTCAGCAGGATCGTGTAGCCCGGGCCTCGCGCCACGAAACGGACGCTTGAGTCCGCTTGGCCTTGGTTCGCCTCAAAGCTCATGGGCAGTGCGCCGTAGGATTTCCAAGCTTGAGCTTTGGTCATCCGCGAACTCTCGGCAGGCGACGGTTTCCCGGCGGGTTTATTGCCCCCGGGACTCAACACAGTGAGGAGAATTGAAATCAGTAAGGAAAAGAGACTCAGCATAGCCACCTTCGGGTTCAAAAGTAGAGTTTAACTGCAAATTGTAAAGCGCGCGCATCGTTCGGGTTGTCCCGCGTAGAATTAATCTGTCCGAAATTCGTAAGGTTCAGAAAATCCAGGTTGGTGGGTTGTGCAAAGAACGGGTGATTCAAAACGTTGTAGGCTTCCGCGCGGAACTCAACGCGAACGTTCTCCCTGACCTGGAAGCTCCTTCGCACAGCCGCATCCAGCCGGATAAGGTTCGGGCCGTAGACCTGCGCGGGACCGCCTCCTATAGGGGCGGTGTTGCCCTGCCCCGACGTAATGACTACGGGCGGATTGTAGAACGACGCAGGGTTCCAGAACTGACTTGCGTCGTGCGGGCCGCTGCTCGGGTGCGCTCCTTGAACCAACAAAGCGTCGCAGCCAAGGCCGGCGGCGGTGGTAATTGTGCAGGGAATGGTCAAGGGCTGACCGCTCGCATAAGTGAAGATCCAGTTGAGGGACCAGTTGCCGACGACCTTCCCCTTGATGTCACCCTTCTGCCCCAGGAATTGTCTTCCCGGCCCGAAGGGGAGATCGTAGTTGCCGCTAAAGTGCCCCAAGTGCCGAACTGCAAAATCCGCTTGCTGATAGTCACGTCTGATGCCGATGGTCTGAACCGAAGGAGCGCGGTAGGCCTGTTGGCCATTGAGGTTGAAAAAGTCCAAAGCATCCGTGTGCGTCGTGCTGTAGGTATAGTTGCCAAGGAAACTGAGCCCGTGCCCGAAATTATGCGTGTATTGCACCTGGCCGGCATTGTACTTACTGTCTCCCTCCGTTTCGAGGTAGCTCGTACCATAGGCAAAGCTGAGGTAAGGCTCATAGGCCTGGGCCTGTTCGAAGGGCGGAAGCAGTTCTCCGACCTCATTCGTTCCCGGGTTTATTAAGAGATGGTGGGCGACGGTGGTCACCCAGGTGAACTCCAAAAGATCATTATTCGAGCGTCGATCCTGCACGTTAAGATTGAAATTATTCGTGTAGGGATTCTTGAAAGTGCGTTGGATGCCCTGCAACACGAGGTCAGTTGCGGAAGCCGCCAAAGATGTGAGTGGAACAGGTGCTAGCCCCTGCTCTAAGGTCGCGTAAGAGAACGTCGACGGGTAGGTGATGGGCGTGCCGTCATCAAGGCTCCTGTACTGGTAATTGACCTGGAAGGGGTAGTTGCCGCTCAGAGTGCCCTGGCTACCCTCGTTCGTCATCCCGCCATAGAAAAGTCCGTAGCCGCCCCTCACCACGATCTGCGGGTTGTACTGATAGGCGAAACCGATGCGCGGGCCGATGTTGAGCCGTTGCGCATCGATAATGCCGCCCCGGTGTGGGTAGTTCAGCGAGATGCTGTC
>JBEKLY010000445.1:0-5679 GCA_050010015.1 Terriglobia bacterium
CAGGTCGGCCAGGAATTGTTCCAAACGTGTTCGACATTTCGCGATTTTGCTCTCGGTCATGAACCGGAGATTAACACCTCCCGTCTGGGAGGTCAATCTAACTTAACGTAGTAGTACTAGTTCGTCGAGGCGCGGTCTTACCTCCGTCAAGTCGAATTCGTAGGGGAAGTGATACTCCACGGCATCAACGTCAGCCCAAGTCCCCATGAATCATTGGTTCCGCCCAGGCCTGAAAATCCTGAGGATACTCAGCCGGCAGCGCGCTCGCGTCATCGAGCTTCTTCCATTCGTCCGGAGGAAAGTCCCAGCCGCTCGCTCCCAAATTCTCCTGAAGTTGCAGCAGATTGCGCGCTCCGGAGATTGCTGAGGTGACACCGGGCATGGCAAGCAGCCACGCGATGGCCACTTGGCTTGCGGTTTTCCCCAGCCGAGCGGAGACCTCTTCGACGGCGCGCAAGATTCTATAATTCCGTTCTGTAAAAAGTTCTTCCATAAGAGAACGTACGCGGGGATCGGATCCCACCAGGCGCGATGCCTGAGGGGGGGCCTCACCGGAGCGATACTTGCCGCTCAGGAAGCCGCCGGCCAACGGACTCCAGGCGATTACCCCAAGACCTTCGGTGCGGCAGAACGGCAGAATCTCGCGCTCGATCGGCCGGCACACCAAATTGTACTGCGGCTGAATGCAATCGAAGCGGGCATAATCGTGCAGCGCTGACACTCCCAGCGATTTGGCTAATTGCCAGGCGCCAAAATTCGAGCATCCGAGGTAACGGACCTTCCCTTGCCTGACCAACGCATCAAACGCGGAAAGTGTTTCTTCCAGCGGAGTGCGCGTATCAAAGCTGTGGGCCTGATAAAGGTCAATGTAATCCGTCTGCAAGCGGCGCAGGCTCTCCGCAATCCCTTGGAAGATGTGCCTGCGCGAGAGCCCTTTGCGGTTCATGCCCTTTCCAGAGGGAAAGAAAACCTTGGTGCCCAGCACCACGTCATGGCGACGGCCCTTCAGCCCCCTTCCCAAGATTTCCTCCGAACGTCCCTCGGCATATTCGTCTGCGGTATCGATGAAATTGCCCCCCTGATCGAGGTAGGCACTCAAGATCGTCTGCGATTCCGCGTCAGTGGAGCCCGCCACCTCATCCCGGCCGGCCAAGTTTCCAAACGTCCATGTACCTAAACAAACTTCTGAAACCTTTAAACCCGTCCGTCCCAGTAATCGAATACGCATGGATACTCCTTATCCTTCAGCGCCGACTCGTTCGCGAACGATAGGATAGTCTATGACCATTGTCAAGCGAGCCCGGAAGGAGGTAGTGTCTTAAAATTGCGTTGACGTCAGGTGGAGTGTACCATGAGGAAGAATATGCAAAACGCTCCAGCACCAGATGACAGTCTTATCAAGGACGCGTTAGACGAAGCTCAGGATGAATGGTCGGAATGGCGCACTGAGTTCGAGTGGAGCGGCCCGCCTTGCCATAATCCATTGCTCACCGATTCTGAACAGTTCAGACTATTCTGTCGAGAGTGGGCCGTTTCGCGAACGATTCGAGCCGGAAAGCGCGAGGCTCTTCGCGAGAGGCTTCTCGGTTCAGAATTCAAGGTAGCGATCAACGACCATACCGGTCAAGCACTGGACCAGTTGAATGAGATTCTAAAGGTCGATTTTGGAACACGGGACGGGAAGCGTGGTATTCGATCCATCCTCTCGAAAGTGGCAACGGTGGTTCAGCCACAATGGTTCACGGCGTGGGACTCTTACGCTCCAATCGGACTTAACATCGTCGTTGGCCGCAATAAGTATACATGTTTCGACAGCTATGCCCTATATTTGTGCAGGTTCAATTCTGCGTGGAATCAGTCGCACGGCGAGCGAATTCGCGAGATTATCAAGTCCACCAGCATGGAATCGATTGAACTTGAATCGCCATTCCAGAGGCACGTAATGGATCTTTACCTCATGAAGGTGGGAGGATATAAGTCAGACGAAACCAAAACCTGCGCCGGATGTTTTTCTCGTGCCAATCCGAAGGGGCGCAGACAATCGCGATCTCCAGATGACAAGGGCCGCAGTGGTGGCGCACCACTGTGACCAGATAACGATTCCCAACTTGACCAGTGTTCCAGCTTAATTCTCCATCGGTGCCACACCTTCTTTCCTACGTCGCTTATCAACGCACTTTTAAGACACTACCCGGACGGGGGTCCCAATCGACCCTCTATCCGGGACCCATTTGAACACCCGAATAGGATATTGCCAATGCATCGGTTCAAGCATTGACATGGTCTTTCTCTTAGTGCACAATGTTGCTTCATGAAGACCGAAAGTGGTACAAGCATGGCGCCCGTCCCGTTGCCCAAGTATCTGCGAATTAGCAGGGACATCATCGCCATGATTCAGAGTGGGAAACTATCCGTAGGTGGACTGGTACCATCCGAGAATGAGCTGATCCGACGGTTTCGAGTCAGCAATACCATTGCCCGCAAGGCTCTTCAGGAGGCGGAGCAGACCGGTTGGGTGGTGCGAGTGAAGGGCAAAGGCACCTATGTTCGGCAAACCCGGATAGACCGGCCCATCACCCGCATCCTGAGTTTCACCCGCAACATGCTGGAGGCCGGGCGAACGCCCACCACGAAACTCGTTCGCACCTTAGTGCACAAAGGGGAACATCAGTTGATCGTGAATCGGCGCTTGTACGTTCTGCGCGGGCCCTTGTGCCAGATTGAGCGAGTGCGATTCTCCGACGGGGTACCCATGATGCGGGAGATCCGTTACATCTCGCTGGCGTTCTGTCCGGAGATCCAGAAAAAGCCGCTGGAGGGCTCGCTCTATGACCTGTACGAGCGGGATTACGGCCTGCAACTCATGCAGGTAGACCAGACTCTGAGCGCCATCCAAGTGCCGGAAGAACTGCTGACCGTCTTCGATTTGGAGGCGCCCGTCCCGGCCTTTCGGGTTGAGGGAGTCACGTTCTGTGGAAAGGAACTCATTCTGGAAATGGAGGATTCGATTTACCGGGGTGACATCTATCAGTTTTCGGTCAAAGCCACTCGCTAAGAAAAACCTCATGTCCACGCAATATTCCAAGGCGTTTCTTTCCGGGCTGTATCGTCAGCTTTACACCATCCGCGTGTTCGAGACGCGGTGCATCCAGCTCTACCGCCAGGGGCTCATTCGCGGCTATTTCCATCCCTACTTGGGGGAGGAAGCCATCGCGGTCGGCGTGTGCGCGGCACTGGGGCCCCAGGATTATGTGACGAGCACGCATCGGGGGCACGGGCACTGCATCGCCCGCGGTGCGGACCTCGGCCGCATGACGGCCGAGATCACCGGCAAACGGACCGGCTATTGTAGAGGGCGGGGTGGCTCGATGCACATCGCGGATGTCTCGAAAGGCAATCTCGGCGCGAATGGGATCGTCGGCGGCAGCACAGCCATTGGCGTTGGTGCAGCGCTGAGCGCCAAACTGCAGGGCCGCGACAGCGTGTGCGTGGTTTTCACCTCCGACGGCGGAGTCATGAATGGCACGTTTGGCGAGTCGTTGAATCTCGCGGCGGCCTGGGATTTGCCCGTCATTTTTGTCGTGGAGAACAATCAATACGCTGTCTCCACCCCGGTTCAGGATACATGCCGTGAACCGGAGCTCTACCGGCGGGCGGCCGGCTATGGAGTGGATGCTAAGAGGGTCGACGGCAACCACGTCCTGGAGGTTTACGAAACCACGGTCGATTACGTGCGTCGCTGCCGCGAAGGCAAGGGGCCGTTTGTTATCGAAGCGTTGACTTACCGGCATGCCGGACATCATGTGAACGATCCGGGCACGTACATGTTGGAAGAGCAAAAGGAGCATTACCGCAAGATCGATCCTTGCCTGCGGGGCAGTCAGTTCCTTGTAGAACTGGGTGGGGCCAGCAGCGAGGAGGTTGCGGCGATCGAAGCCGAAGTGGAACGGGCTATGGAGGATGCGGTCGCATTCGCCCAGGAAAGCCCTGGGACTGAGGTGCAGGATTTTCTACAGGAGACCAGCATCTATTCATGAATAAACCAACCACCACATCGCCTGAGGCGTCCACGCCCGCCGGCCGGCACGAGGTCCAGTATCGTACCGCGCTCAACGAGGCTTTGGCCGAAGAGATGCGGCGGGACCCCTCCGTGTTCATCATGGGAGAGGGCATTGCCGAACGGGGGGGATCCTACAAAGTAACTCAGAACCTGCTGGCTGAATTTGGCAAACTTCGCGTAATCGACACTCCACTCTGCGAGGCCAGTTTCACCGGGGCGGCCATCGGCGCGGCGCTGACCGGGATGCGACCGGTGGTGGAGCTTCTTTTCATCGACTTTGCCATGCTCGTTATGGATCAGCTTGTAAACCAAGCCGCCAAAGTGCGATTCATGACCGGCGACCAATGCCGCGTGCCCTTGGTGGTGCGCACGCAGGGAGGTACCGGTAACGGTCTTGCCGCACAGCATTCGCAAAGTCTCGAAGCCCTGTTCTATCATATTCCCGGGCTCAAGGTGGTGATGCCCTCCACCCCCGCCGATGCCAAGGGCTTGCTCAAGGCTTCCATCCGTGATGATTGGCCGGTCATCTTCATCGAGCACAAATTGCTATACATGACGGAAGGCCCGGTACCGGACGGCGATGATTTCGTGATTCCACTGGGGCAAGGCCAGGTTAAGCGCACGGGCGGTGATGCCACTCTCATAGCATGGTCGAACATGGTACCGCGCTCGCTCGCGGCTGCCGAAAAGCTTGCCGCCGAAGGGATTGAGGTGGAAGTCGTCGATCCTCGCACGCTAGTGCCGCTAGACAAGGAACTGATCCTCCAGTCCGTCCGAAAAACCGAGCATGTAGTCATTGTCCAGGAGGCCGTGCGGCGTGGCGGGGTGGCGTCTGACCTGGCGTCAATCATTCAGGCCGAGGCTTTCGATTATTTAGATGCTCCCATTGAAATCCTGGCGGGGCTCGTCACTCCAGTCCCCTTCAACCTGACCCTTGAAAGCGCCTGCGTACCGCAGGAGGTCGATATCGTCCGTGCTGTAAAACGGGTACTGAATCGCAATTGAAAGGTGGATCCTATGCCTCTTGTCTCCATGAAGCCGATCCTGGCCGCTGCACGGCGGGCAGGTTATGGGGTCGGCGCGTTCAACATTTTGGATTACAACTCGGCGCGGGCCGTGGTGCGGGCAGCAGAGAAATTGTCTGCGCCGGTCATCGTGCAAACCTCGGTGAAGACCGTCAAGTTCTGGGGCGCTTCCGCCATCGTTTCATGGATGCGCGAACTGGCCGCCAATTCGCCGGTGCCGGTGGCTCTGCATCTTGATCACTGTTTGGCGTTGGAGGTCATCGAGTCATGCATCGCAGCCGGTTGGACTTCCGTGATGCTTGACGCGTCCAGCAAGCCGTTTGAGGAGAACGTCCGTCTTACCAAGAAGGTCTTGGAAATGGCGGAACCCGCCGGTGTGGGCGTGGAGGCCGAACTCGGCGAAATCGGTGGTGTGGAAGATGACCTGAAAGTGGCCGAGGAGGACGCACACCTGGTCGATCCCGAGAAGGCAATGGTGTTCTGCCAGATGCCTCTGGCAGTGTTCGCGCCGGCGATCGGCACAGCTCACGGAATGTACAAAAGCGCGCCGAAGATCGCTTTTGACCGCTTGGAGGCGCTCAACCGCCGAACCTC
>JBEKLY010000446.1:0-5668 GCA_050010015.1 Terriglobia bacterium
CGGAGATTAGGAGCGCGCTGGCGCGAACGATTGAGGATTAGGAGTTGATGCTTGACGAGGATGGACTCGGCAACTACGGAACGGACGCCGCCGCGACCTGCAAGTCGGGCAACGGTGGTGAGAAGGTGGATGAAAAGGATCGCGAGATCGCGCATATCTGTATCGTAGCAAGAAACGGAAAACTCGCGGAATTCCGGGCAAATTGGCAATTAGCCAAGGACAGGAATACAACCCCGACTTTCCAAATTTCGCATATCTGGCAAACTGAACCAGTACCGAAATGCGGTACGCGTTGCGAGATTATTGTGCACCATGGATAAGCCTCAAACGTTACAACTCATCCAGAAAGCTCAAAGGGAATGGGCCGACGGCCGTGCGATTCAGTACAATAGGGCAGACGGCCGGGTCCTCAACCTTTCGGACAACCTCGTCTCACCCCTGAACCTCGAAACCGTGTCCGAGTTCCAAGCCGCTGACGGCGATGAGTTCGGTAGGCGTGGCAAGCCCGGTAAGATGTTCTCTCTGCATTCTTCATCGGCATTGGTCTGCAACGTCTTCGACTACTGGCGAAGGCGGCCGTTGGCTGCACTCGTTCAGGCGTGCGGAATCAAAGGCCTCCGTGATGATCTGCGGTTTGAGCAGAAGTTCCCGACCGGGCTTGAAGGGACATCCCCAAACCTCGACCTTCTGCTGTCCTGCAATGGGGACAGACCTGCGACTGCTATCGAGAGCAAGTTTACTGAGCCCTATTATCCCGCCCACCGTAAGGGATTTTCGGCCTCTTATTTCAAGTCAGACGAACTGTGGGCGGGCCTTGCAGCGTGCCGGTCGGCGGCCGAAACTTTCGACCAAGCTAATTACCAATACGTTGATGTTCCCCAGCTATTGAAGCATATCCTTGGGCTTTGTCGGAGATTCACTGACAAGGGGTTCGAGCTTCTGTACCTGTGGTACGACGTTCCCGGCAGCGCAGCGGCCGATGAGCACAGGGCGGAGGTGCAGCGGTTCTCCGTGGCGGTGTCGGCTGAGGTCAGGTTCAGGAGCAAAACATATCAGGCGCTTTTCGAGTCCTTGTTCCCGAGCATTCAGGATACGGACTACGCCACCTACCTTCGGTCACGCTATTTCCACGATGCCAAGCGGGATACATGAAGCGGTGGCTTCCACCGCAATGCTCCCCGTGCGCCACCCAGCTAGCTCGACCGGCTTGCATGTGTGGACTTCGAAAAGGCAGGAACCAGTGCCTCGTCAGAACGAACCCCAGCTTTCGCCGCTCTCCTTGTCGAACCACAGCTTCACGGGACGCCTCAGCTTCCGGCCCAGGATGAGGTACTCGACCCGACCGTCGTCCTCCCGCCGCAGGATTTCAATCGCATCCGGAAGGCCCATCACGGCGGCGTCCCCCCACCCCCTTTTCCAGCCTTTGGCCTCCCAGTATTCCGGGTCGTAATGCTTGCATGCGCCTCCCGGCGGGATCGCCTCCAGCTCCGCTGCGCTGCTGGAGCCATGCCAGCGGCAGTCAATGCAAACGCTCTTGCCATGAGATGCCACCGCCGAGGGGTCGCATATATGTTCCGAAAGCGGAACGAAGGACGTGGCACCGCATTTGTCGCACCGTTCGGGTTTCATCATGGTTGGTTTACTTCCTCCGATCCTACTTGGGCGCAATGGCAACCACGATTCTGACGAACTACGAAGTTGATGATTATGTTATGAGACGTTTTTTTCAACTTTGCCCTGATGACAGGTCGAGACACCCTGACCATCAGGTGCTGAATCTGACAGTACGAAGAATCCTACCCCTTCGTACCGTATTCGGCGACTGTGGCGGCGGCTTCTTCGCACCACGCAAGAACCGTGCTGATTTCCTCATCGGTGAAAGCCCGGTCAATTGGGCATCTAAACTCCCGCCCGAAGGGCCGGAATAAACGGTTCGCCTCGATCTTGCTCCACAGTCTCGTGATTTCGCCTTCTGGAACTTGAGTCTTCATTCTCACACCACCGACCAGGTCGGCTGACGTGCGAATGCATTGCTTGAATGGTGACGCAGGGGGATAGCAGAAGAAGACAGCAACAGGAGTTCCCTCCAAGTCAACATTCAGGGAAAATCCTTTTGTTCCCCAATGCACCGGCATCGAATGGGCCTCAGCGAATTCAAGAACCCTCGTGGAGACGGCCCTGCCATTTTCGTCCAAGGCCCAAAGAAAATCCTTCTGGTTGGTGGAAGTTGAGCCGCCCGTTCGGCCAGCCAATCCGTACATCTCAGGCACCAAGGCCGCCACCCCGCTCTTCTTGTCTGTGAATTGCTGTAACGCAAGGGCTTCGAGCCGCACCCCGCCTCTATCTTTCAGGTACCCAATTATTCCTTCAAATTCATCGTTCATTCCGGTGATGGCGATCACCAAGCGAAAATCGCCCGATTTTAGTCCACGCTCAACACCCGCTCGGAAATCCGCCTCACACCATTCGTCATCGGAGATTTGCTGCCTCGCCATGTCCACCAACGAGAGGCCCGAATTGCCCGCCAACATCTCTTCAAAATCTTCATAGCTCGTTCCGTGAAGCTGACCAGCGTATTCGAGTATCTGGCCCACGACCATCCGACGGGCTTCCCGATTCGCTTCCAGCTTGCATTCCACCATGACGATCTTTCCGTCTGCATCGACTCCCAACAAATCGACGGCATTATTGCCGATGGCGACCTGTGGTTTGAAAAAAAGGGGCGGCTTACCGCCGTCAGTGGTCAGAAGATCGGGAGATTCCTGTAGCAAATGCTCCAACTTCGTCTCGCCCCCGGGGCCGCCGAATTCAAAGGGCTCCAATTTTTGCCACGGTCCTTCGGCCGAATTCCTTAGCAGAATCTTCATCGATGCCTCCTTTTGCACAGCTCCGGCAAGGGTAGGGCTTTCAGGCTACTGGATAGGTTATTACGGGCGCTGGAGGGCCGCCTGGGGCACATACTGCCGCAATCCTTCCTGTCGCAAACTGCCGACGGGAGTATCTCAGGAAATGGAATTGCCCACCATAGAACGGAGGTACGGGTGTGACGCAACGGCATGGCGGCAATATGACGGGGTCTCCGTTCCTGCCGACGCTCTGTCGCCGCCGCCGTAAATTTGCCAACTGTAGGTTGCATCCCAAGGCAACCGGCTGTATCCTCGTGCCACTTCCCGAGGATGCGACCATATGAGTGTACGAATCCTGCTCGCCGCCCTTGTCGCCGGAATCGGCATGCTCACGGCGGCCATGCCCCCAGCGCAGGTTCGCCGCATCGGTCCCGCTGACATCTACCCCGACCCCGTGAGGACGCCCGGTGCTGCCAATCCCCAAGTCACCCAGCGGAACATCGGTGACACCATCTGCAACCGCCGTTGGAGCACAAGGCTCATCCGCCCCCCGGCAGGATACACGAGCAGGCTGAAGAGAAAGCAGCTCCGGGAGTACGGCGACACTGTCCACCAGACGAGGGCAGAACTAATCAACCCAAACACGGGAAAGGTCGACACCACCCGGTGCGTGGCGCATTCCGACAGCATGGCGTGCTACGAGGAAGACCACCTCATCCCACCGGAGGACGGCGGTGACCCCACGGACCCGAGGAACCTCTGGCCCGAGCCGTACAACACAGCGGTCGGCGCAGAGCGGTAAAGGAGTTTATCCAAAAAGAAAGGGGCAGCCACCCTCCCAGATGGCCACCCCTTCAAGGAGTTCTTCTTACGCCTGCAAGTATGTCCTTTCCTCTCAGCGCTGCAACGGTACTTTGGTAACGCCCAAACCTGAGTCAGGTCTTGACCAAATTGGGCCTCCTGCAGAGAGTCGGCCTCGGTCGTTAGGCCCTCACACTCTTTCTGGCTGTTGTCGGGTTGTCGGTTGGCTTTGGCGCCCTCCTTACTTGCACGGTTTTCCCCTCTTTATCGCTTCATAGCAAGAATACCAGTCGCCCGCGAGAATCTCCTGGCCCCGCCTCAGGGTGATCGATGTCATTGCCGGTATGTATGAGGTTCTTTTGGAATTGGGGATGTCATAGCAGATTTCGTCATGGATAAAAGTCTCAACGACGTCTTTCTGGTGAGCGCCCATGATGGTTCCGCCGACCCTCGTGTTATACGGCTCTGGCCAGAGATTCTTCGGGTCAGTCGGATTGCCGCCGTCTTCGATCAATACAGATCCACCGCGCGGAGCAGGTAACCCAGGGGCGTGAGCGGAGCATGCATGTCGTTTGGGGCCGCGGTAGTTGCGACTAGAAATTGGCGAGCTGTTGCTTCAAACGATCCGGAGATAGATGGCAGAAGACCGGGGAAAAGCTCTGCCGTGGAACGGCATCACCACTCTGGCTAAGAACGAGGTAAGGCTCCTGACCGGTGTTCCAGGGAGTCCAGTGCGGTAGATCTGGCCCGTTAGGATCTCCGAATTTCGCAAAGTTCGTCCAGTAAGTCTGAATGATTTGCGAGAGCTTGTAGTCCGTCGAAGTGAACGGCAGCCAACTGAACTCGCGAGCCTGAAACGTGCCGAAGACGCAAGGAAGTTCCAGCGCGTGGAAGGCGCCGAGCTCCGACTCACCCTTTCCGGGAACCGTACGATCGAACCAGTAGACAAATGCACGCCGCCCCGCGTTGGTTGTCAGCGCCGCTTCCGCTCCGACGGGACATGCCGCCAGGATGTCGTTGGCCGCCTGATCGATGGCAGGGTTGCCGTGAAGGAGAATTCGAACCGTGTACGTCGCGACCGTCAGGTCTGTCCAGTTGCCGTAAAGAGGGCGCGCCACACTCGCGAATTGCTTGAAAGTTTCACCAAAGCCCGGCTTGGCGGCGGGCTGAGGCGACTTCTTAGCCGCCGCCGCTGCAACGACTCGAAACGCGGCAAACTCTCTGGCATTCAAGCCCGCGAGTAAATCGACCGGCTCAATCTTCCCCGAGGCAAAGGCTCTTGCCGGCGACTGGGGGAGGACCCATCCGTCCACGATCGAGGCGTTGGGGTCGTAGCCCTTGAACTGCGAAACAATCAGGCGGTCTTCAATGTCAGCGACCTGGGTGGCCGGCAAACCCCTCAGGGCTTGAAGTTGGGATCCGGACTTGCCACCTGCCGCTTCTTTTCCAACGGCTAGTCCCAGCGGCTGCATCTGAACAACGGTGCGTGCGGGTCCGAGCCCGAACGCAGGACCGCTCTCCGCAATGACTCGCCGAAACAGGCTTTTGGTGAGGGGAGAAGCCATCAGCGTTGTCGCGTCGACGGATCCCGCCGACTCGCCAAATAGTGTCACATTGGTCGGGTCGCCGCCGAATGCGGCGATATTCTGCTGCACCCACTCGAGCGCGGCGATCTGGTCAAGAAGGCCGTAGTTTCCTGAACTGTGGTGGGGAGATTCCGCCGTCAGCTCGGGATGAGAGAAGAAGCCCATGGCTCCCAGGCGGTAGTTGACCGTGACGACGATGACACCGTGAGACGCCAGGATGGCGCCGTCGTAGGCGGCTTCCGTCCCACTGCCGACCCTGTTGCTGCCTCCGTGCAGCCATACCATGACAGGTAGGTGCGCGCCCGGCTGTAATTGAGGTGTCCATACGTTGAGGTACAGGCAATCCTCCGAGGGATCGAGGGTCTGACGTTTGAATGCGACGCCATAGGCTGCTGCGAGTGGCTCGATGAAGTTGTCGGTGCCCGCAACGTTCTG
>JBEKLY010000447.1:0-5625 GCA_050010015.1 Terriglobia bacterium
AGAATTCCGCAATCTGCCATCCTTAAATCCCCTCGGTACTCTCAGTAGCACCGGCGCGGCGATGGGGTCCTGCCCATGCAAGGTGCTTTGCGGGCTGAGCGCCAATCACCATATTAGATGCAGTCCGAACTGCATGTTGCGCATGGGTGATTGGACGTCCGGCTTTCTTCCCCATGCGTATAACGGATTTCGGCAATCGTTCCGCCACGTTTGAGGTCGCGCGTGACCGAATAATAAGGAGTCGAGAGCACCAGGCGCCCGGCCGCGTCATCCCGCTGGACCGAATATTCCTGGGGCCACGTACCCTTCGGCGAACTCGCCGAAGGAGCTACGCTTGCCGCACTCGATTGCGCGGGCGCAGCCTTTGTGGCCAAACCTACACGCCCAACGACCGCGATTGCCGAGCACGCTTTCGATGTGACATCCAGGAATTGGCGGCGGCTGAGTTCGAGGACTTTAGGCATGAGTTAACTCCGGTTTTGGGACCCACCCGCACGTCCCGCCCCAGCCGGCGAAAGCACCGGAAAGGGTGGGAGTTTCCTTGGTTTGGCTTCGCAACTCCTCAACTCCTCGACTCCTCAACTCCTCGACTGTTTGTTTTCATAGACATTCTCGCTTTGTTCCGTCGAATTCAAGTCGAGAAGTCGAGAGTTGAGAGTCGAAGAGTGAAAAGCCACCGGTGTCCGGCCCCAGGATTTTTGGTTCGGCTTCGCAACTCCTCAACTCCTCGACTCCTCAACTTCTCGACTGTTTGTTTTCATAGACATTCTCGCTTTGTTCCGTCGAATTCAAGTCGAGAAGCCGAGAGTTGAGAGTCGAAGAGTGACAAACCGTCAGCCTCTGACCCGACCTCTTGATTTGGCCCCACAACTCCTCGACTCCTCGACTCCTCAACTTCTCGACTGTTTGTTTTCATAGACATTCTCGCTTTGTTCCGTCGAATTCAAGTCGAGAAGTCGAGGAGTCGAGACGTTGGGGAGCCCTCGGCCACCTTCGGGCCTGCGGCCCGCGCGCGACGGTCGTGATCGGCTCTGGGCTGCCACTGCTCGACTCTTTGACTCCCCGACTTATTGACTGCAATTGAAAGCAGGAACCACAGGCAGGAACGACGGACGAAAACAAAGGAAGACTTTCTGGCATAGCGTACCCGGCAGGCCCTGAGCGCCTTGTCCGGCCTTACCAGACAATTCTAGCTTATGTTACCGCATTTGTCAAGTACAAACTAAGTTAACCACCCCGACGGCACCTCGACCAGCGCAGACTCCGTCGCTTGGAACGGGCGCGGACCGCCGTTTTTGCGGTCCGGGGTTCTTCGTTTGAAAAAGCCGCGGACCACAGAAGCGGTGGTCCGCGCTACTCGCTGTTGACATACCGGGCATGGTTGACCTATGCTTAGACATATGCCAAAGAGAACTGCGCCAGTTGCGGAACGACGCGTCAGGGTCTTTAAGAATGGACGCAATCAGGCGGTGCGGATCCCCCGCGAGTTCGAACTGCCCGGTGAGGATGCCATCATGCGAAAAGAGGGCAGCCGGCTGATTGTTGAGCCTGCTCCCCCGAAGTCGCTACTGGCGCTGCTCGAGACCTTGTCGCCGCTCAGCGAGGATTTTCCTCCCATCCGCGACCTGCCTCCCGATCCGGTCGATCTCTGATGCGCTACCTGCTGGACACGAACGTCGTTTCCGATCTCGTCCGCAATCCTCAGGGAAAGGTGGCCCAGCGCATCCGCAAGGTGGGCGAAGCACGAGTTTCGACCAGCATCATCGTTGTCGCGGAATTGCGTTACGGAGCCGCAAAGAAAGGCTCCGCGCGGCTCTCGGCACAGCTTGAGGCAGTGCTCAGCGTCCTTGAAGTTCTGCCCTTTGAGCCCCCGGCAGACGCCATCTATGCAACCTTACGCGCCGGTCTTGAGGAGGCGGGCACACCCATTGGCGCCAATGACATGCTGATCGCGGCTCACGCGCTGGCACTTGGTTCTACAATCGTGACCGACAACGAAAAGGAATTCGCCCGCATTCGCGACCTTGCTCGTGAGAATTGGCTGCGCTAGCTAAACCAGATGTAGCGACAGTTGAGCTTTCTCTGCGGCTCTTCTAAATCCGGGTGTGTGCATCGGCGGTCAGCAGAATGCGGTCGACGGAAAGGCCGCTGGGGGTCGTCGGTGCACAATTCAGGCTCGCGTGATAGTCATGGACGCTCGACCACGGCCAGTCTTGCGGGCGGCGAGCCAGCCTGCGCTCATCGGATTCAGATGAATGCAGAAACCACGGAGATTAGGATTTCCAATTAGGCCAATGCGACTGGCGCACCGATGCGCAGGCCTTCCCGCCGTGAAACTGGCAGCCGGATCAACGCTCATCCGGGAGGCCGAGCATCTTGGCCAGGCGGCCTGCCAGGCCCTCGGCCATCCACTGGAACCCGAGGTCGCTGGGATGGGTGCCGTCCACCAAGCCGTCGCCCCGCGAGGGTCCCAGCAGGTCCGTGCCCTCGACGATTTCGATGTGGCGGTCGCCGGCCGCGATCCGTCGGGCGGCCTCGCGGCGGATCAATTCCCGCATTCCCTCCAGCCGCGCGTCGCGCGACCAGGATTCGTGCGCGGCATAGATCGGAGTGATGACCAGCACCGGAGTCTCCGGGTGAGCGCTGCGGAGGACGTCCAGGAAGGGCGCATACACCTGAGCGAGAGATTCCACAGTAGGATTGTTCTGCGCAAAGTCCAGCACGTAACACAGGGCATTGATATTGGCCACGGCGTGAGCCCAGTAACGCCACTTACGCTGACCAGCTTATCGGTGAAGGCCTTCGAGAGCACGGCGTCAGCGCGCAAATCGAGGGTTTGGGTGGCCAAGTCCACGGTGCCTGTCACCCCCAGGGCACGGACCGCTTTCCGCCCCCGTCCCCGCACTTGTTCGGCATCATCACCTGCCCACAAGATGGAACGCGGCTTTCACTGCCGGAGGAGTCAGGAGACCTGATAGTCGCCTGTCCCATATGCAAATACAGAGTCACTTACACCGCGGCCGCACTGTCGTTTGCAGAAGAAGGTGCATTCCAAAAGCCGACGTGGGGAGGGAGGCTACGGAGCCTGATGAAGAGAAAACAGAAAGGCTAACAATGGCGTCTCAAGGCTTACTCCGAGCGTTAGAAGCAATGAGGCGGGTCGCATTGGTGTTCCACTCTGGATCTCTATCATGGTGGCGGTGATCGCGGGCGTATTTGCTGCGCTCACTTTGAGGCAGTTCGCGACTAGCCCACTAAGGTCACGAACGCCGCACTGGCAGCGGGGACTTCAATTACACACTTGCCGCGCGGAGTTGCTAATTGCTCGCGGCGGTTTGCCGCCCACTGGCCATCCGCGGCTACTGCGGCACCCCCCAAGGTCACTTCTCCCTTGCTTTCAAGCGAGGGGGCCGCCAAACGCAACAAACTACCACCCGCGAAGGCCCGTGTGCCAACAATGCTCACTTCCACACCCTGCGAGGCTTCCTTGTTGATCAAAGTCACCGACAAACGCTTGTCCTCGCCAAGCACCGCGTACGCTTTCACATTCAAGTTCCCCGCGTCGTATTGCACCTTCACCCGCCGCCCCCGGCTTGCCTGTGCAAACGCCAGCACACCGTAGTAGAGGGGCTTCGCGGAATAGTTACCATGCTCGTCGTCACCAATGGGTGAATACGAGCTGACAAAACCGTGTTGATTCACGCCGGTTTCCAGATTAACCCCGCTTGCATCGGCGGCAGCGAGAGTGAACAGAAAGTCCAAACCCCACAGGGCCGAAGCAAACGTATCACTCACCCCCGGTTTTCCCCCGCCGAAGCAGGAGTTCGTCTCGCAGATTCGATACGGCAAGTTTGCCAATCGTGAAGCGGACCGGCATTGTGCCAGGATTCGGGTCAGCTTCTCGTCTCCCCTGAGCAGGTTCTCGATCGTGCTCGCTGGATTCTTCGGTGGCCCTTCCGCGTAGTAGTGGTGCGTGAGCAGCTTGATGTCCCTGCCCTCATCGGCTGCAAACCGGGTGACCCAATCGGTCTTGACGGCGACATCGGGCCCGGCAAACGGAACATCAGGCAGCTTCGCACGTACTGCATCCCGGTAGCGCCGATACTCCTCGAGAAACTGTTCATACCCGTAACCCTGCGGTCGGTGCGCCTGGTCGAAGAGGTCGGGCTCGTTTCCAACTTCCAGCGCCAGCAGCTTGCCATTGGCAGACGCGGCTACCGCCTGCGCTTCTTCAACCGCCTGTTGCGGCGTGCCGCGCCCAAGGTTCAGGCCCCAGATCAGTTTCCAGCCCGTAGCATCCAGAAACTCTCCCAGGTCCTCAATCACCGATGCATTCACCAGCGTCGCCTGCGGCTCCGGCGCTGACACCGCCCGTCCCTGGGGCGAAAATGTCGAATAATCCAGAGTGTTCCCGCCCACTCGGATCGTGCCCTGCGTCCCGAGGGCTCGGACCAATTGGACATAGGCACGATTTCTCCCGCTGAGCAGACCCACTCTGGCTACGGAAGAAATCTCGTACCCAAGCCCCACGAAGTCCGGTGGGATCACGCCGAACACCTGCTCCGGATCTACATTCAACCGGACCGACGGCGTTTGGCCCATCGTATTCACGGTCGCGCTCTGTGAACATTTCCATGCCATGCTTAGCTCTAAACCCGAACTGGCCAAAAACTCTCGACGATTCATCTACGTTGAATTAACCTCCAGTGAAATTTGCGAGCCGGCAGCATCGCTGTCGCCGCGGCTGAAAGTCCGCGAATCTTAATGGCGGGCGACCAGTCTTGACTGTGGGATTTTCTCATACCCCATACCCCGGCGGCAAAAGCACGTAGTCAATCTGGAGGAGGCACGCCGCTACCGTCATCATGTCCAAAGTTGATTTGCCCGCGGAGGCGGGTGGTACTCCACTGATCGCCAGCGACACGAGCCATATTATCCGTTGCGCCCCGGAAGCAGAAACTAAGTAAAGGCTAAGAGTCTAAGGCGTCCTCAAGCTTCACGAAGCAGCTGTATGTCGATCGGCAGGCGGCGCAAGCGCACCCCTGTGGCGGCGAAAACGGCGTTGGCCACGGCGTGCTGGCCGCGCCTGGACGGATTTCCCTTGATCCGTTTTCTGTGAGTATTTTCAGGGGAGGTAACCCTACTGAAAACAGACTAAATACCAGCTGCTTGATATTGAAAGAAACTCGCATTAACCTGCTCCGCGTCTCTTCTCGTCAGGCTTTCTGGTTTCAGGGCAAGAACGCACCCCACATCGAAAGGCCGACTCGATATTGAATTGAGAGGCGCTTGGGTGTACATTACTGATAAGGCGAAAACTGAAAACGGAGATTCCGGTCGATAACGGGCGCCCCTACGGATCTGTGCGGGGGGGGTGCTTGACCTCTGGAGTCCCTACTGCGACCGGCTGATACCATCCCGGACTGAGGTTACATTACCTTGCTGAAAACAAGAACTTGGGTGATCACGGCCGTGATCGCATTGATTGCCGTGCAACTGTTGGAGATGGTGATTGTTCTGCACCGCGAGTCGTTGACCTTCGATGAAGAAGACCACATGTACGCCGGCTACCGGATGTGGAAGACGGGCGACTTCGGCTTGAATCCCGAGCATCCGCCGCTGGTC
>JBEKLY010000448.1:0-6312 GCA_050010015.1 Terriglobia bacterium
TGCACTAATTCTCGAATCGCTCCGCTGGTCAGCGCCGTGATCCAGCCCATGCCAGGATGCTGGCGAAGTTTGTTGATCTGCGGCGGGGTCAGCATGCCGCGGTCCCCCACCAGCACCACCCGCCCGAGCCCAAAGCGCTGGCGCAACTTCTCCACCTGATCGCCCACGGTGCTGGGGTCGCCGGTGTTGCCCGCATAAACCTGTACGGCCACCGGACGCCCCGCCTCGTCCGTCATCACCCCGTAGACGATGATCGGTAGCTTGTCTTCATCCCGATTGTGACCAAACTGCACCAGCGGGCAGGTGCGGCCCTCATAGGAACTGCTGGTTACATCGTAAAGCACCAAGCTGCCTTCCCCAAGATGACGTGCGGCCAACTTCTTCTCGATGCGTTCCTGCCGTTCCAGCAACCAGTCCATGGCGGCGTAAAGGTCATCTTCGCTGGCCTCCTGCACCCCCAACTCTTCCGCCAAGGTGGTGGTACACCACTCCCGGGTGGTCGCCAATTTGGAGGAGGGCGAGATCAGCCGCTGTCGCGTTCGGGGCAGCGCTTGGAGCAGATCAGGGCGTCCAGGTCGAGTTTGCGGATCATCGCCAGGATAGCTTCGACGTGGCCGTGGGGAGAGGTATGAGAAGTGTTCAACAGATCCTTGGGGGAGACCAGCGTCTCGCCGCGCAGCAGGCGGCGCAAGGTTTCGATCTGGGGTTGCGGCCAAGCGGAGAGATTGGCCAAGGTCCGTTTGCGAGTTTTCTGGCCCTCCCGCCAGCCTTCGCGGAGGAGTAATCAAGGGTTGACCCGGAGGTTCGGCCTAATTGTCAGGGGAACTTCGGACTAGCCCCGTTGTAACCGCGTACAGAAGGTCTTGAAACAGGTTTTCGAGTCCTTGACTGTTGACTCTTCGGCCGCACTTACTGGCCGGGCGGAACGTTATAGAGGAAAATAAACTGCAGAACCAGATGATTGCCGGTGAACTCTTCCGGCAGGGGTGGGAAGGGAACGGAGGCGCGGATGCCGGTGAGGGCTGCTCGGTCGAGCGGGTCGGAGCCGGAGGAGGCTACCAGTCGCAATTGCGGCACGGAGCCGTCCTTGAGGATCTCGAAGACAATGCCTACCCGTCCTTTCTCGCCCAAGCGCGCTGTTTCCGGCATCACCGAATACCAATTCCGTCGCACGGCGTAGACGACCCGCGCCAAATACGGGCCGAAATCTACGCCGCGTGTGTCGGAAAGGATGAGCGGCCCTTCCGTGGAGAAGTTCGGCTCGAGGTTCTGAAACTGCCCGTTGCCTTGGCCATACCCTGAACTGCTGCCTGTTCCACCACCAACCGAACGCCCGCGCGCCGCGGATTGCAGTGACTGCTGGATGGCTTGGCCTGGAGTAAGGTTCGGAAGGTTCAAGCCTTGGCCGCCACCTCCTGAAGGAGGCTTGGCGTCTTCCAGGCGCAACCCGTCATTCTTGGCGACTTGGGGTTGGGACTCCGGGTTGGGCGGCTGATTGGCCGGCGGGCCGGGAGCAGCAGGTGCGGGATTACCGCCCGCCGCAGGCGGCGGGGTGGGAGGAGGAGCGGCAGGTTTACCGCCGGCAATTTCCGGCAATGGCGTGTTGCCGCGGGAGTAGGGCATCGGAAGGCCCCTGGGGTTAATGACAGGCGAACGGCCTTGCGCCCTGCGGTCTCGATCTGAAAGCGGTGAATTCTCCGGAGGCGGCTCAGTCAATTTGCGCAGGACGTCCGGAGGGAGCACAAGAAACGAATAGTCCTTCTTGGGCGCCACTTCCACGGGCAGTCCAACCAGCATCCGTCCGCGCCGCAGCAAGTCAGGCGAGAAGACGAGAAGCAGCACCAGTAATCCGTGTAAGATCAGCGAAGACAGGTACATCGTCCGCCGCCGCCACTTTACGACCTCCGGATCGACGACCATCACCACGTGATAGTCCTGCCAGCCTTCCGGCATACCTACGAACTTTGCCTCAAGCGGAGAAGCTGTCTGCGGACTCGCAAACAGATTGAGCTGGTTGGGGTCTTCCGGAACGTAGTCCGGGACTTCCGTCGGCGGCAAGGTGACGTGCCCCGGCCTGATTGGACCCGGAGTCTTCGGTTCGTGGAGCCCCTCTGCAATCTGGCGGAACAGAGAGACGGGCGGAAGCGTGCGTTCCACAAACGTGGCGTGGAACTCACCCCCGGATACGACGGAATTCGCGGCCGAGTCGGCATCTGCGCCACGCTTGTAGTACTCGCTCTGCAACTGAACTTTCGGCTCGCGAAACCTCTGGCGAATTTGCCGGAAAAGTGAAATCGGCGCAAGGGTCGTATCCACGAAGGTGGCGTGGAATTCAGCGCCGGGTACGGGGGAACCCTGGCTGGGTGGGTATACCTTCGGAACTTGGTTCTTCGGTTGGCGAAGCCTGTCCCGAATCTGCCGGAAAAGCGAGACCGGGGGGAGTGCGGTATCCACAAACGTAACGTGGAACTCCGGCTCGGGCGCAGGGGGACTCGCCGCCGGCACGGACTCGGCGCTCGTCTTTTCTCCCTTGAAGTCGACTACTGGCATAAAAAAAGCGAAACTCGAAAATCGAAATTCGAAACTCGTTGCCGGAACATCATAACAAGGAATTTCGAGGTCGTCCCGGCTCACTCACTGCCACAACCACCCCCTGCCCCCTCCTTACCAAGGAGGGGAACTCCGCTCCCCTCCTCGCTGAGGAGGGGCTGGGGATGGTGGCCGCGTCACAAATCTAACTACATCTCTCCGCTTTGGCCGACCGGCCGCGTCAGGCGCACATTCACCTTGCCCGCATGTTCTTCGATGCAATTCATGACCTGTTCGGCCAACGCAAGAGCTCTCCCGCCCTCGAGGCCCCCGACCAGAGGAGCGGAGCGGGTCCGAACCGAATCGAGAAAAGCTTCGAGCTCCGCCTGCAACGGGTCCGCTGGCTTGGTTTCGAGCTTTTGAAAACTGATGCGGGGAGTGGGGCCGCTGTTATCCACCCGCAAAAGCGTTGCATCGCGCCGCGTAAAATCAATGGAAACATAATCGTAGGGTTGAAAATAACGGAACTTTCGTATCGGTTCCGTACTGGCGCGGCTGGCGGTAATGTTCGCCACCGTGCCGCATTCAAACTCTACCCGCGCATTGGCTATATCCACTTTGTCGGAAAGCACCGGCAGCCCCACCGCGCGAACTTCGCAGGGCTCCGAATCGAGCATCCAGAGGAGCAGATCGAGGTCGTGAATCATCAGGTCGAATACCACGTCTACATCAAGGCTGCGCGGGCTGAACGCGCACAGGCGATGAATCTCAAAAAACAGCGGCCGCCGGGTGATGGCTTTGGCGGCTACTACCCCCGGATTGAACCTCTCGAGGTGTCCGACCTGCAAGATGCGGCCACGGCTTTTGGCCAGCGCCGTCACTTCCTCCGCTTCCTCCACGGTCCGAGTAATCGGCTTCTCAAGAAGTACATCCACATCGTGGGCGAAAGCCTCGCGCGCCACTTCGGCGTGGCTGGTGGTAGGAATAACCACGCTCACGGCGCGGGCCGCTTTCCAAACCTCGTCCAGGCTCGCGAAGGCTCGAACTCCCAGTTCCGCCGCGATTTCCCGGGCCTTTTCCGGACGAAGGTCGTAGACCCCTTCGAGGTTCGCTCCCGGGAGTTGCCTCAATGCGCGGGCATGCTTCTTGCCGTGCTCACCAACTCCGATCACAGCCACGGCAACTCTGTCGCTCACCTCAGTCCCTTCGGAAAATGGAAACTGGAAAATGGAAAATAGAAATTAGTGTCCTGAGTTAGAAGTTCGTCGAAGATTTCAGCCCGCAAAGCGGGCGGCAGAATGTAGCCCACGGCGCAAGCCGTGGGTCGCGAGGGCCCACCCTCACCCCCGTCCCCTCTCCCGCCCGGCGGGAGAGGGGCGCCGAAGGCGGGTTGAGGGCCATTCAACCCAGGGCTTACGCCCTGGGCTACTCTATGCCGCCCCTGACGGGGCTCTAAAAAGCGGTCGCGCATGAGAAAGACCTTCTTATCGAGCTTCTGACCCAGGACGCCAGAAAATAGAGGGTGGCCCTTCAGGACAGACTCCCCAGTTTCCAATTTCCATTTTCCGCTTTCTCATTCTTTCATCCCGACGATGGCGATGCCAGCCTCGTCGGCTTCTTTGATGAGGGCCGAGCGCTCAAACAGCAGGGTCTTGCCTGCGTCTACGGCCAGCACGCGGGCGTTTGACCTTCTCATCACCTGGATCGTCTTCCGCCCCACTACGGGGACATCAAAGCGCATGTCCTGGCAGGGCTTACTTACTTTGACGACTACCAGCGCCCGTCCGTTACTGAGGCCGGCCGCCCGTTCGATCACCGCGTCGGTACCTTCCATGGCCTCGACGGCCACGCAAGCCCGCCCGGACACTACGATCGTCTGGCCGATGTCGAGGCCGGCAATCTTTTTGGCAATTTCCCGGCCATACTCGATGTCGGATTCTTCCTCCGTATCCGGCGCGCGGTGGGTGAGCGGACCGGCGTCTGGAAGCAATGGCTTCAGGAATAGCGTCGAATCCACCACCTGGATGCCCCGGCTTTCGACCATGCGCACGAATATTCCGATCAGGGAATTCGTGTTCTTGCGCGGCAGACTTTTGAGGACGCGGCTCACCAGTCCGTCCGGTTTGATGGAACTGAAGAGTTGCGCGTGCTTCACCTGTCCGGCCAGGACCAGTTTGCCGATGCGCTCGGCCGCCAGCAAATCCAGAAGCTTTGAGACTTCACCCAGGCTCAGCCAGTGGATGGCGCTCGCCACGGAGGCAAGTTCCGGCGAGGCTTCTTCCTTGATTCCCACCACCAGCGGATCGATGCCCTGGTCCCGCGCCGCTTCCAGCACCAGGAACGGAAAGTGGCCGTTCCCCGCAATGATGGCATAACGATCATTCATGAACGAAACTCAAAATTCGAAACTCGAAAATGGAAGATCGAAACTCGGAAATTCCCGACGATGTTCCTACGAGCCAGAAGCTGCGAAAAAACCAAGCGGATGTCATCCTGAGCGCAGCGAAGGATCTCCGCAGTTTCCTGTGGTTGAACGATTTGCGAACAACTACAGAGATGCTTCGCTGCCATGAAAATGCGCTGTCATTCTGAGCGAAGCGAAGAATCTCGCCCTGGTCTTTGCTCCTCGGCCCGATCCGAAGCAGAGCGAGATTCTTCGCTTCGCTCAGAATGACACGGTCTTCATGTACGGTAGTGAGCCGAAGGATCATGACGTCTGCGCTCAGGATGACACATTCTTGGTTCGTTCACACCTTCCCATGCGCGAGTTACGATCATCCAATTCGAACTTCGATTTTCGAATTTCGAGCTTCGATCATTTGGCCACACCACGCTCAGAGGTTCGGATGAATTCCACCAAGGCGCGGACATGGTCGGACTTGAGACCGGCGGCGTCGATCGCCTCGAGCGCCTGCGTAGTATTGAGCTTGGATCTCGACAGCAGGCGGAAGGCTCGCTCCAGTTCCTTCAGGTCATCGGCGCTCAGACCGCGCCGCTCGAGCCCAAAGCGGTTGGCGCCAAGAACGTTCAGCGGGCGGGGGGCGGAAGTTTTTGAGTAAGGTAGGATGTCCTGGTTCACAACACTGTAACTGCCCAGGAAACTGTACGTGCCGATGCGGCAGAACTGGTGAATGCCGCAAAATGCGCCCACCGAGGCGTAATCCTGAATCTCGACATGGCCGGCCAGCGAAGCCCCGTTGGCCATAATGATGTGGCTTCCCAGGTGGCAATTGTGCGCGATGTGGACATAGGCCATCAGGAGGTTGTGGCTGCCGATTCGCGTCACCCCGTCTCCCGCCTCTGTGGCGCGGTGAACGGTGATGAATTCGCGCAGCGTGTTGCCGTCGCCGATCTCTACCTGAGTTGGCTCGCCGTGGTATTTCAAATCCTGCGGAGCGAGTCCAACGCAGGCCCAGGGGAAAATACGATTGCCCTTGCCGAATCGTGTGTTTCCTTCCAGCACACAATGCGACATGACCTCGCAGTCTTCTCCCAGTTCGACGCTTTCTCCGATCAGGGAATAGGGCCCTACCGTCACGCTGCAGGCCAGCTTGGCGTTGGGATGGATGATTGCTGTGGGATGGGCTTTCATTGACGTGATTGACCGAGCAGACCTTGACTTGCCTGGCCGGATTGACCGGGGCGGTCCGAGATCGCAAATGCCACCGTCGCTTCCGCCGCCAACTTCCCTTCTACGGTCGCTTGACCGTGCATTTTGCCAAAGTTGTTGCGCCGGTTAAGCAACTGCATTTCCACCCGGAGTTGGTCGCCCGGCAGCACGGG
>JBEKLY010000449.1:0-5517 GCA_050010015.1 Terriglobia bacterium
CCTTCAAGCTTCCAGGTGCTTCATCGGGGAACAATACAACGCCGCGGAGGAATTGTCCAGAAGAAATTACAACCGCTTAAGACTTATAGCATTAGGGCACCGGAACGAATTCACCCTGGGGGTGCGCCTCCCTGCATTGACAAGCTGTTCCTTCACCGGTACAGTGAAAAGAGACGGGTAGTTTCAGATATCCAATTACAACTGTTCATTATGGAGGGGAGAATGTTGCGGAAAGTGTGCGGTGTACTGCTGTTCTTCGTGGTTACGGCCGCGGCGGGATTGGGCCAGCAGGGTGGATACTTGGATGTGTACGTTGCCAGAGTCAAGCCGGACAAGCGAGCGGAATTCGATGCAGTTGGCAAGAAGATCGCCGAGGCGAATCGCCGCAACAACGGCGACAACTGGATTGCCCTCGAGGTCGGATATGGCGAGCAGAATACAGTGATTTTCAGCAGCTCGCGAGCGGCCTTCGGCGATGTCGAGAAGAGTTCCGCGGTTTTCGGTGGTGCGATCGTCAAAGCCTATGGCGAGGTAGGTGCGCAGGCGCTGTTTCAACAATTCGGCAGCACATTGGAGAGTTCGCGTGCTGAGATTCGCCAGCGCCGCTGGGACCTCTCCTATAACCCTCCTCCCGACCTGGCTGCTTACGCGCAGGTCATCGCTAAGACCCACTGGATTCGGAGTGTTATCGTGCGTGTGCGTCCAGGGCACGAAGCCGAGTTTGAAGCAGAGCTGAAAGAAATCAATGCTGCCGCGCAAAAGAGCAACATGGCCGGGATGCGTTGGGTGTCACAGGTGGCGGCAGGCGGCAGCCCCTTTACGTATCACATCTCACGGCTGATGACTTCCCTGGCCGAACTGGATCGCGCGCCTTCCATGGGGTCGATACTGGGAGATGAGGGCCTGGAGAAATTCCAAAAGGCAAACGCCGACACGGTAGCGGGCGTCGAATACGTTCTCTTTCGCGTTGTGCCGGAACTGAGCAGCGTGCCGGAGGCTATCGCGTCCCTGGCGCCCGATTTCTGGAACCCCAAGCCTCATCCATAGTGCGCTTGGCTCCCCTCGTTAGCGGAGGGCCGAAACCCCGCGGTGCGGGGTCTCGGATGTCCCGACGGGGCACTCTCGAGTGGGCAACCGTTGGGGGAGGAGTCAGAAACCGGAGCACGACACCCCCTCACCCGTCAAGCTCCGGTTGATGAGAGCGCCGCGGCGTGACACCCCCTCCCCAAGAGAGAGGGCTGTCGAGTCAATAAGGCGACTCGCCGCTGAGGCAGTCGCTGCGGCCGTTCGACTACTTCAATGCTTCGTTGATTTCGATATCGCGCTTCAAAACGTCGGAGAGAAGTTCCGACAGCTCAACGCCATTTTGTTCCGCCTTGGCGGAGAAGTATTCCCATACGCTGCGCTCTATGGAGGCGGGCAAAAAGACTCTTGCGCCCGGAGGGATATGGTGGAGTCCACGGACTCCGGTGCTGAAGTCGATCTCCGCCGGTGTCATTTCATCCTCGTGGTTCACACTTCAAGATTACTTGCTCGGCTGGGGATTGGCAAGCGTAGCGGTCATTGAATCCGCTTCCCTGGCATATTCTTGCCGTTCTGGTGCAGGACGAAGCTTGAGGCGCGGCCGGTGCTGTCGGTTTCGAAGGTGATCTGGGCATCGACGACCTTGAGGAAAAACTCGAGCGCGCTTTCTGGAAAAATCTGCAACTTGGGCTGGCCGGTGGCCTGAACGAAGAGCTTATCTCCCTCGCGCGTGATGGTGAGAATGAAATTCGGCGCCAGTTGATATTGGCCCACGTAGGCGTCGAAGAGCTTCGGATCGACGGCAATCTCCTTGTGCTCTTTCGGGGGCGGCATCAGCGGCGCATGCGAGTCCAACAGGTGCATCCCGACGTCGTCGACGCCCGTTGCTGTGAACGTGTTGGACAGGACGACCACTCCAACGCGGGTGCTGGGCACGAATCCTATGAACGACCGGTAGCCTCCCGTCCCGCCATTGTGCCAGACGATTTCGTAGCTCGAAGGCTTGACCATCAACCACCCGAGACCGATCTCGCCCAGACTGGCCGACCCCGTCGCACGGCGCACCGCGCGCATCGAAGCCATGGCGGGCGCCAAGGGCGACTTGATGTAGCCCAGGTTGGCCGCAAGAAATGTGAGCAGGTCGTTGGCATCCGACCGCAGGGCGCCGCAACCGGCGAGTGCATCAAAATCCCAATTGGGCACCGCTTTCAGATCGGGATTATGCCCCACTGCGAGACGTTCCTTCATTTCCGGCGTCAGGGTAATACCCGTGCTCTTCATCCCCAGCGGCCCGGTGATGCGCTTACGTACCAACTCCTCGTAGCCCGTGCCGGCGCGCCGAGCCAAGGCAAATCCCAAAAGCCCGGCTCCCAGATTCGAATATTCGAACTCGGAGCCTATGTCGCGAGGCAATTCGTAGCTCGAAAGAAACCGGTAGAGTTGCTCCGCCGTGTAATCCACATACGGGTTAGCCGAATCTTTGGGCCTGAGATTGGCAGGTAGGCGCGGCAGGCCCGACGTGTGCGTGGAGAGGTCCAGCAGGGTGATAACGCGCCCGCCGCGTTCCGGCACCTTGACCTCGGCAGGCAGACACTTGGCCACCGGGTCCGACAGCTTGACTGCGCCACGCTGAACCATGTCCGCGAGCAGCAGCGAAGTGAACACCTTGGTCGCTGAGCCGATTTCGAAGACCGTGTCGCCGTTGAGGGGCCGGGTATCGCCCTGATTTGCGGCGCCGTAAGCCACAATCCGGCGTCCTTTGGGCTCGATAATTCCCACCACAATTCCCACACTCTGGTGCGAGGCGTCGATGCGCTCAACGAGAATCTTTCGAATCTCAGCGTTAGACAAGACGGGCGGATCCGGCGCGGGCTGCGCCGCGGCGCCCGAGGTGAACAGGGTTGCTGCAAAAAGCAGGGCCATGTCTCTTTGTATCACAATCAGCCTCCGAGAAAATCTAGCCGCGTTGTTTGATGAGTTGCAAACGCAGAGAGGACGGAGCGCGGTGTTTCATCGAACCTCGACTACGCGTTCCCCGCTCAGCAGAGCCCGCTCGATCTGCGGCCACAGTCGTTCGAAGGCCTCGATCAGAGCGCGGGTGCGACAATTACCCAAGCGCACCCACAACAAACATGCGCCGCTTCCCGGGCGGCTGGCAAGGTAGAGAAAGTCCTCATCTTTGGACACCACCACGGCGCCACGCTGGCAGGCGTACTGCCAGATCTCCACGTCGGAGGCTGCATCTAAGTCAACGGCCGCCACATGCTCGCAGTCATGACCGAGGGAAGTCAAATGTCGGGCCAGAGCAACAGGCAACTGATTGTCAACGAGGAGCTTCACGACGCTTGGAGGACCGCGTGGTCGGTTTGATGCGCCGCGTATTCGATCGCGGCGACGATGTCGTCCCTTTCGAGCGACGGGTAGTCTGCAAGGATTTCTTCGAACGAAGCACCCGCGGCCAAAAGGTCGAGGATGTCCGAGACACGCATCCGCAAGCCTCGAATGCAGGGCCGCCCTCCGCATTTCCCCTGTTCCACAGTAATCCTTTTCAGTCGCTCGATGTTCATAGACTCAAGATTACTTGCTTGGCTCTCGATTGGCAAGTCCAGGCAGCACAGCTTGCATGACAATTCGTCTCTACCACTCGACCGACCTTTGGGGTAGCCTTAGCTGGGTGTTGTGCCGATCTAAAGAATTGCAGGTCTTCGTGACCGGGTCTCAGCCGCCCATGGTCTTCATATGCGAACTCTTCTAGCTCGAGCGCGGCAAAACGGTGAAACGCATCCCTGGTTGATCGCCTTCACCGTCATGCTGGCGATTTTCATGGAAGTTCTGGACACCAGTGTGGCCAACGTGGCCTTGCCGCACATCGCCGGCAATCTTTCCGCCGGGGTCGACGAAAGCACGTGGGTTCTTACCTCCTACCTGGTGTCCAATGCCATCGTGTTGCCGCTCACCGGCTGGTTCTCCTCGATCTTCGGACGCAAGCGATTCTACATGGTGTGCGTGGTCATCTTTACGCTGAGTTCCCTGCTCTGCGGGCTTGCTCCCAGCCTTCCCCTGCTGGTCTTCTTCCGGATTCTGCAAGGCGCAGGCGGCGGCGCATTGCAACCCATCTCGCAAGCGATCCTGCTGGAGAGCTTCCCGAAAGAGAAGCGCGGCATGGCCATGGCGGTCTTCGGCATGGGCGTGGTACTCGCGCCCATCATCGGCCCCACCCTGGGCGGCTGGATCACCGACAGCTACAGTTGGCGCTGGATTTTCCTCATCAACATCCCAGTTGGCATCATCTCGCTCGTGCTTACGCTTTTCTTTGTCTTCGATCCGCCCTACCTGGTGCGGAAAAGCCTTCGCGAGGGGGCCCGGATTGATTACATCGGCATCGGCCTGTTGAGTGTCGGATTGGGCTTCCTCCAGGTAGTCCTCGATAAGGGCGAGCGCGAAGATTGGTTCGGCTCGAACTTTATCATCTGGTGCGCCGTGGTGACGGTGGTAGGCCTCGTGGGCGCCGTCCTCTGGGAACTCAGCCAGAAGGACCCGGCGGTGGATTTCCACCTTCTCAAGGAGCGCAATTTTCTTATCGCTACCATGACGATGTTTATGCTGGGGCTGGTGCTCTACGGCAGCACCGCACTGCTTCCGATTTTCCTCCAGACTCTGCTGGGGTACACGGCGCTTCTGAGCGGGCTGGTGCTTTCCCCGGGAGGAATCCTGGTGGTTATTCTGCTGCCGGTGGTGGGAAAGCTGCTGACTCATATCGAGTCGCGCTGGCTGGTGGTGTTTGGCCTGGCGGTCCTGTCGCTCTCGCTCTTTCACATGGCGTCCTTCAACCTTGAGGTGGATTTTCGCACTGCGATGACCGCCCGGATTTATCAATCGGCCGGAATGGCCTTCCTCTTCGTGCCCATCAACGTTATGGCCTTCTACTTCATACCCAAAGAGAAGATCAACAACGCCACCGGGATCATCAATCTGGCGCGCAACATCGGCGGAAGCGTGGGTATCGCGGGCGTGGTCACCATGCTCGCGCGGCGCGCCCAGTACCATCAAGCCGTGCTGGTGGGCCATATGACTCCCCTCGACACCGCCTACCGGGCGATGCTGGGTGGCGCCAGCCAGATGCTGACAGCGCGGGGATCGGACCCTGCCATGGCCGCTCACCAGGCGCAAGGCCTGGCCTATGGATTGTTGATGCGCCATTCCACCATGCTGGCCTTTCTTGATGATTTCTGGCTGATGGGGGTGGTCATCCTGATCATGATTCCCTTCATGTTCCTGATGAAAAAGGTAGCGCCTCACAAAGGTCCGGACGTTGCTCACTGAAGAAACGGGCCCCACACCGTCCCGGCGGTTCCATTGAGAGCTACACCGCTAGGCCGAAGTTCCAACAGCCTTCGAGGGATATCCTACTGATTCCTTGAGGGATACTGCCATGCTCAGTTTCCGGTTACTGGGAACGCACGGATCAGTTCGTACGCCCGCGCCTGGAGGGGC
>JBEKLY010000450.1:0-5504 GCA_050010015.1 Terriglobia bacterium
CGGCGCGGTGAAGGCGCGGCTTTTCCGGGGCCGCCTGAGATTGCGGGAAGAACTGAGTAAAGTTCTCAAGCGAGGATGACTTTCGTGAAATGCAGGAACGCGGTCAACGAACTTTCCAACTATTTGGATGGTGAGCTTGACGAGGAACTGAAACAGACCATTCAAGCTCACCTCGGCAACTGCCACCACTGCCACGCTGTGTTCGACACCGCACGCAAGACCATCGACCTTTATTGCGACGGCAAGCTCTTCCCGCTGCCGGATGACGTTCGCGCGCGGCTACACGAGGCTCTCCGGCGTCGCGCACAATGCGTCTGACCGCCCACCGTGAGTTGAGAGTTCTAAGTCACAAGTCTCCTCCCTCTAGCTGGGACATCTTCCACTAATCACCCGTGTCGTGCTTCAGAAGTTCTTTGAAGGTGTAAGCGCGTCAGCCGACGGACGGCTGAGGGTCTCTGGGTGCGTCATCCTGCGGGCAGTCAGCCAGCGCATCCGGAAGGCTGACGGCGCGCGGGGCCGTGCTATGTTGCAAATGGCAACTATTGACAAGAATGTTGATAAAAGCGGTTGCATCAGCAAACAGTCTGTGCTAGTAATGGTGCACCCTTGGGTAGAGGGTTTAATCCCTGTTTTGGCAATTGTTTCGGCTCGAGCGTGTGGACGCAGTTCCGACGAGCCTCGGCGCGGCGGGCTCACATCATCTCAGAAGGGGGGAATGAGCAATGGCGTTTTGCACAAAATGCGGGGCGCAAGTGGGGGAGGGTATGAGTTTCTGTCCGGCTTGTGGCGCTCCAAAAGGTTCAGCCGCGGCGGGGCCGGGAGCTCCAGCGGCGGGCGCCGCGGCGGGGCCAGCCACAAGCAGTACGGCAATGTCCTCCAACGTTGCGGGGCTTCTCACTTACATCTTGGGTTTTATCACCGGAATTATCTTTCTGGTGATCGAACCTTACAAGAATGATAAGTTCGTGCGCTTCCATGCCTTCCAGTCCATTTTTCTCAGTGCCATCTGGATCGGCTTTCGTATCGTTTGGGGCTACATCATCATGGGGATGCTCTGGAACCCGTTCAGCGGCCTGTGGGGCCTACTGGCGATGATAAGCATGCTGGTCTCACTTGCCTTTTTGGCTTGCATGCTGTTCCTGATGTATAAGGCCTACAATAACGAACGCTTTAAACTCCCCGTTATCGGCGAATTGGCGGCCAAACAAGCTGGTTAAGCGACCTGGAGGTGTGAAACACCGACCGCTCCACTCCGCGTGGTCAAGGTTAGCGCCCCTGCTTCGAGAGGTCTAGCACGCTTGCCTTTATAGGTCGCCGCTTGAGGTGTCATTTGGCCAGAGGGCCGCTCCCAGGGAGCCGCCAGTTAGTGGTATTGCAAAAGTACTCCCCTAGCCCCCCTCCCCTTTTCACTTGACAATTTCTCGCGCTGAATGCAATTTAGCAGGTTTCACGGTCGTGTCCCGGTTGGAGTGTCGTCTCGGCCTTGTGGCTGGCGATGCCGGCCCGCAGAGGCGGAGCGAGCATGACAAATTGGAAGGGGGCCCATAACGTCTCAGGGCTCCGGGTGCGTGGCACAGTTTGATCGAGAGGCGGTCTTACGCTGCCAATTCGGCGGCGGAGGATCGCCAGCAGAACGGCAAGCTATCCTACGGCCGATTTCGGCTTGGGCCCGGCGCAGACTCGACTGGGCTTAAGCCATGGTGTGGTGCTATGGGTGTTCTTGTTTGCTTTCACGATCGCTGCTTTGACGGGGTCGGCTCAGCGGCCCTTTTCACCCGGTTTTATCGCCAGTGCATCGACCCGAAGGCGGAGTTCCGCTATCACGGGTTAGTGCACCGGGCCGGACAACTATTCGACGAAGGCCTGTTTGACGACCAGGAAAACGTCATTGTGGATTTCAAGTATTCCAGCTCTGACCGGCTGACCTGGTGGTTTGACCATCACCAAAGCGCCTTTCTCACCGAAGCCGATGCGGAGCATTTTCGCCATGACCGCAGCGGCAAGAAATTCTACGGCCCCGACTATCGCTCTTGCACTAAATTCATTGTCGACACCTGCCGGGAGAAATTCGGCTTTCGAGCCCCCGAGCTGGACGAACTGGTTTATTGGGCCGATCTGATCGACGGCGCCCAGTACCCTGATACCCGAACAGCCGTGGAGATGCGTGATCCTCCCACTCAACTCACCCTGGTCATCGAAGGAACAACGGACCCCCAGTTCTCGGTGCGGCTGATTCCCAGACTGATTTCCCAATCGCTCGGTGAGATCATGGATATCCCTGAGGTGCGGCAGACTTTTGAGCGTCTTTATGCCGTCCACCTCAAGACTGTTGAGATCATCCGCTCCCGCGGCGAGCTCAAGGATGGAGTCCTATTCTTCGACCTCTCAGACCGGAATTCTGAAGGCTTCAATAAGTTCATTCCCTATTACTTGTTTCCAGGCGCCGTATACAGTGTGGCGCTAAGCCGCTCTGAGGCTCGCATCAAGATCGGCGTGGGAAGCAACCCATGGAACGCAACGCCCAAGACCGCCAATCTGGCCAGCATCTGCGAGCGGTACGGGGGCGGCGGCCACGCCAAGGTCGCGGCCATTTCGCTGCCGCCTGCGGATTTGGATCGCGGCAGAAACATCTCGGCCGAGATTGTGGACGGCCTTCGGGCCGGCTTGGCCGAAACACACGGACTAGGGGCTAGGGATTAGGGGCTAGGGATTGGGGAACAGGGATTAGGGACCAAGGACTCGATGGATCAGGGGGCGGAGCCTCAACAGCAACTGGGAAGAAAGCAGTCATTTCCTGGCCTCTCTTGGCTGTTTGCTAATCCCCAATTCCCAATCCCTGTTTCCCTAATCCCTGTTCCCTAGTCCCTAATCCCTATTCCCTAATCCCCACAAAATGTGGTAAGAAGGAAGATAGGACAAATCCGGAAAAAGGCCGTTACCAGGACATCATGTTTCGTCGCTGAGAATGTCGCAGCCTGAAAGAGGGAGAGTGGCCACTTTGGACGAAGCGACAGGGGTAATGCAAAACGCGATCAAGGTCAAGGTTTGTGGTGCGTCTGACATGGGCCGCATCCGAAAGAACAACGAGGACAACTATGTCGTCTGCAACCTGACAACCGGCGAAGTGAGCCGGACGCCTCCTCTTCCCGCCCTTACGCTGGGGAGTTTTGGCTCACTGTTCATGGTGGCTGACGGCATGGGTGGAGAAGCAAGTGGAGAAGTTGCCAGCCACATCTGCACATTCACCGTTCCCAAGCGATTGCATGAGAACCTCAAGTCTCTGGAACAGGTCAACGAGGTGAACTTTGTACTCCTGCTCCGGGAATCCGTCGAATATGCCAACCAGATCATCCACCAGCGAGCGCTGGACGAACCCACTCATCGTGGGATGGGGACGACGGCCACAGCGGCTGCCATATTCGGACCTTATCTTTTCGTGGCGCAAGTGGGAGATTCCCGCGCCTACCTCAATCGCGGCCTTGAGTTGACCCAGTTGACTCGCGATCAGACGTTCTTGAACTATCTCAAGGAAATCGGCGTCGAAGTTCCCAGCGACCCGGAGATGGACAGCCGCAAGAGCATTCTGACCCAAGCGGTGGGGAGCAGCGAGAACGTCAATGTCAAGGTCACGTGCGCCCTGGTAAACCAGGGAGATAGCCTACTGCTTTGCAGCGATGGCCTGTATAATATGGTTCCGGGCGGCGAGATTCTTCGCGTGATGATGGGGAGTGAGCCGTTGCCCAACAAGTGCCAGTCCTTGATCGATCAAGCTAACGCCAACGGCGGGAACGATAACATCACGGTGGTCATGGCCGAGTTCAGCGGGGCCGGACTTCCCCCTGCGGTCGCCGACACGCCCATCGAGGTTCGGGAATTCCGGCAAGAGGATTTCACCGGGCGCATGTGAAGCGCTCACGAAACTGTGGACCGGCGGTCTTCAACCCGAATTCCGAAGTTGCGAAGCTCTATGGGAAGAAACCCCTCACTCGGCTCGCTACTCTCACCACCCTCTCCCCATGGGAGACGACAGAAATCAATCAACGTTGACGGCCGTCTCCCTTGGGGAGAGGGTGTCCTGCAGCCGGCGTAGTCATCAGCCGGTGTGGGACGGGTGAGGGGTTGCTTCCGAAGAATCCAAACATCCGTTCCGTTTTCGAGATTATCAAGGCAGGCAATTCGGATTTAAAGAGTTGGTCCGGGAGTGCCAAATTCAACTTCGGAATTCGAGTTCAATTAAGCTGTTTGATTTCCACCCGGAAGATGTGCTCCCCCAGGAAGAACTCGTCTCCAGCCTCCAATTCGATTTCACTGCGGACCTGACGAAAGACGCCGTTGCGGCTCCGCAGGTCCTGAAGGATGAAGCGTCCGGGCTGCGCCACAATGCGGGCGTGGGTCCCGGACATGTAATGATCGTCTTTAAACACCAGATTGGCGTTAGTCCGCCCCAGGGTAGTTTCAGGGTTTTCCAATTCGAATTCTTCAATCACCTCGCCGCTTACCAGGATGTGTTCGAGCTTGGCAGAGACCGGGCCAGGGTGCAGCTTGGGCGGCGAAGCCCACATCATCGTGCCCTGTCCGGAACTCGGTTTTTCCACCTGCTCCAGGCTTTGCGTGGTGAATCGAAAGAGATCCTGTCCCAGGAGAAACACGTCCCCCGGAAGGAGTTCAGTGTCCTGCCGTTGCTTGATGAAAGTTCCACCCAGGCTGCCGAAATCCGCCAAGTACAGCTTTCCCTCGCGATTCGACAGCAAAGCGTGCCGATCTGAAAGCCTGGCATCGTCTGGGAAATTGATTTCGCAATTGGCGCGCCCGATGGAAACTCCCCCCACGATTTGGAGAGGATGCCCCCAGGTGCCGTCGGTCTTCTTCTCGCTGATGTGAGCTTCGATGCTCGGGGCGCGGAATCCGTCAAACAACAAGGTTCCCGCCTGCAAGGAAGCAGGCATCGTGGTATCCAGACTTGCTGCGGAGGGCGCTCGAACCGGCGGCGCCGGCCGTGCGGCCGGAGGGCTGATCGGCTGCGGCTGGGAACGCGTCACGGGCGGGCCAGGCGGAAAAGCCGCAGCGGCCGGAGAGACAGGCTGCGGCGATTCCCATGACGATACTGTCGGGGCAGCAAAGAGCTGAGAGACGCTCGCGGGCGAGGCCGGCGATTCGACCTTTGGGGGCGGCGGAGCGACGGGCTGGGGCTCGACTGCCCGCGGCAGCGGCGGGGGAGCGATTGCGGCGTCCACCGGCGCGAGCGGCGTGCCACAGAAACCGCAGAATTTGGCGCCGGCCGGAAACGTCTTGTGACATTTCAGGCATTCCGTTTGCGGCGCCTGCAGAGTATTTGGTCGTGGGAGAGGAGCGGTCGGCAGTCCCAGCGGCTTTCCGCAGCGTGCGCAGGTTGGCGCGTTCGCGGGGTTCCCGCTTCCGCAGTTCGCGCACGGGATATAGCGCACAGTTCCTTCGAAGTTCGGTTCGCCAGGCATATAGGTGCTCCGGAATACCGAGGCTGGACA
>JBEKLY010000451.1:0-5454 GCA_050010015.1 Terriglobia bacterium
TACGCATGCTGACTTCAACATAGCAAACAGTGAAGTTAAAGTCAGCATCTAAAACGTTCCAAAAAGCCCGTCAAATAAGGAGAAAACCACATTCACCATGAGTTTTCACGACTGATATAAGTACCACGGAGGAGCGCGATTTGCCCAGGTGCAGGCCAAGGCTTCTGCGGAGGACCGACGCTAAGTGTATACCATAGCCTTTCGGGACCAAGGCAGGTCGGTGCCCCTCCATCGGTTTGGCCGTTTGCATGTCTTAATATATCGTCGCTCGTCATTACCACCTCCTTCCAGTGCCCATGACAGCCGTTCACGGGCATGTTGGGAGCGGCTCGCAATGGTCGTAAGTCCTTGCGCCGAAAATTTCCAGTTATGGCGGGTCGGGTCGGGCAAGGACCTTAACACCCAGCCCTCATGATTATCTAACAGCGTCACTGAGCGGCGGAGAACACACTCTTTCAACCGGACCTCGGACTCCAAAGAGCCGCAGGAATCGTGTCCGTGCGATTGACTCCTCGTCATCGGGGCCTACACGCCGCCGCGCAGAGCTTTGGAACGCGTCTGGGCCAGACGATAACTCGAATCCCGGAGTGTCATCTCCCCCGGGGGTCTTGTGACCTTGGCGTAGTCCGAAAGAGCAATCTCGCGCAGTCCGTACTGTTCGGCAACCAGCCCGAGCGCGAGCCAATAAATCGAGCTGGGCTCGTCCAGCCCGGCGAGATCCATAGTCTGAAGCAGCACCTCACGGGCTTCCTTCGGCTTACCTGCCGCCGCATAGACGCAAGCGAGCGTGTGCAGGAGACCAGCATCATTGGGGCTCAACTGCGATGCTCTTAGAGCCGAATCGAGGTCCGGACCTCCTGCCCGATCGAAGTATAGCGAGTGCCACGCCAAGTTATTCAAGTCGAAGGCCTCGGCTTTGCCCGCGTCCACGATTTTCATTCCCAGGGCGTATGCGCCGCGAGCGTCTCCGCCGAAAGTCGCAACGTCCACAAGGTCGCGCATGGCGTCGAGGTCATTCGTTAGTCGCTTGAGCCGCTCCTGGGCGAGAACGTTGGCCTCGTCGGCGCGGCTCAGTCCCAGGAGAGCACGCGACCGGGCGAGGAACGTGGTTTTGGATTCCGGATATTCTTGGGCAAGCTCTGAGGAGACTTCCAACGCCTTCTGGTAGTTCTGAAGGTTGAAGTATCCGGCCAGCAGCGCCAGTTCGATATTCGTTTTTTCCGTGTTTCCGGCCGCTGTCTTACGGGCCTCTTCCAAAATGGGCACGCCCACCCTGGCGGTGGGCTTGGTTTGCGCCAGCATGGCGGCTGCCGCCAGCTTCATCTGGTTGGCATCCGCGTCCTTGCCTTGGGTCCAAAAACGGGGGAATGGCGGGCCGGAAAGCGGATCATCGCCCGATTCCAGATGTTGGTCTTCTCTCACCCAGTCCAGTAACGTTCGAGCGGCGGCGAGGTCGTGAGCGGCCACACGGTCCAGAATCTCCAAACCGATCGCGTTCGGCTTATCCGAACTATCAAGGATCTTATATTCGCCCGCCTCCTTCACCACATAAAAGACGAGTGTTTTCCCGCCGGGCATCTGCAAGGTTTCGCGGTAGCCCGTCGCATCGTTCCCTTCGCCCTTCGGCTCCATCATTTCGAGCATGACATCGAGCATGGCGTCCGGCGAAATGCCCTCTTGCGTCACGCCACGCCGGAACGCCTTCCCAGCCTTGGTGGCGTCGTCGAGTTCCTGCGGGTCCGAATTTTCAAGCACCGAGACCGCATTCCGGCTGCTGATGGATTTCATTTTCTCGATGGTCAGGCCGGGTTCGAGCGCCCACAGCGCCATGCGCAACATCGCATCGCGGGGCGTATTCTCAAATTGAAGCGACTCGTGGAGCCGCGCTTTACGCAGCAAGGCAGATAGGCCCATGGTGCGGGATGCATTGTCACCGGATGCCCCGGCCTGAAGCAGGTCCGCGGCCGGAGCGTACTGGCGCGCGGTCATCAACATGCTGCCGGCGGTCCTCAACGTATCATGGAAATTGGCCTCTCCGCCCAAGCGCTTGTTGGCGTCGGCAAGGGCAGAAGGGCTCCCCTGTGTGGCAGCCTCACAAGCAATAATCAATGCCTTGGGTGGGGGATTCAGGGCCTCAGCGCTCTTGCAGGCCTCCGCGAACTGACCCGCGTAGAACAGCGCGAACGCCAGGTTACCTTCCAGCCCAAGGCCCACGAGATCGTCCTTCGAAAGCTTGCGGTATTCGGCGACGGCTTCCTGGAGTTTGGCGCCGGCGCCATAGCGCTCTCCCCATTCGTTGTACTCCAGCGTAATCGCCAAGTCGCCGATCGCCGACTTATCCTCCGGATCCAGTTTGGCCGCGGCACGGTAGGCCTCGGCGGATCCACGGAAGTCACTGCCGGAACGCAGGTGGCGCCCCACGGTGTCGTACTGTAGGATCTCGGCGAGTGTTTCTTCGGCCAGCGCCGACTTGGGATCCAGATTGATGGCGAGTCGGGCCTCATCGCGCCCCGCCGCGCCCATGCCGGCATCCACCAAGGCCTTGGCATACCGCAAATGATGGATGCTTTCCTTGGGGTGCTGGTCAATCAAATCGCGAAAGGCTTGGAACGCTTCGCGCGCCTTTCCCTGGGCTAGCAGGGCCTTGGCGACCGGCTGGAAGGCAATCACGAGTGGTTCGCTCTGGCTCAAATCCGCGACCTTATTGCGCAACTCCGTGGCCTCGGCCACGGTGAACCGCCGCTTAGTGGTATCAAATCGAATTACCGCCCGCACCGTTCCCTTATTGTCCGCGGTGAATTGTTCGGTGAGTGCGGCAGGACCCAGCGCGAGGCTTGCATCTTTGGGAAGAGGCGCGGGCTGGAAGCCGAGCGGTGGAACGATCTTGTACTGCCATTCGGTGACATAGGGCGCCGGCAATTGGTAATCGTCGGTGCGTTCTTTCTTGCCCTTTGTCGTGTCCGCATCGTTTTCCTTTTGGCCCTGGTCGGCGCGCCGCTGTAGTTCGCGCGGCAAGGAGGAGAACAAGCCCTCCAGGCGGATCACCGCCGCGGAACTCTCCAGATCGGTGAACCCTCGCTTTGCCTTATCGCTTTCCAGGACCAACTCAAACGGTACGGAGAGGTCGGCGGGATCGGAGCGATGGAAGCGGTCGAGCTTTTCGGCAAGATACATCGACCGCACGTAGTTCGAGAGATTGTCGCGGGTCTCCTTGTTCTGCTCGTCGACATAGCTGCCGCGGTAGTTCGACTCAAAAAAGCCGTGCGGCTGAGAGGTCTCCACCACGCGCGCCGGCCCGTATTCAGAAAGGTCGATCTCGCGAACCTCGGTCAGCAGGTTATCGCGCGATAGCGCCTCCGGCGTGCGCGCCAGCGCCTTGCTTCCGCTGCGGGCGATCAGGGCAAGCCGCCCTTGGTCTGCGATCGGAAGCTGGCCGAGACGCGCATATTCGTCTGTAGCGTCAATCCATAGATCCGGTTCGCCCGGCACGTACACGATGGCGTGATTGAAGAGCCCCATTCCCGGCAGGTCGGGCGGCACATCCATGCGGTCGCCGACATCGAGCAACGCGACGTAGGCGGGGAGGCCGGCAGCGCGCAGCAGGGCGACCAAGAGGGTGGATTTGTCTTTGCAGTCGCCGTATTTATGGGCCAGCGTCTCGGCGGAGGAATGAGGGATAGTGCTCGTCTCTCCGAATTCGATTCCCGTGTAGCGAACTTCCTTATCCAGGTACTGCACGATGGCTTGTTCCTTTTCGCTTGGGAAGTGGAGCCCCGCCGTCAGCTTTTCGACCAGCGGCTTCACATTATCGGAGGCCAGATGGCTGTCCACGGCGGCCGAATAAGCGTCCGCCACCTGCTCCCAGCCGGCTCCGGTAGAGAAGACGACCGAGGGAACGATGGGCACGTCGCTCGGAAGATAATTCTCGGAAACCTCCAGGGCCTCCATCGGGCCGAGATCGAAAATAACCCGGACCCTCCCGTCAGACTCGCTGCGCTGGGGCTGCACGTCCCGAAGCAATTGCGTAGCGTAGCGAAAGGGGAGGGACGACGGCGCCTCAATGGTAAGACGAGTGTGCTGAACGGGACCTGATACCCGGCCGAAGAAGTGGCGACGAACCGCGCCTCCAATAAAAAGGGGTGCGGTCTGCTTGATCACGATTTCTTCCTCGACGACCGAACCGGGAGCGATAGACGGCAGGGGAACACGCGTCAGTCGGCGATCGGTGTACATGTTGGGACTGGCCTCGCGTTCCGGTGAATCCGAGATCGTTTTGGGATCGACCTCGTGCACGGTAAAATCCGGAGTGATCACGCGTGCTCGGATGCTCGGCCGCTCCTCGTGCCAGGGCTCCCAATCTGCCGCGAGATTCTGCTCATCGTTGGCTCCCTCCTGAGTGAGCACCTTGAAAACCGCGAATTGGTTGTGGACGGCGAGCCCGGCGGCGTCGAAAACGTAACTGTCCTCAGCATCCAAAATCGCGACGTTGGCGCCTTTCGGAGGGTTGAGGTCGGACGCGGCCTCGTACAGAGCCTTGGCGTCAATAGAGAAATGCGGAGCCGTCCAAGGATTGACCGACGCGGCGGCATGAATGAACGGCGCTGCCGCAGCCAGAAGGCCGCACCAAAGCGCGAGGGCCCACAACAAGCCAAGTGCCTGAGGCCTCTTCCTTCGGGCCGGGTAAGTCGGGCAGCAATTCTTATTTGTGGTTTTCACGGGCCACCTCCATAGGTGCCGGTCAATGTTGGCCAGAATTCCCGTTTTGAGTTTTCGCCTGAACGGCAGTATACGCCCGAGCGCGCCCTGAATTCAATCTCCAGTTGAGTTTTCACTGCTATGGGCTTGCACGAGCCATGGGAAGGGCCAGTATTGCCTCTCCGCGCAATCCCAGAACTCGAAACTGACCCTCCTTCGACCTGTGCCCCGGACTCTTTCCCCGCCCCTGCCTCTCTCGCCGCCGAAACCTGCTCCGGTCTGCCGTTCGCCTACCACACGGGCAACGGCAGCGAGGCGATCCGCCGGACCATGCTCACAAACAGTCGCCGAGTCAGTTGGCTCTCGGCCAGGAGCAGCCAATAGTAGCGGGCGTGCGTGATCAATCGGACACCTGTCTTCACCGCTGCTGCAAGCTCGGTCGCGTTCTCCAATCCAATTCCGGCCCTGAGGTCCCGTTCGAGGCAGTTTGTGGTGCCATAGCACTCGGTAGGATTGATCGCGAGTAACGGCGAAGGGTTTACCGATTCCGCGGAACTTCGCTATGTCGCCAAACCGTAGAAGTGCCTCAAGGATTCAAACTCCCGAGATACGGGGTTCGAGGAATCAGGTCCTCCTTGTCGAAATTAACCGGCCAATCTTTTTAAACACACCTCTAAGCGCTGTAGCTGAGAAGCGTTATTCTTCTCCAGTTGGGATTGTTCTCTTCAGGAGGAGGGGCCCCGCTTCCGGCTCAGATCT
>JBEKLY010000452.1:0-5434 GCA_050010015.1 Terriglobia bacterium
GCACTTCCGCATCGGAAGATTCTTGTAGTCACGCGCAAGAAACTGCCCAAGCGTCGCAAACCTCGTTAGCTTGCAGCAACTTGGACGTAAAGCGTCACTCCGACTCAATGGTGAACACCCGACGCAAGGCCGCGGTTGTGGTAGCCGCTGACGAATGGGAGCGCAAGACACGGAGAAAGGGCAACCTGGCGGAGTTCTTTGCGTCGTCGCCCTTGCGGCGATCCGGATTGAAGATTGCCCGCCTGCGCGGTGGCCTTCGTAAGGCGGGATTATGAGTTTTCTGCTCGATACCTACGACGCGGATCGCCGTCCGCTGGCTATCCACCCCACCGTGAACGTCACCACCGTCCCGACGGCGACATACCAAGTCCAGGCAAGAGGCGTGTAAGCCACCACAAAGACCATCACGGCCAGGGCGACCAGCGCGCCCGTCAAGGCGCCGCGGGTGTTCGCGCGCTTGGTCAGCACGCCCAAGAGGAAAATCCCGAGCATGCTGCCATAAGGGACACTGGCGATCGTAAGGGCCAATTCCATCGCGCTGCGGTGAAGAAGTTGCGCCCCAAGCGCGATCATGGTCAGCACCGCGCCCCAGGCCAGGATCATGCCGCGCGAGACCGCGAGGTAGTGCTTCTCGTCGGCGTTAGGGCGAATGAACGGTTTGTAGAAATCCATCACCGAGCTCGACGCCAGGGAATTAAAGGCGGCGCTGAGATTCGCCATCCCCGCTGCAATGATGGCTGCGATCAGCAAGCCGGCCAGCCCGCGGGGCAGTTGGGTCGCCACGAAGGTGGGAAATATCTGGTCACCGCGTGCGAAGGCGCGGGCCGGCGGGAAATGCCGGTAAAAGGCGAAAAGGGTCACGCCCACCAGCAGGAAAAGGGTGAACTGCAGCAGGATGACCACCCCGCTCGCAAGCAGGGCCGCCTGGCTTTCGCGCTTCTTGCGCGCCGCCAGCAGTAGCTGGACGATCAACTGATCCGTGCCGTGACTGGCCGTATTCAGAAACGCTCCGCCCACGAGGCCCGACCAGAACAGGTAAGGCTGACGCCAATCGAAATGGAAGTCGAAAACCGCCAGCTTGTTGCCCCCGAGATGCGCCAGACGGCTCACCTCCGTCCAGCCGCCGGGGATGGCGTGCAAGGCCAGGACCAGCGCCACCACGGTTCCGGCGAGATAAATGAGCAACTGGACAACCTCCGTCCAGATGACTGCGGTCAGGCCCCCTCTAAAGGTATAGAAAAGGGTCAACGCGGTGACGATGAGCAGAGAGGCGAAGACGCCGCTTTTGAAAATAACCCCGATGACAATCGCGATGGCAAAAACCCGGACGCCTTCGGCCAGGGCGCGGGTGGTCAGGAAAAGCCCGCTCGTAAAGACTTTCAGAACCCGGCCGAAGCGCTGCTCGATGAGCTGGTAGGCGGTGAACATGTCGCCCGCAAAGTAGTGAGGAATGAGCACAAAACTCACCACCACCCTACCCACCAGGTAGCCAAAAACGAGTTGCAGAAAACCCAGGTTCGAAGCGTAAGCAATACCGGGCGTGCTGATGATGGTCAAAATGCTGGTTTCGGCGGTGACAATGGCAAAAGAAATTGCCCACCAGGGCAGGCGGCGTCCGCCCAGAAAATATTCCCGCAGCGTCGGCTGGCTCTTGCGGAAACGTGCGCCGAAAATGGTGATGGCAGCGAGATAGGCGATCACCACCAAGAGGTCAGGCCAGCTAATTGCCACGGAGGCTCCTCGGAAGAAGCTATCAGCCGTCAGTTCTCAGCTTTCAGCGGGCAGGCTTCAGGGCAATTAACATAGCAGTGACGAGTAAGGAGTGACAAGGGCAGGAGTCAGGATTCAGGATTCAGGAGTCAGGGGAGAGAAGGCAGACAGCAGAAGGCGGAAGCAACTCTGGAACGGCAGACGCCGACCGAAGCGCCGAAGGTGCGATCTACCATAGCCCAGGCCAACGGCCCATAAGCGCTAACTTAAGGTGCCGGGACTTCGAGAGCCGCGGAGCGGCGCCAGAAAGTAGCCCACGGCGTGAGCCGTGGGACGGAATGTGGCGTTAATATTCACAGCCCCGGAAGGGGCGACAGATCTCGCGCGGGAACCACTGCCGCGCCTCCGGGGCTGAAATAACCAGGGGTGGCTCCTCGGTCCCACGGCTCACGCCGTGGGCTACTCCCTGTCGGCCCTCCGGGCCTGTATTAGCGGTTAGCGAGACCTATCTTGCCACCACTTGCGACGATAAGTTAGCGCCTATGGGCCGTTGCCTGGGCTGTGGCAGATCGCCCCTTCGGGGCTGGCAGAGCATTTCCCGAGCGCCAGCGGCCTCGCGCCGAAAATACGAGTAGCGCGTAGCCCGAGGGGAGAAGGCCGATCATCATTTGTCGTGTGGGAATACCCATCAAGGTAATTGGTATTAACATAAGGAGAGGCCAGGACGCGACGGCGGTCCTATAATAGGGGTTCAGACGTGCCAGGCTGCCGAACGAACGGCTGAAGGTGTCATTCTGAGGAGTCCGTCAGTTGACGGACGACGAAGGATCTCCGTAGTTGGTTGAAACCGCAACTGCGGAGATTCTTCGCTTCGCTCAGAATGACCGCCCGCGGGTGACTTTCATGAGCTTGCTGGGCTAAGAGTCTCACGGAGCTGGAGACCGACTTGTTCTTTCACCCCAAGGTCCGCGTGGAGGACTTCGAAGCGGCGGCGATGGTGCACTTCCCTGCCCTTTACCGGACTGCGCGCTTGCTGGCGCAGGAGACGGCGGAGGCGGAGGACCTGGTGCAGGAAGTTTATCTCGAGGCGTGGAAGTCGTTTCATCGCTTCGAGACGGGAACGAACTGCCGCGCCTGGCTCTTCAAGATACTGTTTCATCGCCTGCATCATTTCAGGCGACGCTGGGCAAAGGCAGCCAAGGTGGAGGGGCTTGAAAACTCCGAGCATGGGGAGAGCATCGCGGCGGAGCCTGAGGTGCCGCATGAAATCCGCGACGAAGACGTGCTGGGAGCGCTCGAGAAAGTGCCGGCCGAATTCCGCGAGATTGTGCTGCTCGCGGACGTGCAGGAGTTCTCCTATAAAGAGATCGCCGATACTCTGAAACTGCCGCTGGGCACGGTGATGTCGCGCCTCAGCCGGGGCAGAAAGCTCCTGCGGCGAGAGTTGGCCGAAGTGGCAAGCACTTACGGGATCAAGCCGGCGAAAGACACGGCAAGCACGGGTGAGTCAGCATGAACGTCCTCACATTCGATTCGAGGCAATGCGAACGGATACGCCGCCACCTCGACGCGTATCTGAGCAACGAACTCCTGGTGGAAACCACCAGCGAGATTCTGCGCCACCTGGAGACGTGTGAGGGCTGCAGGCGGGAACTCGAAACCCGAACGAGGGTGCGCGACCTCGTGCGCCGCGCGGCCACTAGCCAGGCGCCGCCCGACGAGTTGCGCCTCACGATTCAACGCCGGCTGAGGGAAACCCAACCCAGCTTTTGGGGAGGAACTCGACAGTTAAACTGGGCTTTGGCGCTGGCGGGGATAGCGGTCATCGTGTTGGGAGGCATCGTGGCGCACGAATGGGTGCGCGTCGTGCGAGGACGGAGAATCGTGGCCGGCGTGCTGGCGCTCGGCGTCTCGGACCATATCCAGTGCGCCATCAAAGGGCACAATTACCCGGAGGTCGCGAATCCCCCCGAAGTACTGCGCAAGAAACTCGGGCCGCAATACGCAGGACTGCTCGATGTCGTGCATCAGAACCTGCCCGGGTTCGAAGTTCTCGAAGCCCACATCTGCTCGATTCCCGGAAGTTCGCGGAAGTACGTGCATTTCATTACGCGCGGCCGCGGCACAATTCTCTCCGTGATATTGACCAGGAACGAAGGCGCGCAACTGCCGAGCGGTGGCGCGTTCCGAACTGTGGTTGCAGGCCATGTCAATCTGTATGAGGCTCACGAGCAGGGCATGAACGTGGCGGGGTTTGAGTCCCGGGGATACCTGGGGTTTGTGGTTTCGGACCTCGACACAAACACGACCTTGCAGATTGCCGATCAGCTTGCTCCCCCCTTGAATGCGGCGCTTCAGTCCGCCGGCTAGTGTCTCATTGCTCAACCAGGTCAAATTATCCCGGTGGCGCAGACGTGCCGTTCTTTGGCATGTCTGCGCGTCCCCAACTCGAAAGAGGCGCATACATCCCGACAGAACCCGTCGGGACGTATGCGCCACCCTCGGTTGTGGGATTATTTCTCCAACAGGGAATAGAACCGAATCGAAGTGGTATTACCAGAGTGTGGGAGGAGCCGCTCGTCGATGGAGCTGCTCTACCGGTCAAACGGGGCTTTTCAAATTCAGAGAAAAGGAGATGCGTACATTGAAAATCAATCTGTGTCGCGTCGGCGGCGCGGTGGCGGCGGTACTTCTCGCAGCCACTTGGGCGGCTGCGGGCGAGTTCGGGCGAAGCGTGTATGTGCTGACCAGCACGAATAATCCAAGCGGCAACGATGTCGTCGTGTTCGAGCTCACTAGTGGGGGGACGCCATCGTTAAATATGGTGAACATGTTACCGACGGGTGGTAACGGCGGCGCCAGCACCAACGCTGGAATTTTGCAGTTCAACTACAATCTGGGGGCGGTTGCAAATTTCGGCTCAAACACCGTGACGCAATTGGTGCGGGAGGGCGACTTCATCGGCATTGGGCAAACCATCAATCTGGCGTCTGGATGCAAGAACCCCGATTCCGTTGCGCTCACATGGAACCAGCTATTCGTGGCCGGAACCACTTGCGCGGAAACTCACGCCTGGCCAAGCGGGCAGGTTGACGGGCCGGTGGTCAGTCTCAGCGACCCTTCTGCGGCGCAAATCGCGGTGGGAAACACTTGGGCGGCTGTCACCCTGTCGTCAGGGTCGCTCCTTCAACTCCCGCTCTCGCGGCGCGGGACGCTCAGCGGGACAAGCACGTCGATTCCCCTCCAGAGCGACGCGGACTCAGTCCCACTCGGGGAAGCCTTCTGGGGAGACATACTGGGTTTCACCCCCGCCCACAGTGAGGAGAACTTTGCCATCGTGAACAAGGGGGTGGAATACCCGATTCCCGGGACGCCCTTTTCGAGTGGCCAGGCTCCTTGCTGGGTAGCCAAAGGAGCAGGGAACATCTGGTATACGGGAAATTCCCCCGGCATGGCCATCTCGATATTCTTCAGCGACGGCCAAGGCGGGGCGTTTTACAAGTCGATACCCTTGCCGGGATCGCCGACCGACATCACGGTATCACCCGACGGCAAATTGCTGGCGGTGATCTACAGTGCCGACGGTGAAGCCTATGTGGCGGCCGGGTGCGCGACATAGAAGTTGGAATTAGGCGGCGAGAGCCGCCCGGCGGCCCTCCCAGTAATCCTCAACGCGGCCATTGAGATGGCAGCAACGCAAGGCGAGGATGGCATTGGCTCCGCG
>JBEKLY010000453.1:0-5424 GCA_050010015.1 Terriglobia bacterium
CCGCGCCTGGAACCGCCAGGTCAATCGGCATCGGGTCAAAATTAATTGGCAGTTCACCCGTAAGAGAGCACGCGCAAAGTTCGGCTATAAAAGGAATCTATTTAGGCGGTCAAAGACCTAGCGCGGCGTTGTTGGGGGCGTAATAGGTCTTGAAGAACTTCAACACCTCGTCCAGCTTGGCCGCCTCAATGTCTTTCAGTTCGCCATAAAAGTTGTGCGAGTTGTACCAGTTGGTGTTGGCGTACTGGGGCATCCAGAGCCACGGAAAGCCGCCATAGGGCTGGTTCAGCACGTTTACCTTTACTTCATTCTCCACCACGCCCTTCTGGTTGTTGAGATTCTCGTCCGTGATGGCCAGGCCTTTCATGCGGTCCGCTTCCGCCCAGAGCGCCGTCTCGAGCTTATTGGCGGGGAGGACTTCGAAGTAGTTGGTGAAGTCGAATCGCGTGCTGCCGTTCAGGATTCCGCCATTCTGCTGGACCAGGCGGATGAACTCCATCTTGCCCAGGTTGTGCGAGCCTTGAAACATCATGTGCTCAAAGAGATGCGCGAATCCGGTGCGATCCTTGGGTTCGATTCGAAAACCGATCCGGTAGTAGATGGCTGTCACGACCGTGGGCGCCGTGTGGTCCGGCGAGAGGACTACGCGCAGTCCGTTGGGCAGAGTGTAGTAGGTTACAGGAACGGTGAACTGGTCAGCGCTTCCGTAGGGCGCGCGCAACAGAACCCCGCCCCCGAGCAGTGCTGCAAGGAAGAAGTATTCTCTTCTCAAAGGCATATCACCCCAATTTGCGGATATCTATACGTTTACCACCTCAGAGCGATCGAATTCAAGCAGGAAGTAGAAATGTCCGCTTCCATTGGGCGCCCGCGCCAGGGCGGGATGGCGATCCTATATTAAAATAGTTATTTAATATACCAATACTTGATAAAATATTCATAATGTGATAACCTGGGAACGAGAGTCTGTAGTAGGGGCGGTTCGCGAACCGCCCCTACCATGTCGCCGGACAATCGCCGGCAGAGTAGGCGGCGCCATAAAATCCGAGGAACAAAGCGAGAATGTCTATGAAAACAAAGGGCCGATGTAGCGATCAACCACCCCTGACCCCTCCTTATCCAAGGAGGGGAATTACCGACTCCCCCCTCGGACGAGGAGGGGTTGAGGGGTGGTGGGACTTCGCGACCTTGGCGTTCTTTGCGCCGCCGGGGCGACTTCGGCATCCTGGACACGACGGGGAGGTTCAACGACACGAACGCGCGCCAAGTTTTTCGCGACATGTTCAGCGTCGGCTCGAAGATAAACCCATTGGAAAATGGTTACCGTAAGGACGACAAACTACGGAGATCATCCGCTGCGTTGAAAACGACTCCCCTCCTCAGCGGGAGGAGGGGCAGGGGGTGGTGGGTGGGACGGTCAGCGCACGACAACCACCCCTGACCCGTCCTCACCAAGGAAGGGGATCATTTTCGCGCCAAGTGGTGAGCCGAAGGATGATGGAATCTGCGCTCAGAATGACAATGAGTGGAGAGAGTCAGGGAAAAATAACAAGCCCGCTTGTGAAAAGCGGGCCCGGGAAAAGAGACTATAAACAGAGGCTAGCATTTCTTTTTCTTGGCGGGCTTCTTCTTAACTGGCGTACGATTCCCTCTTTTAGGGAAGTCGGGACGATTTGCGGGGGCCCAGAGGCTAGTGGCCGTCCCGGCCGACACCACAATATGTAGTGGTTTGTCCCCTTTTTGTCAAGTGAGATCTGCCCCTCGCCAAGCCCTGGCAGGCGATCACTCGCTGCCTGATGCCGGCTTCACTGCTTGCCCTATGCTTGGGCGCCATGGTTATGTCCCGTGATGTGACCCTCGACAACGTTAATCAAAGCACTGAGACGCTCATCGGCGCTTTTCTGCGCTTCGGCGAGCTTGGCGAGCCGGTCGTCGAGCCGGGTGAAGCGGTCGTCGCTGATTCTTATCGACTCGCTTACGACGGCGGCGAGTTCCGCCACGGAGACCCTGAGGTTCGAAACAGAAGTCCCGAGCTTGTCGATATTCGCTTCCGAGCGCGCGAGGTTAGACTCGAACTTGGCCTGCATTTGCAGGATGAATTCAATGCTCTTTTCCATCTCTCCTGAAGTCATCGATCGTCCCCTCTTTTCATTTGCACCCCTATTGTACCCCACAAGCCATCGTGTTCGACAGGGTCTGCCGCTCGTCGGGGGGGCCGGGGTTGCACTCACATTTACCCCATCACAGGGCGGTAGCGGCCGCCCTGAAACCAGTCACATGAACTTGATTCGTTGCTTGGCCGCCGACTTGGCAATCAGTTGTTGCAGACGGCGAAGTTGAGTTGCTTCCTGTTTGGCGCTGGCCACCCACCCGATGGTCAAGCGCTGATAGGAAGGTCGAAATTGCGTGAAGTTCTCCCAGGCGCTTTCTTGCCTGCGGAATCGCGCTTCCAATGAAGTAGGAAGCTTGGTGGGCTGGGCGGGGGTTTGGTTACGCGGGTCGAAGACCTTCATCCCTGTGGCCGTCATCTTGCCTTGCCTGATCATCTTAGCGGCCCGCTCGAGGTTGGCCCGGGACCACTTGCTCGTCGGCTTGCGCGGCGTGAACAAGCGTGCGTATCGGGCGTCGTCCAGCTTCCTGATCTTGCCGTCGATCCACCCGAAGCAGATCGCTTCCTCGACCGCGGCTTCGTATTCGATTTGTGGCTGACCTGCCTCCTTCTTGTAATGGACCAGCCAGATCTCACTTGCCTGACTGTGATTTGACTCCAGCCACGCGCGCCACTTAGTTCGATCCTCAGCGAAGAAGGTTTTCATGATGGCCTCGATTTTCACAAGCTGAATGGATTCCAGCTTTCGCGGGAACGACAGGATTCTGCGGCGCCGAATGCGGGCCTTAGCGTTTGCTGAAAGCTGACGGCTGAAAGCCGATAGCTTCTTCTCACACGTCCAGACCAATCGACCGCATGAGGTCAAGCGCATTGCTGGCCTTGACGATTCCTGGTTGCAGCCGGTAATCAAAGACCAGCTTCCCGTTCTCGAAGCGATCCTCGAAGTGGGCATTGGCGGCGCGCGGACCGAGTTCGGAGGCGATCTCGGTGAGCGCCAGATCGTGCGTCGTCACAAGTCCGATTGCCCCGCGCTCGACCAGGCTGCGTACCATGGCTTCCGCGCCGCGCCGACGGTCGTGGGAATTCGTGCCTTGCAGGAACTCGTCCAGCAGAAAAAGCACCGCGACCGATCCCTGGGTCAAGTCCACGATCTGTTTCAACCGCCGGATTTCAGCATAGAAGCGTGAGATGCCGCCTTGCAGCGAATCGAGCACGCAGATCGATGCGCCCACGGCGAGCGGCGACAGGCGCACCCGCCGCGCCCGGACCGGAGCTCCGCATTGAGCAAGCACCGCGCTGATGCCCACTGCCCGCACGAAGGTGCTTTTTCCGGCCATATTGGGCCCGCTGATGATGAGCACCCGCAGGCCATCTCCGAAGCACACGTCGTTCCGCACCGCCTCATGTTCCGGCAGGAGGGGATGAGCAAGACCTTCGGCCTCAAAGCAGGGTGAAGCTGCGGTGAATTCCGGAAAGACGTCGGCGGGATGCTCGTAAGCATAGCAGCCGAGCGATAAGAGCGCCTCGAATTCGCCCACTGCGGCCAACCAGCGGCGCACGGCCGGTCCGGTCCTTCTGCGCCAAATCTCGACTGCGCATGCACACTGCAAGGTCCAGAACACAAACAGGTCGATCGAGGCGACGAACATGTTGGTGCGGGAATCGAGATACTCCACCAACCGATTCAAGCGAGCAATCCAGCTCGACGGAGGCAAACCCTCCGAGTCGAGCGACCGGCGTAGCTCGACGAGTCGCGGGGCCGCGAAGTGCGCGGCTTCCAGGCGACCCAGCACGCCGGCGAGCAATCCCAGATCGTGGGCAGCGCTTTGCACGGCGCCCGCGACGCTTTCCGCGCGAGGGCGATAAACCAGATTGAAGCAGACATTCATTGCGCTCACGATGAGCGCCGGATACACCAACCCCCAAATCATCCAGACAACAAGACTCGCGAGCCAGAGTGCCGCGAGACCGGGGGCCAGCACTCGCAGCGGTCCCGACGCCAGAAGCGGCGCACCCTCTCCCCACGCCGCCAGGCTTCCCGAAGGCTCGAGCGACCGCGCATCCTCCGCCACGACCGCGAGGTCTTCTCGAAGGTCCAGCCGGTTCCGCAGTTCCGCAATGGCGGCGTGACGGCCATCGACTACGTCGGGCGGGGCGGGCTCGAGCAGCCAATTGGCGAGCGTCTCCTGGCCTGCTTGTGTGCGTGCCGTGCAAAGCAGTTCGAAAACCGATCCTGCACCAAAGAGATCCAGGTCGCGGCTATATGGGTGCGAAGCGTTCTCGAACCTCTCGCCCGTTTCCCCGGTTCCCATCCATCGGTTCTCGAGCCGCGCCAGCGCACGCTCGTAATAAGCGACAGCGCGAGAGCACCGCTCTCTCGTCTTGATTACGCGCTCGTGAATGACCGCTAGCACGATAATGGCAGCCAATGGGGCCGCCACCCAGAAAACCGAGATGACCTTGGCTGCCAAAGCCAGCCCAATCACCAACAGGGTTACGCCTCCCAGCACGAGTTTGCTGATCCCGAGCCTGCGATGTTGGTTTTCGTAGTGGGCCTTTGCGGTTTTCAGAGCTTCCAGCCGGCGAACATACTCAACTCGTGGCTCGCTAGGCGGTTCTGGGGCGGGATCTGGGGCGTTTGAAACGATCGTCATGCAAGATGCAAGAAGATGGGCTTTGTGGGGGCCGTCGCTATACAGTGACCGAGGGCCCACAATCGCGTTACGGTATTGCAGACGCGGGGAAGCCGCCGGTGACGGCGACGATCGGCCTTAGCTGCTGGGTGGTTGGATCCGCCTGCAAGCCAAAGTTCTCGAGCGCCGTGGCGCCAAGTAGATAAAGCGAATCCGCCGGGGCAAAAATCACAGGACACGTCAGCGATTCGTCAAGTTGAGGAATCGTAAGCACGGCCTCTCCGAGTAGCCGCCGATCGCGCCGCCCGTCCGCGAAAATAAAGTCCCGTGCTCGCAGAGGGCTGATGCCAATTTCTATGAGCCGCCCTTCGGGGACAAACGAATAGAGCGCGCCGGTATCCACCCAGAAATTCTCCTCGAAGAACCGCGAGCGCTCGCTCGGATTTGAAACTCTGACCCGAATCTGAAACATACCGATCGCTGCAGCCACCTGCATGAGCTCAACTGCAAGTATACCGGAACCACTTCGGAATGCACAGGGCGACCCCATTGCTTGTCGCGGCAAAATGATAATGTCCGGTTTCAGCAAAGTAGAAATGTCCTGTTGAACTCCGTCAAACTTGACGGATGGAAAAACAGGAGATGCTGATGTTGAGTGGGAAAGAGCGGGACCGGTTGAAG
>JBEKLY010000454.1:0-10485 GCA_050010015.1 Terriglobia bacterium
TAGGCTATCATGTCCCGCCCGGATCTGTCAAGCGAAAAATGCGCGCTCCACGGCGGCACCTGCCGACCGAGGTGCGTGCTTCTTGCGGCGGGTGCATTAAGCATCTACCCAAGCCGACACTGGCGTGATTTAGTACCGCCGGGTCAATAAGGACAACAACACATAAGAATCAGCCAACAAATCTCCCACCTTTTTTGCGCTTGACGAGCAAGAGGCGAGGGGACATAATGCCCGATAGAGGTATCAACAACAATGGCAACCATGGGAGCTGGTCCCTTTTCGGGACAAGAGCGGATGCTCCGCAAGAAATGGCTGGAAGACCAAGGCAAGCGGATTGGCATGGAATGGGCGAAGTTTCCAAGTCCGGCGAACATTATGTTAAGTACGCCGATAACCGTCACTGGCGTTGTGAGCAAGGGTGTGGACAAAGTCCTACAGGCTAAAGCCGGCACTGCCCCATTTCCCACTGACGTCAAGCATGACACCTTACATCAGCCGCACGTTCCGCCTGATCCAAATCAAACGAGTCCGGTGCCAAATCCATACACCAAAGCGATGACCCGTGCATCCGGGCGGAAGGCCGCGGAGGCGGTGGACACATATCTCATTGGCAATATCCCTCTCGTCTCCTCCATATTCGGAAGCCCGCTGACAACGGGGATCGAGAAAGCGAGAACCGAGAAGGCCAAGAGCAAATTGGGCACGCTCGTAGCTGGGAAAGGCCCGCACGATGCAGAGAAAGAGGCCAAATACCGAACCAAGCTCATGGTGGGATTGGCCGAAGATCTGGAAGCGGCGCTCAAAGAAGTGCGCTACGCCCTGGAGTATTTTGGCAACCACGTGAAAGCCGGCCGGCAGAACCCAACGTGCGATTATGTTGCGCATCTCTACGGGTTTGTAACTTACAGCGAGTCCCGGATCGACGAATTATCGAATTTAGCCGATGACGTAGACGCGTATTTGAAGGCGCTACGAGGTGCGGTAACAGCGGGAAAACAAAAGTTGCAACTGCTTCATCAAGGATGCGACAAGGTTACCGATGCCGTCTTGAACAGCCACGATCCGAAAGTCGAATGCGGCAAAAACTGCTGCGCCGGTCCTGCGCCCGGGGCACTGGGCCTGCCGGCGCCTCCACTCCCGCCCCGGATGGCGCCGGCTCCTCAAGTGCCCCCTGTCCCGCAGGGGCAAGCGCCCAAATTCACGCCCAAGCCGCTCCCCAAACCACCCCAACAATAGGCCTTGGCGGCCACCAACTGTTCAGGGTTTTAGCGCACACGTCCCGATGGAGAACATCGGGACGCCTGTGCCGCCCCTGTTGCTGCCAACCTGGATTTCTCGCGAGCAGCAGGGAAGGGCGCGGCTTCAGCCCCTTCGCTCCGGTTCCGAAGGCGCGAGAGATCCAGGCTAGCGTGGCGTCCCGGCTGATTCTTTACAACACCACCTACCCCTCCTTGCCAGGGAGGGGAGTCACCCGGGCGATTGCCCTGTTCTCTGAGGAGGGGCCCGGGGTGGTGGCCGCGGATCGATTGTAAATATTTAACCGGGACACCACACTGGCTTCAGCGCGCCGTGCCCGGCTTCGAGGCACCCAGCTGCTTGAGAGTGGCGGCCAGGTTCTCCTGCGCTTCGCGGTACTGGGGATTGAGCTTGAGAGCTTGCTGGAAAGTTGTGACGGCCTTCTCGGCCTCGCCCTTGCGTACGAGCGCTACGCCCAGATAGTTGTAGGCCTCGGCCCAGGAGGGACGGAGGCGGATCGCCTCCTCGAACTGCTGGATCGACGCGTCCAGGTCAGCGTTGTCGAGCAAGGTCTTCGCCAAGATGTAGCGGGCCTCAGAATCGCCGGGTTGCAAGCGCACAGCTTCCCGCCATTCCCGGACTGCGCCTTGGGAGTCGCCCTTTTTGAGCAGAGCCTCGCCAAGCTCCTTATGCCCGCTGGCCGAGTCGGGCTCGAGCCGGGTGACCGTCTGGAGATGTTCAATGGCGGCGTCGGTCTTCCCCATGGCCAACTCCTCTTCCGCCTGGCTGAACTGGGAATCGGCAAACTGGGTCCTGGTTTTCGTCGCGTTGTACTTCTGGCCAAGCTTGAACTCCTTGGCGGCTCCCTCGGTTTGCCCCAGGCGCCCGAGGGCGAGGCCCATCTGGTAGTGCGCATCGCCCCTTTCCGGGTCCAGCTTCACCGCTTCACGGAGGTGTACAAGCGCTTCCTCGAGGTTTTTCTGGTCAACCAACATCTTGCCCAGCGTGTACTGCGCATCCACGGACTGGGGGTCCATGGTCGCCACCTTACGCAGCTCCGAGATTTCCTGCTCGACGTTTCCCTGCCGGCCGTAGGCTACTCCCAGATTGTAGTGGGCGCTTACCAAGGTGGGATTGAGTTTCAACGCCGCCCGAAGCTCCTTGACCGCCTCATCCAGATCGCTCTCCGTCAGCACGGCGCCAAGGTCGGCGTGCGCTTCGGCGGAATCGGGCTTCTCTTGAATGGCCTTGCGAAATTCCTCGATGGCTTGCGTGCCCTGGTCGGCCTGTACGTACACTAACCCGAGCGCGAGGTGGGCTTCATAGAAATCGGGCGCTTCCCGGATGGCAGTCTGGAACTCCGCGACCACCGCATCTTTGCTCGCGCCTTCCAGGCCCAGCAGGTGACCGAGCACGTAGTGGACCTCCGGCAGATCGCCCTTTCCCTGGGCCGCCTGCTTGAGCTCGGAGATTGCTTCCGCCAGATCGTTCGCGGGTACCGGAGTCTGCGTATCCAGCCGAAGCGCCGCCTCGAATTGATGCAGCGCCGCACCGAGCGCGCCCTTCTTCAGTAGAATAACGGCTTGATCCATGTAAGCCGAGAAGTCATTGGGGTTGAGGGCCAGTGCACAGGCCAGGTTGTCCAAGGCATGGTCTGCGTCCCCTAGATCCTCGAGGGCCATCCCCAAGAATGCGCAGGCCGGGCCCGAAGCGGGATCCAGTTTGACGGCCTCCCTCAACTGCGTGACGGCTTCGGTTCGCTGGCCGGCATACCACAGGGCAACGCCCAGGTTGTAGCGCGCGGGGCCGGATTGAGGGTCCAAGGATACGGCCCGGTTCAATTCCGCAATCGCGTCCGGCAGCTTCCCCTGCTGGCCGAGGACGAATCCGAGCAGGTTGTGAGCTTGCGCGTAGGTCAAGTCGGCCCGCAGGGCTTCCTCGAGCGCCTGGACTGCGCCCTCGAGATCCCCCTCGAGCAGCTTCCGGCTCCCTTCCGCGTAGAATTTCTCGGCGTCCGGGTTGGCAGGCGCAGGGGAAGCGTGGGGTGATTTCGAGGCGAGGTCTTTCAAGATTGGACCCAGCGCGTAATAGGCTTCGCCCATTTGCGGCGCTAAACGCAGGCTCGCTTCCAGGCACTGTACGGCTTTCGCGAGGTCGCCCATCTGCCGGTAGGTCTGGGCAGTCTCGTACTCGGTGCGGTAAGCGACCGCCGCCGGGGGATGAAGCGCCAGAACGCGCTCGAAGTGCGCCAACGCGCCCTTGGAGTCGCCTTTGGCGCGCAGGATCACACCCATGTTGAGATGGGCCTCGAAACTTGCCGGACGCAGGGCCAGGGCCTTCCGGACCGCCGCGTAGCCCTCGTCGAACTTCCCCACGCTGGCCAGAGTCGAGCCGAGATTGTTGTAGGCTCGGAAAAAATCCGGCTTCAACTCGACCGCTTTTCGATATTCTTCAATTCCGGCCGCGATCTCATTGTTCTGGACGTAAGCGTTCCCAAGCCCGTTATGGGCATCGGCGGATTTCGGATTCCGTTTGAGAACCGTTTGGTATTCTCCGATGGCCTCCTTGATCTGGCCGTTTTCCTCCAAAGCGAGCGCCAGCGCCAGGCGCGCCGGCTCAAAATCCGGCTGGAGTTCGACGGCAGACTTCAGTTCTCGAGTAGCATCCGGCAAACGCTGCGAATCCGCGGCAATCAGTCCGAGATAGTAATGGGCTTCCGCATTCTTAGCGTCAAGACGAACCGCGTGGTTGAAGGCTTCCTCGGCGTCCTTGGGATTCCCCAATCTCGCCAGCGCCACACCTAGTCCCGCATACGCCTGACTGCTGTTGGGTTTGATTCGAATAGCCTGCCGGAATACCTCCGCCGCTTCCTTCCACTTCTGCTGGGTCAGCAAAAGGACCCCTCGGCTATAGGGGTCTGTAAGCGTTTTCGGTTCCGTCTCAGACAAGTATAGGGTTGGTAAACACCAGGCAAGGAGGAACAGGATGGAAGCGAGAAAAGCAGATCGAAGCCAGCCGCGTGGGCGCGTTCTGCGGGCCGTTGGGTTCAGGCTGCCCTGAGAGCTCTCGTTCATGGCGGAATTCTACTGCTAGCTCCGCGGACTGTCAAAAACGCGTTCCGCTAAGGCACTCGCAGTTACATGTTGGTCCCGTGGGTAACGGATGGCGGCCACGGCCTCTCTTTACGGTCGTCGCGGGCCCCGTGAGGGATCAGGTCCGGGGAACAATTGCGGCTGGTTGCCCAGGGGAACACTCCAGGCAGGAGAGAATCGCAGTCCGTACTCGCCTTACTGCCGCGACCATCTCGCGACCGTCGCTTTCGCCAGGTTCATACAGGTCATCGGGATACCGTGAAGCGACCGCGTAATGAGTAAGCCTCTGGCAGTCCTGTTGGAGCTTTGCAAGGCCTGGCTCTGCTTGCACGGAGGCCGCCAGCAAGGCGATGAGGTCATGAGTGCGCATTAATTCACGGCCATGGTAGACCAAGAAGGCCTTGAGCAACTTCTCGGCCGCCTGTTGTGCGTGGAAGCAAATTGTGTCCCATGGTACATTGCGAGCCGCTAGGTTATTTTCAATATTCAGCAGGTCGTTTTCTGCCTTCGCCAGCCACGCGGCGCAATTAGACTCACGACCGTTCATAAAGCACTTTCCCCTCGGCCTCAATAACTGAGACTAAAGTCCCATTGATCTTTCGCAGCCTTTGGACTTCTTCAGGCGTGTAGACGACAACGTCGAGGGACCAGGGACGCAATCCGAATACTGAGCTCACCTCAATGGCACGCTCGGGCGGACGCGCATGTGTCTCCATTTCTACGAATAAGTCCAGGTCACTTTCTGGGGTGGCTTCACCTCGCGCTGAGCTTCCAAAGAGAATTATGCGCCGCGGATGAAAGCGGTCCACGATTGTGCGGGTGATATGTTCTAACAGGTCCGGCGTATTCATGTGCGCGTTCAACAGTCTTGGGAATTATACACTGAAACACACGCCGGAAGAGTTTGAATCCCGAATAACGATGAGTGTTACGGATGAACACATTGTGATAGTGGACCTCGACGGTTACCTCGTGGGGGAGCCAGAGAGTATTCTTCATACCCGCTGGCAGGACGGGCGAGTAATTCACGGTTGTGTTTTGGCTTTCAAGCCCGACATCGCTGCGCGGCGCGAGAAGCCACGTCTCGAGCTTCAGGATATGGAATGATTTCTCATCGATCCAAGCAAGCCCTTGCACCAGGATTGCGGCGGAGTGATTGCTGGCCTCGAAGGTCGTGATGTTCCGGGCGACGTCAGGTCTTTGCGCGAAGCCCACAACGTAGCAGAGCTGCTTTCGAACGGGCTCGTCTCCAAAGTATCGAAAACGGCTCTCGGGCTGATTGGAGGAGTTAAAGTATGCCCAGCTGCCGGTAAAGTTGGTGGTGATCAATCGCAGGTCGGCCACGCTTGCAAGCTCGATGGGTTGTCCCTTGGGATCAGTGCGGTACTCTTTGAACATGAGAGGGTCGCCGGCCGGCCTGGGAATGATGATGTAGAGGAAATGGTGAGTCACCTCGTTCGGACCCATCTCGCGCCAGGTGACGATGGGACTGCCCTCTTCCCATTCTGAGTACACGCGCTCGTCACAGGCAATATTGCGGAACTGGGCAATCATCTCGGCCGCTCGCTCCCCCACGCGCTTTAGAATCAGAGCCAATTCTTCCCTCCCGGCCAGTCGCAGCTTGGAGAGTTCGGGAGCGTCTTTGACCTGGCGCGATGTCCAATCTATCAGCGTGCGCGCGTGGCGGTAGGTTTCCAGTTCCTCCTGGCTGGCGAGGGGCCGCGCCTCCTCCGCCGGGGGTGAATTGTCGGCTCGCTGTGCCAGTGTGCTGGTTCGCACGGCAACCATCATTGCCAAGACGAACGAAATCACAGGCAGCCCGAACTTCACCAGGGCAGTACTCGGACCATCGGCTCGCGAGTGAGGACGCCTGTTCATAAGTTCATGGCATCAGTCAGCCCGCCTGGCGGACACCAGCAGGTAGCCCACGGCGTGAGAAGGTGTGAAAAAACTCGATCTGTCATCCTGAGCGAAGCGAAGGATCTCGGCAGTTGTTCTTAAATCGGTGACCCATAAGGAACTGCCGGGATCCTTCGCTTCGCTCAGGATGACAGTCGGTTCGGTTCTTCCACCGCTTCAATTCTGCTGGAGTTCCTTTAAGCTTCGAGTGGCGTATGTCTCGATCACTGTTCCCTTGCCTAATTCCGCAGCCTTCGAAAAGGCTTCGATCGCCTGCTGCTTTTCTCCGACGTTGGAGTAGATTTCCCCAAGGCGGAAATAGAGCGAAGCCTTGGGAGGCTGGGAGAGCGAGATGGCTTTCTTGAATTCTTCGATGGCCGGGTTGTACTTGTCTTGCTGCATTGCGACCGCGCCGAGAGCGGCGTGTGCGGTGGATTCAATGCCCGCCTTTCGCGCCGCAAACTGTTCGGGCGTCTCACCGGGCCGGGACGGCAACTGGGGCAAGAGGTCGAGCGCCTTCTGCGCGTCGCTCCCCGCTTCTGCAAGTTCCCATTCGCCGTTGTCCGTCGACTTGCGGATCATGCTCGGTTCGGAAAGCGACGTGGCGACGATCAGCAGGCTATAGGTGTTATCGGCATCAATCGCCAGACTTTTCCGCCCCGTTTTCACCGCCTCGGCGTAGTCGCCCTTTTGCTGCAAAGCGGTCGCCGCCTGCGTAAAGACGTAAGACAACAGCTTGCTGCCCGGAAAAGTCTGAGCGAATTCCATTGCCATGCGAATCTTAGTGTCCGGATCGGAGGCCTGCTCCAGGGTCTTGTAACCCATGGCCTCCTTGTAAGTGGAGGTCAGGGGCGTGCCGGTGGCGCTGGTCAGGACCGCGCCTTCGAATTTCCGGACCGTCGGGCCGGCCGCCCAGATGGCTTGCAGAATCTGGTCGTCCGCTCCGGCCTTCCGCATCTTCTTTTCAATGTCGGGATTGAGGTCGAAATCTACACCCCGGTCGTGCAAAGTTTTTTCAATAAGCTCAGGCTGGTGCTTGTCCTGTTTGATCAGGTTGTAGACCTCGTCTTGATTCAGCCGATGCTGCCCGGTTTCCTGGGCCGGTACGACTCCCGCCGCCAGTATTAATAAGATAGTTAAGTAAACCAGTTTTTGCCGCATTTGCACCTCGCATCGCCAGCCGGGAAACGGCAAGACGGAAAATGGAAACTGGAAATTGGAAACTGGGAAATAGCTGCCGCAATCGCGGGGCCCCGCGAGGGTCGTCCGGCGAACTTCCACTTTCGAAGTCCCCGTTTCTAATATCCATTTTCCAATTTCCAGTTTCTATTTTCCGTATTCCAGTTTCCGCTTTTGCGGCGCCGCTCAGGGGTTGGGCTTGCGCAGCGATTCCACCTGCTGAAGCATCGATCTGGCTTGGCCGGCCAGCGGCCCGTCAGGAGCGGTTCCGAGATAGGTTTGCGCCTCAGTATAAGCCCTGTCGTATTCCCTTTGTTGTAAACAGGCGTCGGCAAGCAGGACGTGAACTTCCGCGGGCACGGCGGAACTTAAGGACATGGCCTTCAGGTACTCTTCCTCCGCCTCCTTGTGCTTGCCTGCATGTTGCTGGACAATGCCCAGCCGGTAGTAAGGTTGCCAGTCGCCCGGCGCCACCCGCAATCCTTGCTGCAGAATGGATTCGCTCTGCGCATACTCCTTCTCCATATCCAGGAGGATTCCCAATTGAAGATAGGGTTCCAGAAACGCCCCGTCGCAGCGAATTGCATTTTGGAATGAGTTCTCCGCGGAAGAAAGCTCTCCTTCGAGTGTGAGCACCACTCCCAATTCCGTCAGCGCCCGCGCGTAGCACTTGTCCATCTCGATGGCCCTTTCAAAGTGCCCGCGCGCGCTGGCAAAGTCTTTCGCCTCGAGCGCAGCGTGACCCTGCTCGTATTCTTTGCGTGCTTTCTTCGGTGCAGCCAGATCCGTCGTGCTTTCCGAAGGAGCGGGCGCAGTTTTCTTTGGCCCTAGTGGAGTCAAGTAGACGGTGGGAAATCGGCTGGCGGCATATTGCATGTCTACCTGAGCGCTGGCCGGTTGATACCCCTCAGCAGTTACAATGATCCGATAGTACTTGTCGGTCAAATCACGGAATACAAATCTGCCCGTTGCGTCTATCATCTTCTGGGCGACGACGATATTCTCCGCCACCTCCAGTTTGACGGTGACGCCCGAGGGGAGAGGTCCGCCGTTGGTCACGCGAACCTGCCCTTCGATTGTATTGTCACTCCCGCGGCAGCCCATGGGCCCAGTTAAGAGCAGGGCCGCACCCAGAAAAGCCAGGAGCACAAAGCGCCTCGTGCCTCGAAGGCGCGTTGATTTAGGCTGCATCCGAACCTCGAACGGACTCTTTGTCACCCGCCCGCGTCAAAACCAGTATATCCCAACAATAGGACGATTGGGCGGGAAGCATGAAAACGAAGGCAGAATACTTGCAAGCGCTTACAATGTCAACATGCCGAGGCTAAATCACCCACTTTTCTGGCACTGTAACTCCTCTTCGGGCGAAAATCGCCCTTAATTGGGGCGCTCGTTCTCTCGCAAACTCGGAGCCGAGGCCACACCCGGGCGGGTGACTTGCACCCCCGTCCGCGGGGTCATTTCTAGGAAAAACTTGCGACTCGAGGGGGGACCGGGCGACAGTCGAATATAGTGCTTGCCTAAAGCGGGACTGAGTGCTATGGTAGTGGGCCAAGTGAATTCTGTATGAGAAACGGGCTCTTAGTGTGTTCCGCCAGTTGTGTTCAAAGGGAAGGTTCGCAGGACAGGAATTGAAAGCGCTTGCACCTTCGCTCCCGTTACCAAGCTTTCTACGAATCGGGGTAAATCTCTGCCCTTCACCCTGCGAAAGTGCGGCGAATAGCATGGCACGGCGTGTGCTTCACGGTCGGGTGTTGCGGCTGCGACATTCAAAGGGAGTCGCGCAAACTTGGGGCATCCGCAGTAGAATCGCGGGGGTGATTCAAGCGCCGATTTGCTTACCCGGCGAAAGTTTATTGTCACGGAACCGACTATGACACTTCTCGAAGTTGCTAAACAGGCCAGGGTTTCAACGGCCACAGTATCCCGTGTCCTGAACGACAACGGCCCCATCAAGGCTTCGACGCGGCTGCGGGTATTGAAGGCGATCGAAAAGTGCCGGTACTACCCCAACAGCAATGCGCGGGCTTTGGCTGGCCGCAAGAGCCGGACCCTGGGAATGGTGGTTTCGAATCTCGAAAATCCGTTTTTTGTGGACATCTTTCGCGCCCTCGAAGACGAATCGAACCGTCATGGATACGAGGTCGCGGTGGCTAATACGAACTACATTCCGCGGCGACTGGTCGCGCAAGTCCACCTGATGATCGAACGGCGTGTGGCGGGACTGGCCGTGGTCGTCTCCGAAATGGAGCCGGCCCTGCTTCGAGAGCTGCGAGAACTGAACCTTCCGGTGGTGCTCTTTGACGTGGGCGAGGCGGGCGGCTGCATCTCCAAGTTCAAGGTGAACTACCAAAGCGGAATGAGAAAGGTCGTCACTTATCTATACTCTCTCGGACATCGCCGGATGGCGTTCATCGGCCACCACGCTGGGCTACAGCCTTTGCACGAACGGCAGAAGGCCTTCCTGGAGACGATGAAGCTCTATGCGGGCGAGGTCGAGTTCGAGACGGCCACCGGACGCGACGGCGCAGAGGGGGGCAGGCAAGCCGCTCGCAGCCTTCTGGCTTCGGGGGCAAAGCCTACGGCGATCGTTTGCACCAACGATTTCATGGCCATTGGAGTGATGAAGGCCCTTCGCGAACTGGGGTTGAAGATCCCCGGCGACGTTTCGGTGACGGGACACGACAACATCAACCTATCGGATTTCATGGCGCCCGCCTTGACCACTCTTGATGTCCCCCGCGAGCGGATCGGCCGGCTGGCCTTCCGCACGCTGGTTCCGGAGTCAGGTGAATCCGTGGGCCCCGGAAACGAGCTTTTGATCGAGCCCCAACTCCTTGTGCGCGATTCCACGACTCTTGCGCCAGGGAGTAATCTTGCAGTTGCGTAATCTGGCCAGTATCGGCCACCGTTTAACCATTACATCCGAATCTGGCTCTGATGTGACTAAATTGCACGGAGGTTTCCCATGGCAACAACTTTAGGCGTCATCGTTGGCAATCGCGGTTTCTTTCCTGCGATTCTGGCTCGCGACGGGCGGGAAGAGATTCTGCGCACTCTCGAGCAGCAGGGTTACAAG
>JBEKLY010000455.1:0-5387 GCA_050010015.1 Terriglobia bacterium
CCCTGCCACAGACGCGCCGTGAGATCCAACGCCTCCTGTTCACCTGGACCGGACATTGTGCGTATTGTGGTAGCAAAATTCGCAAGCGAAAGCGACCGCCTTGACTTAACGTAGTAGTACTAAAACGACGAATTAACTTGTGGATTGGCAAGGTGGTCCAAAACCTCCTTCAGAAACAGGTCCGGCTGGGGAGGCGGATTGACACAGAGGACCGTGTAAGCTCCCGACGAGAAAAACACAACCTCACCCTCGTACTTATTGGAGCCACGAAATCCACCGGGGACAACGTCCGGTCCAGGTCCGGCCTTGCCCGACTTGCTGAAGTAGTCCCGGAGCTGACGGACCCTCTCGGCGGCGCCGGCGGCATCCGAGGCCTTGGAAATCAGCAGGACGACGGGCTTTCCATCGATCAAATAGGTGGCCTCGATTGCCGGTGACAAGAAGTCGTGCCCTAGAGGGGACTTGTTGGCGAACTTCTCGGAATGGGCAACCAGATGCTCCTTGGGAAGGATGGAAAGGGCCGCGGGAATCGACTTCTCTGTCCCGATCTTTGCGGAAATCGCTTGCGCCAAGGGCACGAGATCCGGGGCGGATTTTCCTGCGTTGCCGAAGGCAGATAGCTTTGCGTAGTACTGGCCCTGGAAGAAATTCAGGATGGAATCGCTCACATAACCCTCGACGCCCAGGGAGAGAAAGTGATAGCTCGGCGATCGCTCGGCAGCATACATTCCAAAGGCGTTGAGTGGCTTGCCCATGTCGTAGATGTCCAGCGTGATGTCAGCCTCCTTGGTTTCGTATTCCTGGTGGATCATCGCAACCAAGTCAAAACCCAGAAAGGCGTCCGCCGCTCCGTCGATATACCGGTAAAGATCGGAGGAATAGAACTGCCGCTCGCTTGCGGGTTTCGCACCGGCTTCGGCAGGTTCCGGTAGCAGGCCGGCGAGTCGCGCCTGAATGTCTGCCGGAATCGGGACGGGTGAGGATTCACCGGCGCTGTTCTGGGCGTGGAGGAACGCCGGCGCCAGTGAGATCATGAGTAGAGTAAGAAAAACTCGTTGCATGATGATTCTCTCAGGGTCTGGAAAACCGCGGTGCGGTCCCTTGCTAGTGTTGTGTCTCTCAAGTGCCTTTACAATCCCGCTGGGCGAGTGGCGCACGTAGCGCCGGCTTCCAGCCGGCACGGAGCCGCCAGGATGGCGGCGCTACATCTGTAAACCTACTTGAGAGACACAACACTGGGTCTCCAGGACGGTTACACCAGGTGAATGGTCCTCAGCGCTTCGATCTTTCGCGCGATATTCACCGTGTGGGAACAGTTCGCGCTGCAAGTGGTGCAGGATCTGCACACATCGAGCCCCGCGCCCGTGGGCACTTCCGCCAATGTGAACCGTGCATGCTCCATGTTCTGGTATTGGAACGCGTACATGTGACTGCGCATCAGGGTTGGAATATCGACCCGGCATGGACAGGAGGCAACGCATTGGCCGCACTGCTGGCAGAACTCCAGGCTCGCTTTGATGGCGTTGCTCGAGAGAAAACTGCGCTCCTCGTCCGTGAAGGCGAGGTTCGAGGCTACCGCAATGTCCTCGTCGATGTGTTCAAACTTGGTAACGCCGGGTATCGCTGTGGTAACGAAGGGGTGCTGGAGAACCCATTTAAGCACGGCCGACTGGCGGACCGACTCTGTTACGCCGCTTCCTAACACTTCTTTCCGCGACGGGTTCGACCCGCCCGCTTGCGTCTTCATGGCCACAATGCCAATCCCTTTCGAGACGCAGACCTTCATGGCGTCGATCATCGCTTGGTTGTCCGACATCGTGTAATTGAACCCTACCAGCACGACATCCCACGGGCCGCCGCTCGCTGCGGCATTCAGAACATCCGCCTGGTTCTGATGCGTCGAGACCCCTGCCCAGCGGATCTTCCCCTCCTTCTTCAGTTGCGTCATGGCTTCCTGAACCCCCGCGTCGGCAACGCTTCGAGTGCTGTTGACCTCATGGAGGAGGAAGACTTCCACATGGTCCATCTGCAGCCGGACCAGGCTGGCGTCAAGGCTCGCGAGCGTGTCCGCTTTGGTCTCTGCCGGCTCGCGCCGGCCCGTCCCACGAACTGTCGCCTTGGTGGAAATAACGGCTTTGTCGCGTACCCCAAGCTGGCGGATCACCTGGCCTATCATTTCTTCGCTGCGCCCCCCCAGGTAAATGGGGGCGGTGTCGAAGTAGCGGATGCCGGCTTCCCAGGCACGTACGATCAACCCTGGGGCTTCAGCATTCATTACTCCCATGCTGACAATCGGCAGCGAGATGCCTGTTTTCCCGAGCGGGCGCACAATCAGTTTGGGGGCTGACGCGGAATCCAATGCCATCAGCATTCCCTCCCCACCGAGACCTAAGAGGCTGGCGGAGGCCAGGTAGGTCAGGGGTTTGGTCATGAATTCTCTTCGTGTGAAGTCTCCGTCTCGGCTACTCATTGCTTTGCCTCCCATGGTGCAAGTCAGATGTGACGCCGGAATTCCGTTACTTGCCCTCAAGGAACAAGCAAACATGCATCCAACCGCCTCCACTAGTGCCTGACTGTTGAAAATCTTCATTCCGCGCTAATGCGGGAGGCCACGGATGGCCATCTCCGTCTATTGCCATGTGAACAAAATCTTGAACCACCTTCTTTTCAATAACTTCTCGCGTACCTCTCGGTCCCTTGCCGTTACTTGACCGATTTGTTTGCTCTCACAACATCGCCTGCTCCCGCGTCACCGCCAGCGTGGCGGTCCCGCCCCATCGAGCTTCCGAGGAGCCGCTGCGTCAAATGGCCCATGCGGTCATTAGTACCGAATGTCCCTTACCAGTCGCGCTTCGAAATCGCCATGGCAGAATCCCTTACATCGACGATCTTGACCGCTGGATCGAGGGACACAAAGGCAAAACAAACGGAGACCAGTTATGGGGCGAAGGCTTGAAACAGGTTCCGTTTATCCGCGGGGCAGAATCTGGTGGATCGTCTGCTTTCGACAAGCCTGCGCAACTGAGAACCCGGGATGACGCGGGGAAGGGGATCTCGCTTTAGCTATCTTGGTTCAGTTGGGTTGGCGTATTTGGGCAAGCCACAGTGGACACATCGACGCGCAAAGGTGTTGTGATCATTTCATGACACTTTACCCCCTCAAGCTGTCCAAGGCCTCTTCCACAGAGCGGTTGCTGTGGACTATCAACTTCAGCGCGCGAATCATCTGGAAGATCCGTTCACTTTGCCAGATATTGCGGCCAAAGGTTATTCCCGCACCCCGCGCTTGCACCACGTCATGGGCCATCCGCAGGACTTCGGCCTCGGTGTCCAACCGTGGCCCTCCGGCAGCGACGACCAGCGCGGGCGCGGCCCGAACCACGACTTCCGCAAAGGTCTCGGAGGAACCTGTGTAGAAAGTCTTGACGATGTCCACACCCAATTCCATGGCCACGCGGGCGGCGTAACTCACCCGCTCGAGAGAAAAACGCTCGGCCGGCGGAACCAGTCCTCCGTTCGGGTAGGCATGAGCGATGACCGGCATACCTGCTCTCTCCGCCTCGCGGACGAGCGCCGCCAGGTTAGCCAGGATCTGTGGCTGGTGTGGGCTGCCTATGGTTACTGCCATGGAAATGGCATCAGCGCCCAAGCGTACTGCATCTTCCACCGAGTTTACCCACACGTCGTGCTCGGGGTGAAAAGGCGACAGGGTGGAACTCTTCAGAATCAGAGCGATGCGCCCAGCGTAGGGATAGAAGCAACGCGCCGCAGGGCCTTTCATCAGCATGATCGCATCGGGTCCGGCACTAGCGACTTGCTCGACAACTCGACCTATATCCTCCAGACCCCTGAGTAGACCATAGCTGGGGGCATGATCCAGCGCCACCGTGAGAATGCGCCCCGACCCGGCGTTCTTCAGCCTCCCCAACCGAACTGCTTTCCCGAGTGTAGTCATAAGGAACCTCGCTTTTGCGTTGCACATCCACCATTCAGCTCAGAGTCAGGAAGTAGATATTACTCCGCTCCCGCCGCCGCCACAATAGATGTAAGCAGCCAACAGCAACTTCGGAAGGTTGAGGATTGGTTGCCCACGGGCGGCAGAGTCGATGCAGTTCAGACGCTTCGAGTGGGGCGAGGCTGGGAGGGAGGCATTTTCAAGAACGCTTCGCCGGGTGAGCGGAGGTGCGCACAGAGAGCTGAATTGCGGACTTGTACGGCAATGGTCCGGCCTGGGCGGCAGGCATACTCGCGCATGGCCCGATTCTGTATCGCCAGAGGCTGCTGATCATTGGTCGAAGCTCGCATTTGGAGGCCTACCCGAAGCTTCGTTGGGGCTTGCTTGTTTTGAAGGGCGGCCAATAACTCTCAGTGATTTCGGCTTGGGAGAGCCGCGTTTTTCGCCCATTTTTGTGTGTTGCTCCTCTATGGCCGAGGTCTATGGATTACGGCCAGGCGGAACGTATCGTACTTCAAACCGATCTAGGCGGGACCGTGAGTTGTACAGTGTACCGGCCTGTTGCAGTGCCTGCCGGTAGTTCCATAGCATCCACGCCGCGGGATTCCGGGCCAGCTCGGTGGCCTGGTTCTGCAGTTCGGTGAGCCCAGGCAACCATTAACCGACTAATGACATAGGATTTTTGGAACAGCTCACCAAGTAGTCGCATTTTGGCACAGCAAAAGCATGCGCGCTCCCCATCGCATGCACAAGTTCTTGAGTCTTCGAGGGCTATGGTGGACCTGGAGGGGTTCGAACCCTCGACCTCATGACTGCCAGGCATGTCAGGGTTGTACCCGGTGTTGATTCTTAAGGGCCTTGGCTGGCTGCTGATGGCCCGTTTTACCCCTCATTCCCGCGCAGATGTGGCCCAGATGTGGCCCAATAATCCCGCATCCTGCTGTTTGCAATGAAATGTCGTGCTGAGTAAGGCGCACGGCCGCTGCCAGAGACAACTCCGGCTACACGAGCTTATGGCCTTCAGAAGTTAGGGGCTCTGGAGTGCTGCGTTGTCTTCGGAGATCCGGAGACCGTCAAAGCGATTCTTCCCAAAGCCAAAATCAAAGCTTTCCGTGCATTGGCGAAACCCAAGTCCCCTTGCGTGGATCATCAGTAGTTAATACCGCTGCGGCGGCTTGATGTGGCACTCTTCGAGTATCAGGATTGCTTTCGGTAGAAGACGTAAAAGAACACCAACACACTGAGGCTCGCGAACAGATGAACCAGAGCCGTCAGCAGCGCCATCGCTGGAATCAGGTCACGGATGACCCCCAATATGGTGGTAATGAAATGTGCCAGTACCAGAACCGTTAGCAGGATTGTCCCGATCAATGCCAGGAGTGCCGCATTCTTGAGGCTCATGGTGGGAGTATGAATGCTCTCAGCGTCATTT
>JBEKLY010000456.1:0-5370 GCA_050010015.1 Terriglobia bacterium
TAAAGTCAAGGCATAAATGCGATATGTACCTTAATATGCATGTCTACACAATTAAGACCAAAATCACACTTAACCCCGCCAGGCAACACAAGTTATCTCAAAAACTTAGAGGTGAACATCCGCTGCATTAACCATAAGGGAATTATTTGAAATCAAAAGCCGCAGAGTCGCGGAGGCGGTGACTCTGCGCTTCCTGCTTCATAATCCTTTCTCAGGCGCATTGTCCGTTTTGCGGCCCCGTTAGGGGCGGCATAATGTGGCCCATGGCGAAGCCGTGGGGAGAAAGTGGGGACGATGCGCCTGAAAAGCCCCGGGAGGGGCGACAGAGCTGTCTTGATAATCGCAGATCTTCTGTCGCCACTAAGTGGCTCAGCGTGCTCTCTGTCTGCCGTAATCCCACGGCTGGCGCATACGTGCCGACGGTAGTTGTCGGCATGTATGCGCCCGTTGGGGCCGCAGGGGTATACCACGCCACGATTTGCATGCCGTGGGCCTTTATAGCGGCCCTGTGGCACGTCGAGGATCCGACAATGGGCGCATACATCGCGACAAAAGGCGTCGCGACGTATGCGCCACCCCCGCATTTCCAGGGCTCAGAATAATTGCGCTAATTAACACAACTAAGCACTAGCCTACTACGGCTTAGGGTCCTTCACCACGTACTGCACGATCACCGAGATTCGCCGGTTGGAAGGGTCCAGAGGATCGCCCGGCTTGCGCAGTTTCTGGTCGGCGTAGCCGCGAACCTGGGTCACCTGGTCGTCGCGCAGGCCTGAGTCCTGCATCAGGCGCCGGGCTGCGTTGGCGCGGTCTGCCGAGAGCTCCCAGTTTCCGTAATTGCTCTTGCCGGCAAAGGGTTTGGAGTCTGTGTGACCTTCGATGGAGATCTTGTTCGGGAGCTTCCCCAGTTCTTGCGCGAGCTTGACCAGCAAATCCTTCCCGTTTTGGCTCGGTACTGAGCTGCCGCTGTCGAAAAACGTGCCGACTCCGGTTTCCAGCAATTCGATTCGCAGCCCTTCGGCCGTCACGGTCATCTCGATCTGATTCTTGAATTGATCGAATTTCGCCATTTGCCGGACAGAATTCTCGAGCGCTTGCTTGAGTTGTCCCATATTGTCTTTGGTCAGCATCAAGTTTTCGCCCGCGCCGGCCTGATTGCTTCCTACCATCTTCGAGTTCCCCGAAGGGTCCTTGAAGTAGCCTCCCACAGCGACCTGGATTTGCTTGCTGCTGTTCAGCAGCCAAAGCACGATGAAGAGCGCCATCATCGCCGTCACAAAGTCGGCATAGGCGACTTTCCACGCGCCTCCGTGGTGCCCGCCGTGTTGGCTTGGGCGCTTGATGATCAGAATGGGACGCTTATCGGCCATGGTCTTTAGCCACTCGCAGGCGCCGGCGCCGCAGCTTCGGTCTGCGCCCCTTTCGCTGCTGCCGCGGCGCTGCGGCAGGCTTTCTCGACTTCCTGAAAGGAAGGCCGCACGTGATTCGGAACGGCCCGGCGCCCCATCTCGACGGCCAGGAGCGGCGAGGTTCCCTTGATGAAAGCGAACATCAGAACCCGCAGAGCGTAGTAATAAGCCCGTTCGTCTTCGGCTGACTTGGACATGTTCGAGGCGATGGGTCCGACCAACCCGTAGCAGAGGAGGATTCCGAGGAACGTGCCGACGAGAGCAGCCGCCACCTTGTGGCCGATCTCTTCCGGCGGTCCGCCCAAGGCGCCCATGGTGATCACGACGCCCAGCACCGCAGCGACGATGCCCAGACCGGGAAGAGAGTCCGCCATGTTGGACAGTGCCGCCACCGGCCGGTTGGCTTCGTGATGATGAACGTCCATGTCGAGTTCCATCATCTGGTCAAAATCGAAAGGCTCCACGCCGCCTGTAATGGCCATGCGCATCGTGTCGCACACAAAATCACGGCAATGGTGATCGTTCAGGAAGTCACGGTACTTTGTGAAAATCGGACTCTTGGCCGGCTCCTCAACGTCCGTTTCGAGCGCCACCAGTCCGTCGCGACGCGCACGATTGAACAACTCATACATCATCTTCAGAGAATCAACATAACGGTCACGGGTGAATGCTGTTTGCCGGAAGACCCCGACGATTCCCGCGGCGATCTGCTTGAGGATGTGAAGAGGATTGGCGATCAGGACAGTTCCGGCGGCGGCCGCTCCGATGATGACCAGTTCCGCGGGCTGGACCAGCACCAGAAGTTTGCCATGCTCCATCAAATAACCGCCGAGCACCGCCCCGAACACAACCACAATTCCAATGATTGCAAACATAGTTTTCGATTATTCCGTGAAGGCTGCCAGCCGTGAAAAAAGCGCTGCACGTGTCATCCTGAGCGCAGGATCATGGATTCTGCGCTCAGGATGACAGGCCACCGATTTTCTTACGCCATGTACGCCTCTCTATTCGACACTCCAATCCTGCTGCCCCTACGGCGTCGGAGATTGTGCTAACGATCCCTCCGCCCGCTCGAGAAGGGATTCGGGAGTGTCCCCAGAGCTGACTTCGGCGCTCCCGAGTGAAACCTTGATCGGCAGGTAATCACCCCACCATTTGATCGCGACGCAGTTCACGATCTTTTTTAGCTGGGCGCCCAGTTTTTCCAGGTGACCGGAATCGCAGTTGGCCACGATGGCCAAGAATTCGCCCTCGCTCCAGCGTCCAACCAAGTCGGTGGGAGGAATGATGCTACGGAGCGTCTGTCCCACGGCTCGAAGTATCACATTCACCACTTGTTGACCCCCACGGCTATGCCAGTCCATCAGTTGGTCCAGGCGGATCCGCAGGATGCCGAACGGGGTATCGTGGCCGGTGAATTGAGCGAGACTCTCCGAGAGCCGCGCCAACAGCCAGTCCCGACCCGGAAGGTCAGTGACTTGCTCGACGCACACCTCATCGCTCGAATTGATAAGACCGCGGTTCGGATCCGGAGCTATCGCCCTCTCCTCGAAGATTTCCGCAGCGCCGATGATAAGGCCCTCTTGATCCCTGATGGGGACCGCCCTCACCCGCACGGGAACACGAAATCCGTCCTTGTGGCGGAGGTAGACCTCTACTTCGCGTGATCTCCCGTCGTGCATGGTGTCAGCCAACGGGCAGGCGGTGCCGCAAAGAACCGAATTGTCCGCGTCACAGTGAACCAGGATGTTATCGCGGCAGAATCGCCCGACGACTTCCTGGCGCAGGAAGCCGGTTATTCTTTCGGCGCCGTCGTTCCAAAACACGATTCGCCGGTCCTCATCGACTACGTAAACTCCGGTCGGGAGGCTTTCCAGAACGGCTCGGTAGATATTGGGATCGTCGAGTTTCGACATAGACTGCTCACTAATGACTTCCATCGTCTGAAAGGATTGGAACCTTGAGATATTTTCGCGGAGTGGTGCCCGAGCAGGCTGCGGAAAAAGTCTATCTGTCATGCTTAGTGAAGCGAAGCATCTGCAGTATGTCCCTGAAAACAAGCAAATGCAGATCCTTCGCTGCGCTCAGGATGACAGTTGGGGAGGGGTTTTCCGCAGCTCGATAGTTCAACTCGCAGGGCCGACCTTTAGAGCTTGCCCTGAGCAGCGCGAAGGGTCGGCAGATGCTGGCCTAAAGGCCAGCGCTACGCCCAAACTACGACGCTACGCTCCGCGGCGTCGACTAGCAATTCCCTCGGGTCACGAAGTAGGATGCGGATCAGAGGCTACTAATGACAACATCACATGTCTTGACCCGGCGTCGCTTCTTTTCATCTGCCTCGATTTTCGTGGGAGCACTTGCAGGCAGTCGGACCGCGATGGGGGGAGACTCCTACGCCGAAACGGTACTTGCGAAACATCCGGCGGCCTACTGGCGATTGGGAGAGAAACATGGGCCGGAAGCCGCCAATTCGAGCGGCCACGACCATCATGGAACCTATCACGGCAAGGTGCTATTCGCGGAAAGGGGCGCGATCCAGGGCGATCCCGATACGGCGATCGCGGTCGCACCGCCCGGCGCCTACGTGGAGATTGCCAGTTCGCCCCAGTTCAGCCAGCCTCCGAGCGCCAGAGGATTAACGGTAGAAGCCTGGATGCGGCCGGACGTACTCACTTTCCCAGGTGAAATCCAGGATCCTTACGTGATGTGGCTGGGAAAGGGCGAAAAGGACGAGATGGAGTGGGGATTCCGGTTCTATAGTAAGGACTCCACCCGCCCCAATCGCATCTCAGCTTACATTTGGAACGCCGACGGAGGCCTGGGCGCGGGCGCGTACTTCCAGGATGAATTGAAAGCGCACGAGTGGTTGCACGTGGTCGGGGTCTTTGACCCAGGCTCCGCGGATAATCCGGGCGCGGGTGTTTCGATTTACAAAAACGCTCAACTGCGAGGCAGTCCGGCGACCTCCAGGGGCACTTTATATAGCTCCTATAATGTCAGGCCGCGAGTGGGTAGCGCTCCGGTACGCTTGGGAACGCGTGACTTGCGTTCCTTTCTGACCGGAGGGCTGGATGAGGTCGCCATCTACCCGCGGAAACTGACGGCGGCTGAAGTTCAGGAAAACTATCGCCGGTCGAGGTGATAATTCAAGCCGAGAGCGCCGGAAACGAGATTCTGCCTTGGACAAACTCGTTGAGGCACTCAAAAAGGCTCTTCGCGTCAAGGTCGGCGGCTCACTCGCGCCCGAGAAAGTGGGTCTCGGACGAGTCACGAAGACGCGCGGCAGCAGCTTCCGGTGTTATGTCGCGTTGCGGCATACCCAAGAGCTCGAAACCCACCATGAACTTCCGAATAGTAGCCGAGCGAAGCAGCGGCGGATAGAAGTGAGCATGGAAGTGCCATTCCGGGTGGGGAAGCGGGTCGGCCGGCCGCTGATGAAACCCCATAGTGTAGGGGAATAACACCGCGAACAAATTGTCGCTGCGGGTCGTCGCGCGTTTCAATATGTCAGCAAGGTCTTGTTGCTGCTGGCTGTCTAATTCGTCGAGTGCGGCGGTGTGTGTCTTCGGCGCGACGAGGATTTCAAATGGCCAAACGGCCCAAAAAGGGACCAGCGCCGCGAATGACCGGTTCTCACAAACAAGCCGTTCTCGATCGGCCGTCTCGATTTTCAGGTAATCGCATAGCAGGCACGAACGATGCGTATTCAAGTACTCCGTTTGTGCGAGCTGTTCTTTCAATACCTCGTTCGGCAGTCGTTCGGTTGCCCAGATCTGGCAATGGGGGTGGGGATTACTGGCGCCCATCATTGCGCCACGGTTCTCAAAAATCTGCACAGAGCTGATGAACGGCAACCCGCACAACTCTTCATATTGGGATGCCCATGTCGCGACCACTGCTGTGAGATCGCTTAAATCCATTTGTGAAATAGTCAGGCTATGGTCAGGTGAAAAGCAGACGA
>JBEKLY010000457.1:0-5353 GCA_050010015.1 Terriglobia bacterium
ATGGAACGATCACCGCGACTGCCACATCAGGCCGGATCTCGTTCTGATCTACCGCAAGCCGGATGACGAGAGCCTCGAACTTGTGCGCCTCGGCTCGCATAGCGAGCTTGGCCTGTGAAAGATGGGGCGCGGTCCAAATCTGGGACGGTTACGTCCGGGCGCGTTAGATCTGCGACGAATGCGCCAATGTCCTCGTCTGGCGGCACGATGTGGGCGAACGCGTTCGGGTCGAATGGCTTTGCACCACGTTCACGGGCTAGTTCTTGAATCGTCTTGCCCGCGATGATGCCGGCCTTACGATCGGCGGGAATGGCGCGCTTGCGATTTCGGCGCCGCGTGGGATGCACTTTTGTCTGCAAATTCGGCCTCCACGACAACCATACCACACCCCCTGCACGGCCGCTGGCGGATGCTCTCTCTTTAGGAAACCTTGCAAGCGAGCCGCACTATCGCATCCTGGACATTACCGCGCGCAGGATGTTGTTGATGCGGGTGGAATAGCCCTCTCCATATTTCCTGAGCCAGTCGTAAACGTCGCGGTCCGGGCGGGCGGCGATCAGCACCTTGGGCGCACGGCGGAATTGCGCCGGCTGGCGCAGAGCGAAGCTCTGCGATGAACGGAGTCGCAAGGCCCGTTGACCGCAGAGCCTTGCTCTGCGCCAGCCCCGGCCATCGACTACCACTGCCAGACTGAGAACTCACCTAACAGCGCCGATCTGATGAAGCGCGAGATTCTCGACGCCGTCAAGCGCTGGTATCAGTACGACTGGCTTGCCATCGAGAACAAGTTGCGCACATCGATTGTCGAGGGCATCTCGGTCTTCCTTTCCCTTTTCGACGACAATCCGCCGGTGAAGCGCACGTCCTGCCCGCCAAAGGAGTACTACGACCCGAAGCTCAATGCCGATGGGCGCTATGGTAGCCCGCTGCGGCGTTGCTCGAAATCCTGGCCACTGTCATCCTGAGCGCAGCGAAGGATCTCGCTCTGGTCCGTGATGGAACGAGAACGAAAAGATCAGGGCGAGATTCTTCGCTTCGCTCAGAATGACAGGCGCCAGCGGGCTGTTCTGAACCGGATTCCCAAGATCAAGAAGGATCCCGACCGCTACTGGCGGCAGGTGTTTTTCATCTGTGACGAGTACCACGAATTCGCCACCGCGGGGCAGAACGATCCCAGCGGCGACGAGAAGTTTCTGGCCCTCTCCCGCGAGCCTCGCTGCATTCCGATAATCGCGACGCAGAGCATCAGTTCGCTGCACGACGCGCTGCCGGGGGAAACCTGGCGCACGGTGCTGCAAGCGTTCCGGACCAAGATTTTTCTGACGCAGACCGATGGATTCTCTGCCAAGACCGCCAGCGAACTGTGCGGCAAGGAGGACCGGCAGGTTTCACAACTGTAGGGATTCTTCCTCTTCGCTTTGCTCAGAGTCAGAATGACAGCGTTCAGGAGTAAATCCGTGGCTCACAAGGCCAACGTGACGACCTCGAAGAGCTACAACACCCAGAGCGACTTCCGCTTCGACACCAAGACCTTCACGGAGCTCAAGAACGCCCAGACGATCACGCTCGCCTACGACGGCTTCAACCCACTGCCGCCGATGCTCATGTACCTCAAGCCGTGCTTCCTGGACGCCGACAAGAGCTACTTTCGGCAACTGGAGGAGGGAGAACTGGGCGGGAGCTGGCTTCGAAATGATTCTGCCGTTCCTTCGGCCGATCGAACCCTTCATTCTCGATCCCGAGGTGAGCGAGATCATGGTTAACGGCCCCGAGCACGTCTTCGTCGAACGCCGAGGATTTCTCGAACCGGTTCCTGTTATTAAGCCTCCCGCTAAAATACTGCGGAAACACCGTTAAGCCTCTGGCAACCCTGAAGCTGGGCTTATGTTTGTCTCCCGGCGCGACGGGCGAGAAGGTGGCCCGATTAACATGGCTCCCTGCTCAAGTGGCAGATCAAACCCAAACTTAAACAAGAGAAAATCGCTTGGCGGGGCTGGCATGCCTTCAGGAGGGGTTTGGCGACCAATCTCTATCGCCTTGGGGTCCCAGATAAGACCATTCAGGCGATTCTACGGCACTCCAATCTCTCCACCACGATGAACAGCTACGTCAGATCAGTGCCCCAGGATGCCGTCGCTGCAATGCGGGCGTTTGAAACCGCATGCCGGAAATATGCACCCCGATCCGGCACCCGAAAGGCCCGATCTCCTTCCTAGAGAATCGAAAATGCACCTCTGATGCACCCCAACCCAAGGTAGGTTGATTGAGATGACCCCTAAGTCGCAGAAACCAAATGAGAACGTATAACTGCTCAGGGATCGTGTCGCAGAAGCGCAACCCAGCGCTCCCTTTCGTTGGGTGGATGTGGTTTAGAATCAACAAACAGTTCTAGCGAGGCGGGGGCGAGTTGCTCAGGGATCGTGTCGCAGGATGCGTCAATGTCACACCCTACCTGCAACACGTTTACTGAAACTAAAGGACATAGCTAGCGCGAGTTGCAACTAGGCTGTGACATGACGGGCCGAGAAAAGGGCGCTCGACCGTAGGTGACTGACGCAGCGAGAGTTATCCGTGTGACAAGGGCTAAAAAAGGTCGGGAGGGGCAAAAATCGGTGTGACATAAAAAGTGGTGAATGTCAAAATCGCTGTGACATGATTTTTGAAAGTGGTCGGCGCGGGCATAAGTAAAAAGAAAATATAAAGAAAGGGGCAGCCTGAAACTGCCCATGTGAAAAACGCGATCAGCACATGCTAGAATCACAAAAAAGCAGAAAGTCATGATGTCAAAGAGGGAGATCTGCTCAATTGCGAAAGTCCTAATTTTTGAAAGGGGACCGGAGGCTGGGTGTCCAGCCTCCGGTTTTGGTGGGGATTAAACGAGCTTTTGCGAGTCAGGCTCACCTTCCGAGCAGGAGTCAGTGATTATTACGGAGCCATCTTCGGCGAGCTTGGCAGAGTAGTCCCCAGGTTCGGGTTCACACAGTGAGAGGAGTTTCAAACGCAGGGCTGCTCGTTTTCCCTCGAAGTCTGCCTGTGCGATTTGGTATCGCCGATGGGCGTTCGTGGCTGCCACTATTTCCGCCTGGGGGATTTTTGGCAGCACGGGGGGAAGATCGAGAACTTCTAGCGGCGGATCGGGGAGCTTCGACTTTAGGGTTGGGGTTGTGATATGTTTTTTTCTATCCTTCATGGGAGATATTCCCTCCTTTGTGGGTTAAGGGCTGCTCACTGTTTCAGCAGCGAGCGGCCCTGACTTACAGAACTTATGCGGCAGCTCGGAGCGTGGGGAAGTAGCGCAAAGCGCCTTCCAGGGCTTCGATTCCCCTCTTCACACCTTGTGAGGCCGCGATTTCATTAGCGTTTTCGAGCAGGGCTTCCGCGAATCCGGGAGAGCCTCCTACCAGCTTCCAGAGCAAAGTGAATTCGTCATCGGCTATCGTGTAGCCCATGAATTCAAGCACCTTGCGAAGGTCCGCTTCGCGAAGCGGGCGCTGCTCGAACCGGACGCGGATGCGTCGGAACAAACGCTCATGCTGGCTATTAAGCTTTACGGTCAGGACTTCATTCCCTACCAGCAGTATGGGGAGCTTGGCGTCATCCCAGAAGTCCCGCAAAATTTCAAAGCAATCTAGGCGCAGGCGGTCAGCTTCATCAATGACACAAAGATACGGCCTCTGGCGGATTCGTTCTAGGGCCCGGTCGTAAAGGTCCGCCGCGCACATCCAGTTACGGCCATGCGTGTTCCACTGTTCACCAGGGGCCAGGGCGAGGGCCTGGAGCAGCGTGTACCGTGTAGTGATTTGCTTGCAGCGAATCACCTGCCGGTCAAAAGGTAACGTCTTTTGCGCGTAGTCTACAGCGGTTGTCTTGCCCACTCCCGTGGGAGCCGTGAAAGTGATAATCCAGTGCTTGGCCCACGCGCGCGCGGCCAAGGCGCAGAGGTTCTTTACCACAGAGTTGACCAGGACGTTTGCTTGGGTCGCTTCAGCCTCGTTTAGTTCGGACATTCCCTTTTCTCCCTTCTAGAGCACGCTCGACAATACGGGTCAACTCGCGGCACTTTTCGTTGGATTCATGGAGGGCCAGAAGCCGATAGAGCCACACCAGCTCGTCAGGGCGGATCAAATTTCGCAGCACTACCCACGCAGCAAGTACCGTGTCACCCTGCGCAAGCAATGTCGCGAATCGCACAGGTCCGAGAGGCAGGGCCGGAAGTTCCCTTCCTTCGTTGGGAAGAAGGCAGAGGAATCTCTCTCTCTCGTTGGAGGTCAACATACCTCTTCTCAGCAGTTCGGCGGCGAGTTCTGGCGGCGCGGCGAGCGCGCGGCGGATGAGGTGATCCTTAAGAGTGCGGCGAACAGTGTGCTTCATATTTATTCGTCCAGGTAGGCCAAGCCCAAACGCCTCCCCAGCTTTTTGTATCGCTCTTCTTTCATCTGGAATTCGACGCTACCGATCTCCTTTTTAGGCTCGCTAAGCTCTTCCATGACCGGAGAGAATGGCTCCAATTCGTGAAGGGAAGGAACTTCCTGGTTCTTCGCGATGTACTCTGCGGGAAGAATCACCTGCGTTTGCGGCTGATCGGGCATGGCGCCCGCATCCTCGAATTGCGCGCCGGGATCGTATTCCAAGGGCTTCACGGTTGCCCCCGCGATCTTGCGGATTCGGTTCTGCAACTCCATCTGGTGTTCCAGCTCGTCAGGATCGGCCGCGCCAACGCGTGTGCGGCGAGGGGCCTTGATGCTCTCTTCGCCTTTCTGATCGGGCAGCACTATCACAAAGGAATGGTCATGGCGCAGACGGACGACTTCACGTCGCTGTTGAGCAAGCGCAATCAGGAGGGGATGCGAGTAGCGCGAACCGTCGCGAAGCTCGATAATGCCGCCTGCCTCGATGCGCTCATTCTCGAAATGCTGCGCCGTGGCGACTGCAAGCTGCTCTTCGGAGATTCGCGGAAAACCGGAGGCCGGGGAGCATTGGACAAAGACCGCTTGCGGAGTCAGGCCGTTCATGTCCGTTCCCTCGGAATTGTGTTCGCGCCATGCCTCCATCATTTTGTTGACTTCGGCCGAGATATCATCCTTTGTCAGCAGTGGCGAAGGCGCGCCAGGCGGGAGCTTGCCAACGCACCATTGCTTGTGCAGTTCGGCATCCTCATCCCCTCGGGTCATCTTGCGTTCGCGCGTGTTGGCTCCAATCCATCCGGGCTTTCCACGAAACCAGTCGGCTACTATGACTATGTTAAGTATACGTTGCAATTCTCCTTCGCATGACTTAGCATGGGGGCATGAAGCCCATAGCCTGGAACGCCAAGCTTTGGAAAGAAAGCGTGACGCAATTCCTGGAGTTTCTG
>JBEKLY010000458.1:0-5314 GCA_050010015.1 Terriglobia bacterium
ATGTCAGGGGGAATGTCAGGAATGTCGTTGGCCATCGTCGGTTCCTCCTCGCCCCGCTGTGCATGAGACCGACGTTAGCACTTCAGGAACGTGGAGTTAAGCAGCCTTGCCGAAGGGACACGTCACAATGGGTTCTTCCAGCGCTCAAGGAGCAGCTCCATAGTGGCCGCGGCGGTCCAATTATATTCGGGAATGCCTGCGGGGCCGCCCGCTTTCGTTTCGTAGCATTCGTGCAGATATTCGGAGCTGCTCAGGATCTCGAGCAAGCGGTCGGACAAGCGTTGAGCTTCGTCGGCGTAGCCTTGTTTTTGCAACGCTTCGACAATCCAGTAGACGAAATGCGGCCACATAATGCCGCGCCAGTAAGCCAGCGGATCGTACGTCTTATCATTGTATGCGACGCTGGGAAATGGAATCAGCCCGTTCATCTCGCTCGGGTTAAGCATGTGGTTGTGAACCATAGCATCCACGTCGCCGTGCTCGAGCGGCACGCCTGCCCAAAGCGGTATGAACATGTTGGGCGTAATCGCACGCGTCCAAGGCTCCCCCGTGTTGATATCGACATCCCAAAACGCGCTGTCGGAATGAGAATACATGCGGGCGACGAGCTTAGCGCCCAGCTCATTCGCTTTCTGCTCCCATGACTTGGCTTCGGCAGGTTTATCCAGCGCTCGGGCCATGCGCGCGAGACAACGCATGTCCATGAGAAGGAAACCTGCCAAGTCGGGTGATTCGAACTCACCCATGTTGCGGTTGGTGCGGACGGCTCCCCCTTTGTCCCAGCGCGGCGAGTTATCTCCGATCTGGCCGCCATTGCGCCATTCGGGCAAGCCATTGTGGTTGCGGTCCTGCGTCTCGAACCAAAACCGGTTGTATGCGGCGCAAGATGCATAGACCGCGCGCAAGAAATCAGTGTCGTGTGCAGTCTCGAAAATTCGCCACACTGCCCAGGAGAGAATCGGCGCTTGGCCATCGCCAGTGCGCACTTCTTCGCTCATAATGCTGGGCACAAGAGATGTGGGCAAAGGATGATCGATCAAGACGTGGATGAAGTCCTCGGCTTTCTTGGGGTCTACTTCGCGCATCCCGGAAGCGGTGAAGCAAGTGTCCCAAAACCCCATGGCCGGAAGAACGCTTCGACCCACATACGTCGAGGTGCGATTCGAAAGCCAGCGCCCGCGCCCCCTGTACTCATCCATCACCAGGGCCATCGCGGCATGTCGATAGAGTTTTTCGTACCGCGCATAGTGGCTGGGTAAGGGCGGAAGAGTTTCAAACGTTTTCGCCCAACGGGCCTTTGCTGCTTCAATCCAGTTTCCGCTGCGCCCTGTCCCGTCTTGCGCGAGGGCTTTTCCGGCCAAGTACACGGCCGAATCAGGCTGCTCGAAAGAGAAACCCGCTGCAACGACGATTCGCGTCGATGCGTGCGCGGCAATCTCAAACGGCTCGTACGTGCCAGCGAAGCGCAGAGCACCTGCCGTTCCTGCTGCCAACTCGAGTGAATTGGAGCGATCCGCCACCTTATCGCGCGAAGTGTTCCTGAACCTGACCTTTTCTGGATGAGGCAGAGAACGAATGTTCCAGTAGAGATCGACTTGGCGATCTGGCGGACCGAGATAGACAGCGGGATTATTCCATTCTGAATTTTCCTCTATCCATACAGAGAATGGTGTGTGAGTACGTCCCAGCAACTGGCTGTGTGAGTCGTATTCGAAGCGCTTGAAATTGTCATCGGAATTCGTGCTTCCCACGAGCTCGACGGCCAGTCGATGAGCCCGTGAATCCCGGTTGAGCACGTCGTAGCGGGTCAAGAGCGTATCAAGTTCGGCAAACACGGTCGTCGCCACCACCGTAATGCCTGGCTCGAAGGTTTGGCGCTCGATTACGCCATAAGGATAAAAAACGCGCTCGATCGGGCCGCCAGCGGAAGCTGGGTTGTCGTCAATGCTTACGACGCGCAAATTGTGAAGGGCCGGCACGAACACGATTGAATCATCGCCGTAGAGACCGGTGACGAATTGCGGACCTGGGCCGAGACTGTCTGCGGCTCGGCTTGTCACTTTCGCGTGCCAGCCGTGCGTAAGAAATTTCAATTCGCTCAAGTCCACGGTTGAGTGAGAGTTTTCGAAGCTGTACACCTGGTCCGTCCAAAACACACCGAAATGCGAGGCCAGATCCTTAAAGCAGGTTGGGCCAGAGCGGTAATGGATGATGTTCTTCATGGACTCGAGAAGTTCCACGTCCTGCTTGGTCTCAGCCCAAGATGTCTGACCCAATATAAGAGTCGTAACCAACAGGCACAGCGAGCTTGACGCTCTACAGCCCAACCCCATCTTCCTTCGTGACCCTGGCATGTTCTTCTCCGTTATCGGCGCGGCGCAGCTTTGAAATGCGGGGCCTGCCGCCGCTTTTAGCCCTCGCGCGAGCTTGCTCGCGCCATAAGATGAAATCGACACTGAGGAAAGCCGGCAAGCTGAGCTGAAGAAAAGCCGCAGCTAGCAAGCGGACGCACCCCAAACGTGGCAAGCTACTTAGGCTGGCCTGCTTCTGGCGTAGCCGCGCTGGTCGGTCGTTGTTGCATCTCCTGATAGAGTTGACGAGCGGAATCCTGTGACTTGCGTATTCGCTGGAACTCGGCCCATTCGCGTTCCGCGTCGGGTTTGACCCCCAGCTTCCGGTAGGCGAAGGCAAGCCGGTAGTGGACGATATCGTTCTGAGGTTCGGAGCGCTCTGCGTCCAACAGGTAATCCAGCGCCTTTTTCGGTTGGTTCAGGGAGGTCAGGGCTTTTCCCATTCCAATTTGGGCGTCGACATAATGAGGGCGGAAAGCGAGGGCGTGAGTAAAGTGTTCTACCGCGCTTTGGAAATCATTGCGTAAGCACGCCACTTCTCCCAACTCGTATTCGGCATTGGCGTCGGCAGGATTGGCAGCGAGGGCTGCTTGAAACTCCTTCTCAGCTTCGGACCGCGTGGGCTCGCCGTTGGAATAGGAAATCAAAGCTTGACCAAGTTCGAAGTGAATTTCCGGAAGGTTGGGGTTAGCCGCCAAGGCCCGGCGATATTCCTCGATGGCCCCTGGAAAATCGCTGTGGTTCATCATGGACTGAGCCAGAATCTCGCGCGTGCGCGCGGACTCCGGTGCCACCTTGACCAGTGTTGCCAAGGCGTGAGCCGCCTGCTCGGAGTGAAGGCGGTAGGCGAGGTATAGGGTATCCGGATCTTCGGGTTGCAGCGATTCAAGCACGTTCAGGAGGGCAGCGGCTTTATCGAGCTCTCCTGAGGTATAGTAAACTTCAATTAAATCCGAACCGGCCTGCATGCGCAGCTTCTCCTGCTGCAGGTGGGGAAAGACTTGCTCGAGATCGGCCTTCGCTTCGTCGAGCTTGCCCACTCGCTTCTCTGACATGCCAAGAAATGCCAGTGCGTTCCAAAGTTCAGGTTTCAGCTTCAGCGATTCCTGAAACTGCTTGATCGCCTCCGTATACTTACCCTGATTGAACGCGATGGCGCCAAGACTGGCGCGAGCCTCCGCATTGTGAGGGTCCAGACGAACGATTTCCTGAAACTCACGGACTGCAACATCCAAGTGATTAGCACGCAGGGCTTCCTGCGCCCGCGCCAGGTGAAGCCTCATATCTGTCACTTGATTATTTTGACCATACGCATTCGAGGTCGAAACAAGAAACGAAATCGCTAAACAGATATAGGCAATGGGGCATGCATTTGGATGCCTTGAATACGCCATGACGCGTCCCTTTCGCGCCTCATTTTACCACGGCGCGGTAGGCAGTCGCCGACCTGGCAATCCTCCCTCACCTATGCTGACTGCCGGCTGCCCGTTGCCTAGGTGGCGCAAGGTTGCCTTCTGCCTACCGCCGACTGCGAACTACCGACTGCCTGCTGCTGACTGCTTTCTTCGCACTAATGGATCCAGCTTCAGCTCGTCTCCTTCACGCGCCAGATAAAATGTGTTGACGGCCACGTTGGATGTGCGATCCACTTGGCCGCTGGGCCAGCGGATTTCAATCTGGTCAGCTTGCTTCATGTCCGCCATGCCAACTTGGACTCTCAAATCGTTGGCGGAGAGGTAGCTCTCATTCGCGCGCACGTCAAACATGCGGTGCAGGCTGGCGGTGGTGACGATAATTCGTGCTCCTATGCCGCTGCGGTTGCTTTTCACTCCTTCGGCCCTTATGGTGAGCCAATTTTTCCGGTTGCCACCGTCGTTGCGTAGCAGCGTGGGAACGTCATTCTTGTTAACCACTAGGACGTCCATGTCGCCGTCGTTGTCGATATCGGCAAAGGCTGTTCCTCGACCCGAACGCTTAGGCAGTTTTCGCAGACCTGCAGCTTCAGAGACATCGACGAACTTTTGGCCCTCGATATTGCGCAGCATGTAGTTGGGCTCCGTCCAGCTATCCTCTGCATGGACTTTTTCAACTTGGGGGTCGGTGTGCCCGAACGTCACCCAGAGATCCAGCCATCCGTCGTTGTCAAAATCGAAGAGCTTGGTTCCCCAGGCACAGAAATCGGGTCCGAGTTGGCCTAAGCCTCTAAGCTGCGTGACGTCGTCGAAGTTGAACGACCCATGGTTTTCGAACAGGGTGTGACTCTGATTAATCCACGTGGCGACGAAGATGTCCATGAGCCCATCATTGTTGAAATCACCTACTGTGACCCCCATCGTACCCATAGCATTGCCGTTACCATCCACCGTCAATCCCGACTCGAAGCTCGAGTCCTTGAAGGTGCCATTGCCATTGTTGATGTAGAAGAAATTGGGGCCGGAGTCGTTGACCTGGTAGATGTCCTGAAGGCCGCGATTGCCGAAGTCTCCGAAGACTACCCCAAACCCATGCCCCAGATCGCTACGGATCAGGCCTGCCGCCCTGGTAACGTCCGTGAAGGTCCCGTCACCGTTATTGTGATAAAGAATGCCTTGTTCACCCTGGAATGTATCAGGCGGGCAAGCGATGGGCACGCCCTTTAATTTGCAGGCGTTCTCGTCGCCCGGTTTTGGCGGAAGGTGCCGCGGATCGTAGCGCGAAAAATTCGCCACGTAGAGATCAAGACGGCCATCGTTGTCGTAGTCGCCAAACGCCGCCCCCATGCTCCACTTGGGGAAGTCCCAATGAGGGTCGGCCACGCCCGCCGCCTCCCCAACTTCCGTGAAGGTCCCATCCCCGTTATTGCGATAAAGCTTGTTGGGGCCGTAGCTGGTAAGGTAAATGTCCGGAAAACCGTCGTTGTTGTAGTCGCCGACCGCGCAGCCACTGTGCCAGCCCGAATCTCCCAAATGGGCCTGCGCGGTGAC
>JBEKLY010000459.1:0-5302 GCA_050010015.1 Terriglobia bacterium
CCCGTGCACTTCGCCAATTGGGGTACAACGTCGAACTGACACCGCTAACCCCTGCACCGGCACCGACTTCACCCTAAAGGGGTCGGTGATCACAACGACGATTTTCGACGGAGCCCTTCGCTGTCATCCTGAGCGCAGCGAAGGATCTCGCTCTGTGAACGAAGGCAGTGCGAGATTCCTCGTCGTCCGTCAGTTGACGGACTCCTCGGAATGACACTCCAATAAGGTTTCTCTTGAGCCTGTCAGGACAGGATGTGTGCGGGCTGAAGGTCGGCGCAACAGTGACGAGAAAGCGAGACTCTCGATGAGCGATAACCATTCCGATGCGCTGGTTTTTTTCGGCGCCACCGGCGACTTAGCTTACAAGAAGGTTTTTCCGGCCCTCCAGGCGATGGTGAAACGTGGTCACCTGAACGTACCGGTGATCGGCGTCGCGAAGCCGAGTTGGAGCCTCGACCAACTCCGGGCGCGGGCGCACGACAGCCTGGAGAAGCACGGGGGCGTGGATGCTACAGCATTCGAGAAGCTCGCCAGCTTGCTGGGTTTCGTGGGCGGCGATTACCAGGACCCCGCAACTTTTCAGGCGCTGCGCAAGCAACTTAACGGGGCCAGGCGGCCGGCTCATTATCTGGCCATCCCGCCGGTGTTGTTCGAGTCCACCGTGGAGCAACTGGCAACGTCGGGTTGCGGCGCAGCGCCCGGGTGCACCCAGGCTCGCGTGATCGTGGAAAAACCCTTCGGCCATGACCTGGCCTCAGCGCGGGAACTGAACCAGATCTTGCACGGAGTTTTCCCGGAGTCCGCCATCTTTCGCATCGACCACTACCTGGGCAAGCGGCCGGTCAACAACGTAGTGGTCTTCCGTTTTGCCAACGCTTTCATGGAGCCCTTCTGGAACCGGAACTACATGGAGAGTGTCGAGATCACCATGGCGGAAGATTTCGGCGTGGAAGGACGCGGCTCGTTCTACGATCAAACCGGCGCCATTCGCGACGTGGTTCAAAACCATCTATTCCAGATTATGTGCAATGTCGCCATGGAGCCTCCGGTGCGTGCCGATAGTGAGACGATTCGGGACGAGAAGGTGAAGGTGCTGAAAGCGATTCCGGCGCTCGAGGCCAGGAATCTAGTGCGCGGGCAGTTCCGTGGTTACCGGCAGGAAAAGGGAGTGAAGCCCGATTCGAAGGTTGAAACTTTTGCCGCCCTGCGCCTGGAGATCGAATCATGGCGATGGAAAGGGGTGCCATTCTACATTCGAGCGGGAAAGAACTTGCCGGTGAATTGCACCGAGGTTCTGGCCCGATTCCACAAACCTCCGACGGTCATCCAGAATGGCTCCCTTTCGCAGAATTATATGCGGTTTCGAATCAGTCCCGACATGACCATTGCCGTGGGCGCAACGGTGATGGGTCCGGATGAGCAGATGAAAAGCGAACAAGTTGAAATCGTGGCCAGCAGTCATCCGTCCGCACAGGAAATGGACGCTTACGAGCGGGTGCTGGGCGACGCCATGATAGGCGACGCCACCCTGTTTGCCCGCGAGGATTACGTGGAGGAGGCGTGGCGCATCGTCGATACGGTGCTCAAGGCCGACACTCCTGTCTACGAATACGAGAAGGGCACGTGGGGACCCAGTGAGGTCAACCAGCAGGTTTCGCCGGAAGGCGGCTGGCACAACCCAACGGCTGAGGGGGGACCTGGTGCTTAGCCGGATCGGTGAGCGAACGAATTTGTGGGAAGCGGAAGGGCGGGCTCAGAATCTGTGTGCAAACTCGCTCAGTCTGTCATTCCGAGGAGCCGCAGGCGACGAAGAATCTCGCACTGCTTTGGTAATGACTCCCCTCCTCAGCGGGAGGAGGGGCAGGGGCGGTAGGTGCCCGCACCACGACTGGACCAACCACCCCCTACCCCCTCCTTAGCTAAGGAGGGGAGTCGTTTCCAAGCTTTCTGGCTGCCCATCAACAGACGGACATGAGCGACTGCATTGAAAGTGCTTGTGCCGTAGGCGCCTTGGAGTGCGGTAGCGCCAGCTACCGCCGTTCGCTCGAATCCCAGGGCGGCAGCTTCGCTGCCGCACTCCATGGCAGCCGCCAATTCGGCGGCGAAAGGGCTATTGGGCAGGTGAACTTTGCGCGTTGTATCCGTCGAACAAGCCACTGATGCCAGTGCGGCGCCCGCCGTCCCGAAGGGACTTGGGGCCGCGGGGCGAAGCTTCCCTCTCGGCGCCACCGTCTTTCCCGCCGGTGTGAATTTCTGCGTCTATTCGCGGAACGCTTCCGGCGTCGAGCTCGTCTTCTTCGAACGGGAGGACGACCTCAAGCCTTCGCGGGTGATCAAGATCGATCCTGCGAAGAATCGCACTTTTCCCTATTGGCACGTCTTCATAGCAGGAGTGAAGACAGGGCAGCTTTACGGGTACCGCGTTTCCGGGCCGTTCGATCCAGCGAACGGAATGCGCTTTGATCCTGACAAGCTGCTGCTGGACCCCTACGGGCTGGGCGTGGCCGTGCCTGGGAATTACAGCCGAGAGGCGGCGCGCCAGAAGGGCGATAACTCCCCGACGGCCATGAAGAGCGTGGTGGTGGATCCGGATCTCTACGACTGGGAAGGGGACGCTCCGCTTCGCCACCGCTCGGCGCGCACCATCATTTACGAGATGCATGTGAGAGGCTTCACCCGCCATCCCAGCTCGGGTGTTTCGGAGCGAACGCGCGGCACTTACGCCGGCTTGATGGAGAAGATTCCCTACCTGCGCGAGCTCGGAATCACGGCCGTGGAACTGATGCCGGTCTTCCAGTTCGACACGGAGGATGCTCCGCCCGGCAAGTCGAATTACTGGGGATATTCTCCGGTCTCGTTCTTTGCTCCGCACCGGGGCTATAGCTCCCGTCAGGACCGGCTGGGTCCCCTGGACGAATTTCGCGACATGGTGAAGGCGCTGCACCGTGCCGATATCGAGGTCATTCTCGACGTCGTCTACAACCACACCGCGGAAGGCGACCAGCGAGGGCCAACGCTGTGCTTCCGCGGTCTCGACAACAACACCTACTACATGCTGCAACGCGACCGTACGCGCTACGCCAACTATAGCGGCACCGGAAACTCGCTCAATACCAACCACCCTGTCGTCCGCCGCATGATTCTCGACAGTCTCCGGTATTGGGCGGACCTGATGCACGTGGATGGCTTCCGGTTCGATCTGGCGTCGGTGTTGGAACGCGACGAGACGGGGAATTTGCTGCCCAAACCGCCGGTGTTGTGGGATATCGATTCGGATCCTGGCCTGGCGGGAACCAAGATCATCGCCGAGGCGTGGGACGCCGCCGGGTTGTACCAAGTGGGCAACTTCATGGGAGACCATTGGCGCGAGTGGAATGGGCGATTCCGCGACGACGTCCGCGGCTTCTTCCGTGGCGACGATGGCGAGGTGGCCCAGCTTGCTGACCGGCTCGCCGGCAGTCCTCAGATCTACGGGCATAAGGAACGCGAAGCAGAGCAGAGCGTGAACTTCGTGACTTGTCACGACGGGTTCACCTTGAACGACCTCGTCTCGTACCGCCAGAAACACAACGAGGCTAACGGGGAAGATAACCGCGACGGCGCGGACGACAATCGAAGCTGGAATTGCGGGGTCGAGGGCCCAAGCGACGATCCGGCGGTCGAGGCCCTGCGAAACCGGCAGGTGAAGAACCTTCTCACCGTGACCATGCTCTCCCTCGGACTGCCTATGATTCTGATGGGCGACGAGGTGCGGCGCACGCAGCATGGCAACAACAATGCCTACTGCCAGGACAACGAGACGAGTTGGTTCGACTGGACCCTCGTTCGGGAGCATGCCGGATTGCATCGGTTCGTTCGACAGCTCAACGCGCGCCGCCTGGAATGCTCCGCGAAGCCGGACGAACCGCACGTGAGCCTTAACCAACTTTTGGCCAGGGCGAACAGAACCTGGCATGGTGTGAAAGTCGGGCAGCCCGATTGGAACTTCGTTTCGCACAGCCTGGCATTCACCGCACATTTCCTGGACGGCAACCTGATCTTTTACGTGGTCCTGAACGCCTATTGGGAGCCGCTCGAATTCGAACTCCCGCCCCCCGGCAAAGATGGTGACGCGTGGCGCCGTTGGATTGACACGAGCCTCGAATCGCCGCAGGACATTGTGGAGTGGCAGGACGCGCCTGCGGTCACGGAACGAACGTATCGTTCCGGGCCGCACTCTGTAATTGCACTGTTCGCGCGACCGCGGAGCGAGTAAGGGTGATCGGTATGGACCCCTCGAAAAAGGCTCGGATAAAAGCGACAACTTCAATGTCGACGCACAGGAATGGCGATGACCACGCGGCGATGAAGCTGCACGCCGCCGAGCGGGCTCTGGAACTGGTCAAGCCCGGAATGACAGTTGGGCTGGGTTCCGGGACGACGGCGGCCTATTGGATCAAGCTTCTCGGCGAACAGGTGCGGGACCACGGCTTGAACATTCGCGCCATAGCAAGCTCCGAGGACAGCGAACGCCTGGGACGAAGCTACGGGATACCCTTCGTCAGCTTTGAAGAGTGCCGCCGGATCGACCTCACCGTGGACGGGGCGGACGAAATCGCGCCCCATCTCGCGCTCATCAAGGGCGGGGGCGGCAAACTTCTGCGCGAAAAGATTGTGGCCAGCGCATCGAAGCGCTTCGTTATTGTCGCCGACGAATCGAAGCAGGTCGAAAAGCTTGGGGGCTTTCCCTTGCCGGTCGAAGTGATCCAAATGGCCGCTCCGCTGGTGAGCGACTCACTTCGAGAGCTTGGGTTCACGCCCGCGATTCGCGTGAATGCGGATGGGACGCGCTACATCACGGACGAAGGAAATCTGATTCTCGACTGCTCCGGCCTTCTCATCGATAACCCGGCGGAGATCGCCGCCAGGATCGACTCGATTATTGGAGTAGTAGAGCATGGCCTCTTTCTGGGCATGGCTGACCTGGCTTTGATCGCGGGCGCGGAACGGGTCATCGAACGGACTATTTAAGATCGTGCTGCGCAAACAGGCGATACGCGCCAGGACCACGGTGTCATGCTGAGCGAAGGATCGCCGCTCTGAAAACGTGTAGGGGTAGGGCTTGCCCAAGCTTGTCCGAATTGCGATCGGTTCCTTCGATGGCGACCTGCGGCTCTGCCGCCTGACTTGCGGAAAGGCGTAGAAGCTGTGAAATTTTCGCATTTTGTACTTGACTAGCGTTATCGCTAGTTGCATACTTTCCCCATGGGATACCTTTCCAAAGTGCAAGTGATCGAGAGGGCGAGGGGCAGCCGCCAGTTTT
>JBEKLY010000460.1:0-5278 GCA_050010015.1 Terriglobia bacterium
CTGTGAATATTAACGCCACGTTCCGTCCCACGGCTCACGCCGTGGGCTACTTTCTGGCGCCGCTCCGCGGCTTTCGAAGTCCCGGCGCCTTAAGTAAACGCTTATGAGGGCTTGCCCTACCCGATTCCTGGACGCGCATCGCGCGCATAGCGAACCATCGCACGAAGGTTCGCAGGCGGGGTGTCGCGCGTCACTTCGCAGCCTGCCCCCACAATATAACCCCGGCCCGCGTGCCGGTGGCATTCGGCCACTGCCGAAAACACCGAAGCGGGTGTGCCATCGCGCAGACCGCGCACTGGGTCGAGATTGCCCAGCACGACCTGCCGCGGCCCCATTTTCTCTCGAGCCTCGGCAATCGGAACCATAGAATCAAGATCGATGAAGTCACAGCCCAATTGGCCCATTGCGTCCAGGATCGGCCGGGTGTTTCCGCAGATGTGCAGCCGGACGCGCGCGCCTGAGGCGTGAAGGCCATCCACCATATTCTTCTCGTAGGGCCACACAAATTCGCGATAGATTTTCGGACCCACCAGCGAAGCCGCGGGATCCCCAATGCCAATCACGTCCGCGCCGGCCTCGATCTGAGCGCGCGCGAACCGCATGCCCACCTCGAGGACGTAATCGAAGAGGTCGCGGACAAACTGGGGGTCGTCGAAAAAATCGAGCATCAATGTGTTGAGGCCGCGCAAGTCAGCCGAACCGCCGCAGGGGCCTTCGATCCAGCCCTCCACGATTTTGTCGCGCCCAACGCGCTCCTTCAGCAGCGCGATGCCGCGCACGCGGTCGTGCATGCGCCCTCCGCCGAGCGGGTCTGGAATTTTCAGACGCGCCAGCGCGTTCTTCTCCGCGAGCAGCGCATGCGCTTCGACGACAGAGGGCGGCTGGTCTTCGAAGTATTCCACCACCGCACCGCAATCCGGCGCCTCGCGAGTCTCGGCAATAGCCGAGACGTGGTCAAAGTCAAACTTCTCCGCGGTGCGGATTTGCGCTTCAGCCAATACGCGGAAGTCAGTCGCGTAGGCGCGATACTTCGCGCCGATCTGATCGACCGCAAACATCATCGTGATGGGCATGACCGGAAGACAATCCCCCAGTTGTCCATCCAGGATTGCGAAGACGCGTTCCCGGCTGTTCATAGGTCTGTCATCTTACCCTTATTGTCAAGCAAGCGCCAAATTCGGTGCTGTCCTAATTTGGGCCGCAGCTGGCGCACAGCGAAGCTCTTTGGTCCTGAAGTGTCAAGGCTCAGCAATACGCACAGCTCCGCTGTGCACCAGCCAAGTAGCGAGACTAACCGCCAGTCATCCTGAGCCCGTTCGCTGCGCTCAGGGTAAACTGTGCGAAGGATCCCGGCAGTTACCTATGGCCGGCGGCTCACGAACAACTGAAGAGATCCTTCGCTGCGCTCAGGATGACACAGTCTGGGCTCCTTCGTGCCTTCTCTCCATGGATGCCCCAAGTGCGCGTGTAGGGGCGGTTCGCGAACCGCCCCTACGCCACCGTCAACAATCCCTCCCGAGGATCAGCCGGACTACGGCGTGGCCGAGGAACTGAGTAAGCTCGTGGGGCTCAACAATGGTGAAGTAGCGCCGACCTTCAGAGCCTGCCCTGAGCGCAGAGAAGAGTTGGCACATGCTGGCCTGAAGGCCAGCGCTACGAACGGTACGACAGAGAGTCCGGCAGAGGAGAACGCGGGCGAAACACCAAAATCGCCGGAACAGAGCGAGAATGTTATAGAAAACAACGCACCGGCCGCGGAGGAGGTCAACGCATGAGGGTAGCGGGCGATCCTTGTAGGGGCGGTTCGCGGGCAGTGTCCGCCCCTCTAATGCCAGACAGGCGCACACATCCCGACAACTAGCGTCGGGACGTATGCACCACCCACGGACACGCCGTTCAGGAAGAGCCGCAGAGTTCCAACACCAGGGACTCTGCGCTACCCCCGGTTACAACTCGCGGTCCACCGTCTGGCTGTAGAGGGTTTCCGTATCTTGCCAATCGAACTCTACCTGCCGGGCAGGCAGACCGTGCGCAGTTGCATAGCGGTTTCTGACGTCCTGAACGTCTTTGAACCATTCGCCGACCGGCAGCGAAAACTCGCGGTCGAGCAAATAGAGCAGGCCTTCTTGAGCGCGACGAGCCCGCTCGCTGGGTTGAGTATCGACAAAGTCCTGGGGGGCGCGGGCCACGTGGCGGCCGTTGGCCTCTCGTACTCTTGGGAACCAGGTCTCGTACCAGGTTGTCGTGGCGTCATGGAGTGCCCGGTTGCGTTGGTCGCGAATTCTGGCCGCCGTGCCGAGAGCCTGGTCGAGCGCGGCAACCGCATCGGCATACTCGAGCTTAGCCGCTCGCTCCTCGGCCGTCTGGAGGTCTTTGGATACTTCTTCCAAGCCCGTCAACATCAGCAAGTTTTGCCGGCAAAGTCTGGCAATGGAAAGATACACTTCGAGATTATAGCGATGAAACTCGACCGAAGGGAGATTCTTATAGAGCAGGTCCAGCAACTCATCATTCTCACCCAGGAATTTCCAAGCCAGCTCGAGGCGTCGCGCATTCTCGTCCAGCCAATTCGTGCGGAGACGTAGGTAGTCGGCTGAAGGCACCGGAGGCAGCGGAAGCGTCGCCAGATGCGGTGTGAAGGGACCTAGGCCATAAGAGTATCCGAACACAAGCGGAAGTTTCCCCGACGGTTCGTGATCCCAACTACCGGCAAAAAACTGTGCCTGGGTGCTCATCAGTTGATAAAGCCGGCCCATGTCAGTTGCGCCCGAGCCGTAAAAGAGAGGGTAAAAGCGCTGGGTGAGCTCGCGCGGGTCCGCTGAAGCGGGGCGCCAGGCGGCCGAGGCGGCTACGGCGTAGCCCAACCAGAAAGTCTCCGGGTGCGGGCCGCTATCATCCCAGGCGTAGATGTCAACGCCTATGATATCCGCTTCTTTGCGCGCCGCGGTGTAAGAGATCTCTTCGAAAGCCTGAGTGGCACGCTCCTGCGTTGCTTCTCCGGGATGTACATGTTCTTTCGGTGAGAGAACGTAGTAAGCGGGAAAGAGCGGGTCGTCCGGCTGAGTATTCGTATAGATCATTTGCCGGATGCCGCGCGCGCGGAAGGCGTTGTTATAGGCCGGACTATAGACTTCCCCGTTGATGAGCCAAGGCGGCAACAGGGGTATGTCTTCCGCCTGAAGAGGGTCTTCGCCCCAGAAGATCACCTCGCGGCCATGGTCGTGGAGATACGCCGCGGTCTTCTGGGTATACTCAGCCCAAAGTTTACTTGGGCTTCCCAGTGCCTTCGCCCGATCCGCCTCGCGGCACTGGTCGTTCGCGGCCTTGCCGATAAACCACGCTTCATCGGTCGAGAGGTGGAAGTACTTTCCGCCTTTATTCGCATTCATCAAGTCTTGATACATTCCCTCCAGCAGTTTGTACGTCTCGGGATTTGTGGAACACATCTGGAAGGCGGTTTCAGGGAACTCCCGCAGTTTCGAGTACTCGTCACGCTCCAGGATGAAGTTGAGGTGAGCAGGGCCGTCGAGGTAAGGGACCACCTGCACGTAGTATCGCAACCCATAGTCGGTCAATTGCTGAAGCTGCGCGGGCGAAAGCGCGTAGGGATCCACCAGCGCCGGCGCGCTCGAGTACTCGAAGTGCGCGTTCAAACGTAAAGCAAAGGCGTTTATCTTGAAGAATGCAGCGCGCCGTATCGCATCTTTGATGACATCAAGATGGTCCAAGTGGATTTGCTCGTCCCAAAAAACTTCCCGGTATTGCACGTCCGGCCAATCCACAATTTCGGCTTCGGGCAACCAAAAAACTGAGCCAGAGGGTTTGACAAGTTGGGCGAGCGTCTCCGCCCCATAAAATAGCCCTGGCGGCGCGTTGGCAACGATTGTGATGCCGTCTTTTGCGAGCGTGAGCTTGTAAGCCTGGTCAGCCAACGCCGCCTTGTCTCGGTCCTGAGCCTCACCCACTGAAATCGATTGCGCTCGGATCTCGAGTCGAATCGCCGCGCTGCCTCCGTGCTCCGGCAGCACGAGGCCGTATCGTTGTTGCAACTCCTCCTTCAAGGCTGCTACCGCGACATCGCGCGAATCGACTCCTGGCCCAACTTCAACCCGCCAGCCACTTGAGATGCGAAACTCACCCTGGCCCAAATTGACCTGCTGTGGCTCGGGAAGCAGCGTGTAACCGCGAGCGTAGAGTGCTGACACGGTCTCCGGGTGCGCCGTGACTACCAGCGCCAGGCCAGCGAGAATCCCACATGCCACGGCGATAGGCACCCCATAGTTGGACAAGTGAGTTTTCATTGGCTCCCTAACTTCCCGCACCGCATTCCGGCCCTACTTCGCCTCGAGCGTGAAGGATATCTCCTGCTCGTGCGGGCGAATAAAGCGCTTATTATCGTTCTTCAAAACAATCGGGACCGAGAGGACGCCGACCGCGTGTTCGAGCGTCGACTCGGGAGCATCGGCGTAGGGGTTATAAGGATAGACCGGCCACAAAAGCCGCGCTGTAGGATCGGCGTTCAATGTCCAACCCTGCAAATGAACCGATCCCCGTAAGACTTCAGGAGGCACCTCGATTCGATCCGCGCTTAACGTGAACCGATGGCCGGTTCCGGTTTCAACAGTTTCTCCGGCTCTCAGGCAGAGTTGCAAGTTCAACCGCGATTCCTCAGGCGGCTTTCCCTTTCCCGAAATCACAAAACGCAGCACCACGGCGTTGCTCTCGGTGAGGGACGGATAGACGTCCACGAAAAACGTATTGTACGCGAAGGAGAGCCGATCGCCGTTGTCGGCCATTTGCAGGCGGCTGCTGAGGGGCATGTGAAACACCTCCCCGGCGACTTTCTCCTCGAACGTCGCAAGTTCGGGCTGGCGTTTGGAGTTAGCGCCAGTAATGATCAATCCAACGCGTTTGTGAAAGACGCTCAAGTTTGCCTGGCGGTCGAGGTAATACTGATTGGTCACAGCCTGGGTGCTGATTATCCCTGACAGGCAAACCACCCACGGCCCAGTCTTGCGGATTCCGGCGGGCACTTCCATCTGGTGGGAATAACGGTCAAGGTCCTGAGGGATTGGCTGAGTGGGGCCTTCGTGGTAATAGAGAGCGTCCTGCGCCAGACGCCCCAGCCAATCCATAGGGACGTTGTTCTCCGGGAAGAAACTAGTACATCGTTCGATTAGTTCTTTGTAGTATTGTGGCGCTGTCGGCGCCGCTTGCGCTTCGGCGGATGTTCTGCTTGGTGTTGTTTGGTTGCTTCAATAATCCGCTGTAATTTCTC
>JBEKLY010000461.1:0-5236 GCA_050010015.1 Terriglobia bacterium
GTCAGGGGGAATGTCAGGAATGTCGTTGGCCATCGTCGGTTCCTCCTCGCCCCGCTGTGCATGAGACCGACGTTAGCACTTCAGGAACGTGGAGTTAAGCAGCCTTGCCGAAGGGACACGAATTGACGCGTGGAGCCGTCGGGCGCCAGGGTGCCCTCCAGGCGCCAGCCGGATAGACCAAACGTTCTGATTCTGCACGGTCACCAGGCTGCTCCCACCCGCCGTCAAGCTCATTCCAAGGTATCCGCTCAAGTCCTTACAAATCCGGCTTACTTGGCAGCTGGGATTCAGCACCTTCCACAACTGGAACCAGGCGCCGGAGCCCCAAGATATCGCCTCCGTGGTAGCCGTGGTCACGATCGCACTGGCAAGCGCCTGAACGGGAACCGGACCGCAGGAAGGAGGAGGTGAGCAAACTGCTTGTCCCATAACTGCTCACCTCCCCGAGGTAGTCATCGAGTTGAGTTATTAACTTAGATGACACTTGGTCCGAAATGGTTCCACCCGGGCTGCTGAGCCTCATCTGATGCCCCGGGATCTGTCACGCCGAAAGCTGCGTTCGGATGCTGATTCCCCCTGTTTCCTGCCATTCCTGTGCGTCGGTGGGCGTCGGTAGGGCAAAATCCCCCTTAACCGGCGTTCAATGCCTTTGTGGGCGTCACGACGGCATGGCCGTGGCCATCGCAGGTGATCTCTGGACGGCAAACGGCGACGAATCACAAATGCTCTGGGCACAGGGCGAAGAGAAAAGGCTGCGCCCCTTGTGCGTGGGCGGGCGTGCGAGAGAGCGCGCCTGTAGCCGTGTACGGGACGCAGCCTGAACCGGAGGTTTCGCGTTTTTCAACTCTAACGACGGGCGGAGCATAGCACCGCCGCAGCGAGATGCAATGGCACTTTGGTGGGGGCCTGGGTGCTAGTCAAGCGCACTTTGTCTATGACTTAACGCTTGAGCGGACTGTTGCAACGAGCTTAGGCGACAAGACGTCTCTTGGTGACATCGGCGCCCTCTAGCTGCTATGACGGCACAATTCCGTTTCGGATCGCATACCTGATCAGCGTGGCAGTGGAATGGAGGTTCAGTTTGCATAGCATGTTAGCGCGGTGGGCTTCAACCGTTTTTGGACTCAGCTTGAGCGCCTGCGCAATCTCTTTGTTGCTTTTGCCCAGGGCCAGCAATTGGAGCACTTCGCGTTCCCGAGCCGTTAACACGGAGCGCGGCGCCCTGCCTCTCTCTCCCGGCGCAGATTCGTTACAGAAATCCTCTGGCCCTGCCGTTTTGATTTGCTCTCCAGAAAGCGGCTGACGCCGACTGATTGCCGTGATGGCCTTTGTCAGTTCAAGCCCCGCAGCGGTCTTGGATACATAAGTTCGTGCACCCGCCTCAAGGGCTGCCTGCACCAACTGCTCCGAGTGGTGTATCGAGAAGACCACCACTTCGGTCCGCGGAGCAACCTTCTGGATTTGACGCGTCGCCTCAAGACCGTTCAAATCCGGCATGGTGATATCCATAATCACCACGTCTGGCTTCAGCTCTCCAGCTTTCCGCACGGCGTCGCGACCTGAGACTGCCTCTCCACACACCACCCACTCCGAATGGGATTCGATCAGGGCGCGCAAACCCAATCTGACCAATTCGTGATCGTCCACTATGAGAATGCGCGACATGCCCGGGTTCGAGTCCTTCTCAGCAGCCCGCGGCGCCGATTCAACATCGCCGGAGCCGGGACTTCCGTCCGTTCGTTGAGATAAGGACGACTTGACCACTTTGAGCCGGCTTGCCGTGTCCTTAACCATGACTAGTCCTGAGACTGGCGTCTGCCTGAGTCCACGAGCCCGATGAACACGAAACGATTTACCTCTTTAGGTTACACCATCAGCCAGCTTATTCAAATCCGGGTAGTGTCCTGATTCAACTCGAAGCGCCGACCTTTAGAGCCCGCCCTGAGCGGAGCGAAGGGTCGGCAGATGCTGGCCTGAAGGCCAGCGCTACGCCGAAATTAGGACACTACCGGCGTTCGGTTCACCCGTCCCGCGGCAGATTGTCGCAAAGCGCAGCACTCGAACTGGCGATTGTTGTGCCGTTAGGACATCCTATGCAGCGATTCTTCTTCTACTGGTGGCTGTCAAATCACATCCCATACGTTTACTACGAGTATATCTACTTAACATATAAACCCCCGTAAACAATAGGTTACTAGTCGTAGTAGAGTTAAACCCTTAAGCTGCCTTAAGTATTATATTGGCGAAGAATTAGGGTTGTCCCCGATTGCAATTCTCTCCATTGCTCGACTACATTTACGGTCGCGAAGCGGAGTGAATCTGGCGGTTGACAAATAGTCACTGCCTGTCGAGAGAGCGCGATCGGGAGGGAGCCCTGAGAGCCGGCGCAAGCAAGACAGGCCCTTGTGCCATGGAGCGAGCTTGAGTGAGGAACGGCTGTTTCGCTCGCTGTACGACTCCAAAGCTGATCCTGCGGTTACCAGGGGAACCGCGCTCCTCGAAGGCCCAACTCCATAGAGTTGCCAACCGCGTGCGACATCCTCGTCGCTCTTTCCTCCGTTTCGTCAAATCTCCGGATCCCTTGGGGGTCGCTATGAAAGACCCATAGCCCGAAATCCCGGCTTCTGTATACCTGTATTGATATTTTAACTCTGGTTATTACCTCGCAGTGTAAGCTGCTCACCGGGGTAGTGTCTACCCCTCTCGGACGGCAGGAGTTGTCGCACATCATGGACATCCACTCATCCGGACAAGCAACCGACTGGTTGGTCACAGGCCGGATCTTGTTTCTGCTTATTCATATTTTGGGCGTTGCACTTTTCTCCTTTATCGTAGCCAAACGTGTTGCGCCACTCCTGCGCGCGGAACGGGACTTTCGCTTTGACCGGCCATTATTGCGACTGGCGCGGACGCTGCAGTACTGGTTAGGACAGTGGAAGCACCCGCGCTACAAGACCGCAGGAATCCTCCATATCTTCATCTTTGCTGGTTTTATTGTCCTGGCGATTCGCACTTTCTCACTGCTTATTCTCGGACTGTCCGATAGCTTTGCCGTCCCCGGCCTGTCGGGAACGGCCGGACGGCTGTACGATATCGCTACGGACTACGCTGCAACTGTTGTCTTCCTCTGCATGGTGATCGCGGCGGTCCGTCGGCTCGTGTTCAAGCCGGCGCGTTATGCCGTGCCCGCGAGATACGGCAAAGGACACACCGCCGACGCGATCTTCCTATTAGCACTCATCGCCATGTTGATGGCGGCCGACAGTTTCTTCACGGCCGCACTGGCCGCCGGCCGCGCCGCGCAGGGCTTAGCCGTCGAACCCCTCGCCGTTCTTTCGCTGGCATGGCTGTTCAAGGGCCTTCTCGTTTCCACGCAGGCGGCCACACTGAGTCACCTCCGTCTCGGCGCCTGCCTTGGGCACGAGGCGGCATTTTACTTCCTGATGTGCTACCGGCCTTTCGGCATCCAGTTTCATGTGATCACATCGATTTTCAATGTTTATTTCAGCAAGCTGGAACCCAGCACTCTGAAGCCGGTCAAATGGGGTGTCGAGGACGCTCATCTGGACCAGGTGAAATCCTTCGGTGTGAAGAAATTTGAGGACTTTACGTGGAAGCACCTGCTGGATTTCTACTCCTGCGCCGACTGCGGCCGTTGCTCAGATAACTGTCCCGCGAACGCCGTGGGAAGGCCGCTTTCGCCCAGGTTCATCACCATCAAGGCTAGAGATTACAGTTTCGAGCATTATCCGGTTTTCACGCTCCGGAAGCGCGGCGGAAACGGAGCGTCATATTCCGCCGCACACGGTGGCTCAGATTCTTCCTTGGTGGGCCACGTTTACTCCGACGACGAAATCTGGTCCTGCACCACCTGCGGCGCTTGCGAAGCGGAATGCCCGGTGCTTGTCGAGTATATCGATAAGATCGTGGACTTGCGACGGGGCTTGGTTGACGAAGGCAATGTTCCGCAGTGCCTGCAGAAACCTCTGAAGGCACTCGAAAGCCGGGGCAATCCCTATGGCGCGATGGACAGGAAGAGGGCCGATTGGGCAAAGACGAAAGAACTTCGCGAGACATGCGAGGTCAAGATCCTGAAAGGGGAAAACGGCGCCGAGACTCTGTATTTCGTGGACAGCATTACTTCCTATGACGACCGCATGCAGTCGATCGCGCGGGCAACGGCCAGGATTCTCCATCATGCGGGAGAGAACTTCGGCATCTTGGGAGCAGGGGAAAGGGACAGCGGCCATGAAGTGAGGCGGTTCGGCGAAGAGACGCTTTTCATGGCTCTGCGTGACCATAATACCGATGCCATCAAGGCATCCGGGGCGCGGCGCGTCGTGACCAACGACCCGCACGCCTTTAACGCGCTGAAACACGACTATAAGGATGTGCCTCCAGTCGAGCACATCAGCCAGGTGATCGCTCGCCATGTGAGGTCAGGTAAGCTCGCCCTGAAGCAGGTTGAAAACGACCGGAACATTTACACCTACCACGACCCGTGTTACCTCGGTCGGCACAACGGGGTCTATGACGACCCGCGCAACGTTCTGGACGCCATTCCCGGACTGAAGCGAGTCGAAATGAGGCGATCTCGCGACCGTTCGTTCTGCTGCGGGGGCGGCGGACTCATGCTGTTTTACGAGCCCAAAGAAGATCAGCGGATGGGGCAGGTGCGAGTGAAGATGGCCGCCGAGGCCGGCGCCAACGTGATCGTGACTGCCTGCCCGTTCTGCCTGGTGAACATCGAAGACGGGATCAAGGTGGCAGGCCTGGAAGGAAAGATGACGGCCATAGATTTGGCGGAGTTGGTGGATCAGCAGACGGCGGATGCAAAACCCTCATGCGGTTGTGCCGACTGATTCACAGCGCGGCAGGGCCGCAAGCGAACGTGGCACGATGTTCAAAGCAGTCGATCATGCTCGTCGGCTGACGGGCACACGGAAAGCATGAAAGTGATTCCCCTCCTTGGTAAGGAGGGGTCAGGGGTGGTTGCTGGGCGGCGGGCCAACCACCACCCCCTACCCCCTCCTCAAGCGAGGAGGGGAGTCACTTTTCAAAGCAGGAGGACCAAGGTGGAAATACTAGTTTGCGTGAAGCGAGTACCCGACACTTCGGAGAACGAGATCGAACTGAACGGTGCAGGCACCGACATCGAACGCGGCGACTTGGTGTATTCGGTGAATGAGCCGGACAACTACGCCGTCGAAGAAGCCTTGCAGATCGTCGCCAAGGT
>JBEKLY010000462.1:0-5192 GCA_050010015.1 Terriglobia bacterium
TTTTACAACCACGGCTACATCTATTCCCCGGAGATGCACGTGGCGCCCTCCCGTGACATGCCTTGGGCAAATCGAATAAGCCACTGGAATACCTGGTGGAAGTACTATCGCCATTTGGCAGACTATACCAGCCGCTGTTGCCTTCTCCTGCGGCAGGGCGAGTTTGCGGGGGACGTCTTGATCTACTCGCCCCAATCCACGGTCTGGACTGAGAAAGTCCTTTTCGGCAACTACCCGCAATTCATGCCTTACGGTGAGCTGGGAAAAACTCTGGTGGCCAACGGGTATGATTTTGATCCGGTCAATGACGACATTCTTCAAAATCGGGCTCGGGTGGAAGATGGGCGCATCAAAGTCCGCGACCTCACCTATCGTTTTCTGATTTTACCCAAGACGACGGCGGTGCCGGTGGCCACCATGGAGTTTGTCCGGCAGTTTGCCCTGGGCGGAGGGGTGGTGGTTGCCCTGGATGAACTGCCCTCGGAGTCGGTAGGTCTCAAGGATGGCGCGCAGCACGACACGCGCGTCAAACAGATCGTCAACGAGCTGTTCGGACCCGACGGCAAGGGGATGAATCAGCCGGGTGGAGGCCGCACCTATTTCATCGCCAGTTACAAGATTCCAAGGTACGACACGAGCAAGCGACCCTTCTATCAGGTGCCGGAGCCCTACCAGCCCACACCAGCGCTCACGGCGCCACAGCGGGCGCTGCTTGAGGCGCTGCGGGAACATCTCGCGCCGGACTTTGCGCTGGCCGGAAGCCAGCAAAGCGATGGACTGACGTTCTTGCATCGCCGGCTCGGTTCAGAAGATCTCTATTTCGTGACCAACCTGCAATTGGAAACGAGCGAGACTGCGGTGACTTTCCGTGTCAACGGAAAGATCCCGGAACGATGGGACCCGATGACCGGCGAGATCGCTCCGGTGCTTGTCTACAGGACGCTGGCAGCAGGAGTGGAGATCCCGATTCGTCTGCCAGCCCGTGGCTCCTTGTGCATTCTCTTTCGTGCCGGGCAGCGGCAGCCGCATCTGACGGAAACGAACCTGGAGGAAGTACGGGATCTGACGGAACGGCGGGTGGAAGGTATTGTGAACCACAACGGAGAGGCGCACGTGACCGTGCTGAAGAACGGGCAGAGCAAGACGGCGCAGGTGATGGTCTCTGGCTTGCCGGAGCCGCTCGCCGTGAGCGGTACTTGGCGGATGACGATCGAGGGCTACCGGTTCGAGAGGCTCCAAGAAGAGGTTGCACAGTTGCAGTCGTGGACCGAAGATCCTCGGACGATGCACTTCTCGGGCACCGGAAGCTATGAGCTTGACTTCGAGGTGCCCGGCGAGTATGTGAGCGCTGGTCTCGAAGCCGTTCTCGACTTGGGAAGAGTGGGCGATGTGGCTGAAGTGATCTTGAATCGGCGGGCGGTGGGCGTGGCGTGGATGCAGCCTTACCATCTCGATGTTACGGAAACAATTCGCGCCGGGACAAACCATCTCGAAGTGCTAGTCACAAATACGCTGATAAACTATGTCTCAGGGCTCACGACACTGCCGGAGGTGCCCGAGGAATTAATCCCACATTACGGAAGAACAACAGATATTTACACGCTGGGGACGAAGGCCTGGAAAGAGCACGAGAAGGACTTTCACCCCCTTCCTCCGTCCGGGCTGATGGGACCGGTTAGAATCGTCGCCCGCCGCAAAGTGGCCCTGGAGCTTTAGTGGCAAGAGGAGATGATTCAGTTTTCACGTGATGCATGGCGAGTCTGACCCTCGCCCTCTCGCTTGAATCGATCGCAGGGAGCTTAGAACAACAGGTGCAGCGCCATTTGAATCTGGCGAGGGCCGCCAATGGTCTTGTTAGTGGCGCCGAGGCCCGCCGGGCAGTTGTAGAAACCCATATTCGTTGAGTTCGAGCACGAGGTGGGCCTAGCCGGAGTCCCCTCGGCGGGGAAATCATTGTAGTACTGGTTCTGCGAAACGTTATCGATGGGAATGTCGAAGCTGGCAGTGTTGGTGAGGTTGAAGATGTCCATCTGGTATTTCAGCGAGATGCGCTCGGTGAGTTTCAGTTCTTTAACCACGGAGAAGTCCGCTCGCCGCTGCCAGGCTTGGCGGAAGATGTTGCGCTGGCCGGAGGCGAAGTTGGTTTCATAAAGATCGCCGGGCGGAATGGCCCCGCCGAGGTCGCCGGGCTGAAGCAGGGGCAGGGTGAAACAGGACGCCTTGAGGGCCGGGGTCGCGCCCGCGCCGCTCGCGCCCGTCACTGCGTTGTAGGCGCTACAGCCGGAAGCGAGCGGAACGATGGGGTTGGTGATTCCGTCAGTAGTGCCGTAGAAGATGCTTCCCACGGCGCCGGTGTAATCGATCACGCTGTAGGGCTGGCCACTTTCGATGACCACGATCCCTTGCAGGGCCCAGCCATTCGCCACCATCCTCGCGAACGAATGGCCCTTGACCCAATTGGGAAGCTGAACCAGGTAATTGAAGTTGATGACGTGCGTGCGATCGAAATCGGAGGAAGCATAGGCATTGCGGGGATTGAGCGGGTTGTTGCCGTTATAAAAGAGCCCGAGAGCGCTTTGCTCGTCCAGGGCGTGCGACCAAGTGTAGGAGAAACCGGTCTGCATCCCATGGCTCAGGCGCTTCTCCACGTGCGTCTGTAGGCCGTTGTAATTGGAAGTTCCAATGGCTTTGTAGCTCTCCGATTCAGCGGAGTAGCCGATGTAAGGCACGCGCATGTCGTCATTGCCGCCCTCGTAGGTGGCAAGCATGGTTGTGCCGTCGGGGAGACCCATGGGATTGCCGGTGGTGGGATCAATCACTGTGTACCCGTAAGTGTAATTCTGGCCGTGAATCGGGTGGCTGGGCGAAGCGATACCCGGTTGGTTGAACGGGATGGGCATCACCTCGTGGCGTCCGGAGTTGCCCACAAATCCGACGTCAATTGCCAGATCGCGGCGCGGCTGCCATTGAATATCAAAGGTGTAGTTCATGGTGTAAGGAAGCTTGTTTCTGCGGTCGTAATTGGCAAATGTGAAGACTTTGCCGCCATTCTGAATTCCCGCTTCGTTGGGAAGGTAGTTGATGATCTCAGCGGGGTTGCCCGAAGGCGGGGCCTCTTCCGTGGGTCCCCAGGGATCTTCATAGTTGCTGGAGCAGATGGGGATGAAGCCCTGATACAGAGCGCCGCTCACAGGGCAGACTTGTGTATTCACGAAGGGCGGAGCTTGGTTCACGCCGAAGGGTCCCGCCGTGGTCTCACCCGCGGCGTAACCGGGGGAAAGATAGGCAAAGAGCTCGCCGCGATCGTAGTAAATGCCCGCGCCACTACGAATGACAATCTTGTCGCCAAAAGCTCTCGGCGACCACGCCACGCCGATGCGCGGGGCAATGCCCCATTGCCGCCCGGTGAGCGTGGTGTTGCTCACGCTCTTGGTGGGATATTGCGCATTGTTGCCGGCGATGATGAAGCCGGTGGAGGCGATGGTGTCGCTGGCGGCATTATAGGCGTATGTCGTGGGGTCGAAGTTATACAGGCGCCCGTATTTCTCGCTGAAGCCGCCATCCCAGTCGAAGCGTACGCCGCCGGTCAAGCTCAGGTTCGGGCGGAGCTGGAATTTGTCTTGAACGTACTCGCCCGACTGGCCAGAGCGGTAGTAGCGACTGGCGTTGCCGAGCAGTAACGCCGTGGACTGGAAATCCTCGTCAGAGGTCAGAATCCCCTGCACAAACTGACTGAAGTCCGCCGAGGCCATGATGCCGTTGCCAGTCCGGTTATCGAGGGTGTTGAGCTGCGTGTAGGAGTAATTGCCGCCGAAGGCTACGGTGTGCCGGCCGTGGTTCCAGGTGGCGTTGACGGAGGGCATCAGGCGGTTCTGCGTCACTCCCGTAAACGCGCCCTGCGAGGCCGAGCCCTGGCCGATATTCAAGCTGGCATCCGACACATTGTTGACGTTATTGGGTGAGCTGTTTCCCAGAATGTCAACAACGCTCAGGCCCGGGAAACGCGTCGAGCCAAAGGTATTGATTCCCATCTGCTGCGGCGTGAAAGGCTGGCCGATGGAGCTGTAAATGTGCTCCCGGTCGAACCCGATGGTCTCAATAATGCTGAAGTTAGCTCTGAGCGTTTGAATGTTGGAGAGTGACGCCACCTGGCTGCCCGCGGCCAGGTGCTGCGTGAAGCCCGGCACCATCGAGTAGGCGTAGGGCGCGGTGGTCGGATCACCCTGGAAGTAGTACTTGAACGAAAGGATGTCGGAGGGAGAGCGGTTCCAGTCAAGATCGCTCACGATCTGGCGGGCGGAGAAGACCGCCGTGCCCGGAACATAGGCATTATCCGGGATCGTGGGTGTAGGAACGAAGCCGTCATCATTGGGAATCACATACTGGCCGTTGGGGAGCTGGAATTGAAACAGCTTGAGCACATTGGGATCAATCTGCGCGGCGGTAATCGGCGCGCCGCCGCTTGGAATGATGAAGTTTTCGTTGGCGAGATTTGCCAGGCCCGCCGCCGTCCGATTGGTGTTGCTCAGTCCGAAGGGAACCGTAAGGCGCGAGATGCCGATTTCTCCGTCGCCGTTGTGCAGGTTTTGGAAACCGACGAATCCGAAAAGCTTGTCCTTAATCAGCGCGCCGCCCAGGGTTCCCCCCAGCACTTCGCGGTGCAGCGCCGGGACCTTCTGATCCTCCGGCACGCTCGGGTCGGCATTGAAAAAGTACGGCGCAGCGTTCAGCCAGTTGGTTCCGTGGTGGATGTAAAGGCTGCCGTGGGCTTTGTTGGTGCCGGATGCCGTGCTCATATCGATGTGCGCGCCGCTGGTGGCTCCCTGCTGCGCGTCGTACATGGAAGTGTTCACGCGGACTTCCTCAATGGTCTCGGGAGCGGGCGTGGGGAGCGCCTGGCCGATGGCGAGATAAGGTGACGCCGTGCTCTGAATCACTCCGATGCCCGTGCTGCTGACCAGAGAGACTCCTGTGTTGTTCACCACTCGCGCCGAAGCCACTTGGCTGGTGCTTTTGCCATTAAAAATATTGCTGCCGTCCACGCCGTTCAGCAAAAAGCTGTTGCTTGTGTCGCGCTGGCCATTCGCCCAGACAGATTGGTTTCCCAGACCGGCGTTGGCGCCGCTGCCGCTGGGTAGTTCCGTATTAACACCGGGAGAGAGAATGGCGAGACCCGTGAAGCTCCCGGTGGG
>JBEKLY010000463.1:0-5189 GCA_050010015.1 Terriglobia bacterium
CTTCGGGAAGTTTTGCGATCGTACGAGCCATCTGCGGTCCTCCTCTCATTTGAATGAGAGCAGTATACCGCGTATTTACTTAAGTGAACAGTATTGGGCTGAAGCCCCGCCCTTCCGACGCCTAGCGAATAAGAACGCTTACTTCTGCAAGTCAGCACTAGCTCCGCCGCGAGTGCTTCCGGGTCGCGGGTGATGTGCTGGAGCAGCCCCGTGTCCCACACCCAATGAAGATTATCGGGATGGCCGTCGAAGATGACATGTCGCGCGTTCCCGCCGTTGTCGCCGTCATCCTCGCAGTGCAGAGGCTGATGAAGGTCAGCCACGAAGTGGATTACGAACTTCAGCGCTTCCACCTTAACTTCGCCGATGTCAGCATACCTATTATCGGAACGAACGAGGTATTAAAGGAAGTCCTGACCAGCTCGGGGCTTTCCTTCACGGTCGACGAGTCATCGAGCAGTCAGCGCTGCGGCGCGGGGGAGGCGATCGGCCGAACTGCAGGAGGCAACTTTCCGTTTCGACTTCCCGGTCTAACTCCGGGATCTGCGGTGTACGCACTGGAACGCCGCCCGAGATGAGGAGTTTCCCCTGGACGCCCCTTCAGAAAACCCCAACGCGGCATTTCAGGATTCAGAGCAGGGTGACGGTGTAGAAGCGGGCGGGGGCCTCTGGTGGTGACGTGAGGGCCGTCTTGCTTCCGCCAACTTCAATTTCAGCCTGGATGTAATAATCCAGCAATGCCCCTTCCTCCTGCCATTTAATCTCGCCGGCATAAGTGCGCCGGCCGGCCAGGCTCAGAGGGGAAGAACTCCACTGGCCGGAGTCTTTAGCCCGCGTGAGGAGTGTAATCTGGCTCACTCGGCCGGCACCAGGAACTACGGCAAGGACGCGCGCATGTTCGCCTTTGCGAAGGACCGTCGGCCGGGTGGGAACAAAGGTTCGAGACTTTGCCGCGGGGTCAGGCTGGCGCACTTCCGCAAACAGCCGCTCGGTTTGAGGTGGCAGTTCGCCGAGGAATTCCTTCATTGAGGCGCGCAAGCGATACAACGCCAGCCGCTCATACTTGTTATGCATGGAGGCCAGTTGTCCAAGGTCGTTTCTGGTGCTTACAATCTCCTGGTAATCGAGGAACACCTCTCGCACCCGCGGAGCCAATTCCAGCCAGAGGGGGACGCCTTCCTTCGTGAGCAGGTCGCGAGCATCGCCGGCCTTGTTCTGCTTTTTCAAGTCGTGCGCGTTTTGAAGTATTTTATTGAGGCGGAACGCCAGCGACCACGACTCGGAATAGGGAGTGAGGAACTCGACGAAGCGAGTGAGGTAATTGAGCCGCTCGCGCTCCGCTGAACTCGAGGCCGCGGAGGTGAGCGCGCGAAGTTGCTGCGCCACTTCGGCCTGGGATTTCTTTACGCTCTCAGGAACGTCGTAGCCGGACCAGAACTGGAACGCTTCATCATAGTCGCCGGTGAATTCGTGGATTTCACTGTGACCATCTACGACCTGGCCCGTCCACGAGCACAAGACCAATCGGTCGCGGTCCGTCTCCTCGAGGATTTTCGCCAGTTTTCCGGCGCGGGGTTCGCGCGCCTGGGCTGAAGCAAAACCTTGGAAGAATTTTGCCGGGGTCAGATCTTTGTTCCAGGAGTAACCTGCCTGATAACCGGCGTCGATATCCATAATGCGATGCCGCCAGTGTATGCCCAGTAAGCCTTGGCACCCATACTTTTCCGCCAAATCCATATCGCGCACAAAGCGCGTCACATGGAACTGAGGCAGCCACATGGCCGGATCATCCTCGAGCCAGGGGATCGGCCAGCGCTCACGCGATTCGAGTTTGCCATACTCCTCGCTCACCGCGTCCCAACCCAGATTGTCGTTGAGAGAAGAAAAGATGATGTCTTCCGGCAGCGCTTTGTGGAAGAAAGCGAAATGCCGTACCACGCCGCCCCAGCCCGAAATCACCAGCCGCTTTTCGGGAGCGTGACGCTTGAGAAAATCATGCGCTTGCTTGAACGGAGTGACGGAGAGAGGCACATCCCCCTTTTGGCTGGCCCAGTTCATATCTTCGTCTTCCCACAGCCATACGTAGTCGACCATAGGATAGTGTTCGAGCAGTTGCGCCAGGCGTGCTTCCAGGATGTCTTTTGCGGCTACCGACTCCGGGTCGATGCGCGGCCCTGGGACTTTCGGGTCGCCCGATCCGTAGTGCGCTTCAGGCGGAGTGGCGCGGTAAATTTCATCGGGGATCTGGTAAGGCTCAAACCCGACACCGGTGCGAATGCCGAGCTGCCTGGCGTACTGAAACGCTTCGCTCCAGAGCTTCTGCGCGTACTCTTCGTCTTCCCAGCAACTCCTGGCTTTGGTGGTGGCGTCGGAACCGAATACTTCATCCACGAAAAAGTCAGGCGCGCCCATTCCAAAACGTGAAGTTCGCTCCGGCAGATAGCCCCAGCGATTGGTTGCGCTCGTGTCCGTATAAGCCAGGTGTCCCGCGCCGGCATATTCGAACGAAAGGAAAGACTCCGTCCATTGGTTTGCGCCGGAATACACGTGCACCCCAAGTGTGTTGAATCGCATGCGCACCATGGCTTCCAGGTAGGCGCGCCAATCTTCGCAATTATAAATGGTCACACAGTTGAGAAAGTCCGGCCAGGGCACGAGGCCGCGCGCCTGGAAACGCGGCTGCGCTTGCCAGGGTTGGCTCGAGGTCGGCAGATGGAGGGCGCGTGCAGGTTCAAGCGGGTAGACTTCACCGTCCAAACCAAAGAACGCTCCTTGCCGCTCGAGAAGGTCAAACACCGCATAGGCGACCGCCTGGGGCGTAGCGCCAGTGAGGCGCACATGGGAAACTTTGGCCCCCGCGGACTCATGAGAGATTTCGTAGGCTTCGGGATGTTTGAAGCCCCCTTTCTTGACGGAAAGGGAAAAGATCATGCCGGAGGACGGCTGCTCACTTGCACCTACGACAGCCTGCACAGGTTCCCGGGCCAGGCCGAGATTGCGCAATCCGCGTGCCAACTCGGATGAAGCTAACTGTTCCGCGAAGCTCGAGTTCGCGTCGCGGACGATCCACACCGCCTCAGTGGATCCGAACTTGGCCTGCATCTTGAGACCATTCGTATTCGGTGCGCTTTGAAGTGCAGAAGGAAGGGCCGAAGGTTTCCCGGAAAAAGCTTCATTGGCGATCAGAGGAGCCGCACCCAAACCGAGAGCTGAGCTGTGAAGAAACTGACGTCGTCCAATGCGTTGAAATGGTTTCATGACGATACCTACCCTTTATGAAATATGCCGCGATATACGGCGCCTGCAATTAGCGACAGGAATCGAACTTCATCACCTGCCCGCCGTGCGCTCTTACTGAGGATTGCAGAATTAAGTGACAAACCCCCTCACTCCCCGACCCCTCTCCCCCAAGGGGGCGAGGGGAGAAATAACCCGAGTTTATGCCCTCGCCCCCTTGGGGGAGAGGGTGGCGCGCAGCGCCAGGTGCGGGGGTTGGTCCGTCACTATATAATGTAACCCTCAGCAGGAACCACGCAGAATTCCGAACTCCTCATCAAATCCTTTTACTCGACCGTTAGCTGTATACACGATGACGGCGAACTTGGTGGAGTATTCTTCGAGAGGTTGGAGCCGAATGTCCCGCCCTAACCGAACCACCTGATCGAAATTATCCGGGATGGCCGAGTAAGGCTCGAGCGCCAGGTTGTAAGTGCGTCCAAAGAAGGGCGAGTTGTAGAAACCCCGATAGACGTTCCACATCAGCAAGTAAGGAAACACGCGAAGTTCCCACTTCATTCCAATGCCGAGCTCCAGGGTTGGATTGGTGACGGCGTACCACCCTTCCCGGAGGTCTTTAATATACACGTTAAATGCGGTTTTGCGCTCCGGCGGCATCGGCCGGCTCAAGTCCACGAGCTTTCCTTGCTTGTCCGGCGCCATCGGCCACACAAACTCCAAGTTGCACTCGAAGGGACTATTTCCGGAAAAGTCAGTCTGGTACGTCAGCCCAGTCGCGCCTGCGGGCAAATCGATCAAGCATGCCTCGCTAAGGAACGGTTTGCCGAACGCCGGATGATGGCCCCACATCATGCTGAAGGTCTCGTCGCCTTCATTCTTCACGGTTTCCTCAAAAAGAATGTGGCAGCTCTGGGAGGTGATCGTCATGATCTTGGTGACCAGGAGCGGCGCGCGTCGCAGGCGAACCGAAAAACGCACGCTGACTTTCTCCGGCGAGTCTTCGAGTATCTGATACTGCCAGGGGAGAAACAGCACCTCGCCGTGAAAGCCGAGATTCGTACCCTTGTAATTGGTAGGGGCGGAGATCGAGGGAAGTAATTCCTGCCATCCGCCTTCATACTGGTCAAGGAAGGAACCCGATTCCAGGGCGCGGGTGACCGCATTCTTGTTGAAGGCCTCCACCTCCACGGGACTCCGCCACATGAAGTCCACGTCTTTGGGTTTGTAAAGCAGCTCGATGATGTCCGTGCCTTTATCCACCAGGATGGTGGTGCGGAGAAGTTCGTTTTCGAGGACCAGAGCGCGAAAGCCGTTGTAAAGGACCTCATGGCAGCGGCAACCGTAATTTCGGTTGTGATGGTAGAAGTTATCATAGACCGGCATGAGGGATCCTTCCTCGAGCCCACATTTTCCAGCAAGATGAAAACTCGCCGCCGCGGTGGAGCGGGGACGTCAATTCTGAGCGTGCTTGCTCAGTTCCGTCAAACGAGAAATGTCATGTTCAGATTCCGGCACACTCAGGGAGGCGGCATAGCCCCAAAGGGGCGGTCTGACAAAGCCCAGGCCAACGGCCCATAAGCGTTAACCTAATGGCTCAGCTCGCGCTACGTCGGCCTGACTCGCCGCTTCCGGAGGCCCGGAGGGCCGACAGAGAGTAGCCCATGGCGTAAGCCGTGGGACGGAGGAGCGGCCCCGGCGTTGTCTCAGCCCCGGAGGGGCGGCAGATACTGTGCCACCTTCTCTGTCGCCCCTCCGGGGCTGCGGATATGAACGCGGCACGGCGTCCCACGGCTTACGCCGTGGGCTACTTTCTGGCGCCGCTCCGCGGCTCTAGGTCTTTGACCGCCTAAATAGATTCCTTTTATAGCCGAACTTTGCGCGTGCTCTCTTACGGGTGAACTGCCAATTAATTTTGACCCGATGCCGATTGACCTGGCGGTTCCAGGCGCGGG
>JBEKLY010000464.1:0-5156 GCA_050010015.1 Terriglobia bacterium
CAGTGTCGGCTTGGGTAGATGCTTAATGCACCCGCCGCAAGAAGCACGCACCTCGGTCGGCAGGTGCCGCCGTGGAGCGCGCATTTTTCGCTTGACAGATCCGGGCGGGACATGATAGCCTACAAACGTGGTCATATTGTTGACATCCTGTCGTAGGCAAGCGCTGCGGGTCCGCACGACGCTGGCGTGCAGGGCGGTTTCGGCCAGGAGGGCGAAGCTCAGAAACAGAGAAGAATGAAAAACAATGGGAACGAAGCTAAGAAGTGCTTGAAAACAAAGGATGTCGCTGTTTCGAATGGTACAAATTGTGCGTGTTTTGCGTACGGTTTTGCACTAATTTGAACGCTCAAAGCGCCAGAACGAGTGCATTTTGCACAGAAGGAGGCGACACTTTGTGAGCGGCGAGGCGGGGTCCGGAATGGGATAATTTGTCGGCTAGACAGGTTCCGGATTTCTCGAGCAATTGACTTAAGGATGTGAGATGCCAGCGCATGGGCCTTGGAAGATGTTGAATTCGGCAGAGAACCCCTCACCCGTCACACTGCGGCTGATGAAAACGCCGCAGCGCGACACCCTGTTCCCACGGGAGAGGGTTTACTACTCGAGTGTCCCCTCAGGTGAGAGGGCTGGCGATTCAGTTCTCCCGTCAAGGGCTCGAACCGACTACTCAGATTTCGTCTTCGGACGGACGGGCGGGCTGGGGAGTCTCGTGCTGGCCCTTACCCTTTCTGCCTTCGCTCTCGGATCAAAGGCGAAAGCTGCTGACCAACTCACGGACGCGGGCAATGCCGCCACACACGCGCTTGACCGGCCGGCTCAAGCTCCAGACGATGACACGCTCAAGCCCTTAGAGAAACTCATCGCGCTGGGTAAGTTCGAGCAAGCCAGGCCCGGCTTGGAGGAATACGTAAGAGAGCACGGCGAGTCCGCCAAAGCGCACTACGACCTTGGGTATGTTTGTTTCCGTACTCATCAAATCGGAGGGGCGGTCCGCGAGCTGTCAAAGTCGCTCGAGCTTAACGTCAAGGACGCCCAGGCCCACAAGATCCTTGGCCTGGTCTGCACCTTCGTGGGCCGCTATGACCTGGCCGAAGTGGAGTTGCAAGCTGCGGCGCAACTCGAACCGAAATCGCCGGAGATTCACTACTTTCTCGGCAGGGTGTATTACACGCGGCAGGTTTTCGCCATGGCCAGGCAGGAATACGAGACCGCCATCCGGCTCGATCCCGGGTACATGAAAGCGTACGACAACCTCGGCCTGGTTATGGAGACGCTGGGGAAGAACGATGAGGCGGTCAAGGACTACACCACTGCGGCCCAAATGAACGAGGCGCAACACCTCGACTCGCCCTTGCCGTTTGAATATCTCAGCGCGCACTACAACCGGATGCGGCAGCCGGATCTTGCGATCGATTTTGCCCAGAAGGCGCTCGAAATCGATTCGCGGTGCGATCTAGCCTACTACGATCTGGCCAAGGCGTTTCAAATCCAGAACCAGTGGCAGAAAGCCGCGGACTCGGTCGAGAAAGCCATCGCCATCAATTCCAATACGGCCGAGTATTTCTACCTTCTCAGCAAAGCCCTGCGGAAGCTGGGAAAAGCCCCGGAAAGCGAGGCGGCCCTCAAGAAGTTCGAAGCGATCCACAACGACGAGAACGCCATGGCGAAGCTCTGGCGGGACGCCAACCATGAACGTGATCCGGACCTTCCCCCTGTCCCACCCACGCACGATGATGAACACTGAATTCGAAAGCGGCGGCTTGAAGTCAAGGCGCGGATTTCTACGGTCTCTCCGGCGCCTGGGCTCTTTTGTGCCGGCATCCATGCTCGCGCTTGAATCCCGGCGCGCGATGGCCGGCCAAGAATCGAAGCCGCGCAGCAGCGGCACGGGCGGGACGCGGGCGGCCAGGACAGCCGTGGCGCACGGTTTTTCGTTTACCAACGTTACTGCGCACGCCGGGCTCGGCCAAGCGATCAACATCACCGGCGGAAAAACCACGAAGCGCTACCTCCTGGAGGAGATGGGGTGTGGCGTAGCGTTCTTTGACTACGACCACGATGGCTGGATGGATATCTTCATGGTGAATGGAACTACGTTTGGCCCGCCTTCCTCCGGCCCGCCACCCTCGAACTTCCTCTTCCACAATAACCGCGACGGAACTTTCACCGATGTCACGCGGCAGGCGGGTCTCGTCCGCACCGGCTGGGGACAGGGTTGTTGCGTGGGCGATTACGATAACGACGGCTTTGACGATTTATTCGTGACCTACTGGGGCCAGAACGTTCTCTATCACAACAACGGCGACGGGACTTTCACCGATGTCACCGGGAAGGCAGGCCTCGTCCAGCACGGCCCGCACGTGCGGTGGAATGTCGCGTGCTGCTTCCTGGACTACGACCTCGACGGGCGCCTCGATCTCTTTGTGGCGAACTATGTGAACTTCGACCCGAGTATCGCTCCCGCGCCCGGCGCGTCTGCGCTCTGTAAGTATTACGGAGTCCCCGTCGCTTGCGGACCACAGGGTATGGGCGGCGGCACGAATATCCTCTACCACAACCGTGGAGACGGCACATTCGAGGATGTCTCAGAAGCATCCGGCGTGGCCATTCCGCGCGGGCTTCCCGATCCTTATGTGGTCAGCAGTAACTGGGTTCCGGCAGGCTCCTATGGGATGGGTGCCGCCGCGGCGGATTTTGATAACGACGGCTGGCCCGACATTTACGTTGCCTGCGACGAAGCCCCCAGCCTCTTGTACCATAACAACCACGACGGCACATTCACCCAGATCGCCACGCCCGCAGGCTGCGCGCTCAACGGGAACGGCGCGACCCAAGGCGGGATGGGAGTTGCGGTAGGAGACTACGATTGCGATGGCTGGCTCGACATCCTGAAGCCTAATTTCGCGGGCGAGAATATTAACCTTTATCATAATAATCACGATGGGACTTTTTACGATGCGGTTTATCAGTCCGGCCTTGCAGCAGCAACTGCCAACGTCGGTTGGGGAGCGGGGTTTCAGGACTTTGATAACGACGGGTGGCGCGACATCTTCATCTCCACCGGGCACGTTTACCCCGAAATCTCGGGGCGCGGCCTGATGGCAGATTACCCGTCACCGCCCGTCGTTTATCGGAACACTGGGAACGGTAAGTTCGAAAACGTAGCGCCGCGGGCAGGGCCTGGCGCCATTCAGCCTCACACCAGCCGCGGTTGCGCGTTTGGCGATTATGATAACGACGGCGACGTGGACGTCGTCGTGATCAACATGAACGAGCCGCCGTCATTGCTCCGCAATGATTCGAAGTCGGGAAACAGTTGGATCAAAGTCAAATGCATCGGCGTGAAATCGAATCGCAGCGCCATCGGAGCACGCGTCAAAATCGTCACCGGAAATCACACTCAGATTGACGAGGTGATGAGCGGCGCGAGCTACCTCTCCCAGAACGACTTTCGCCTCCATTTCGGGCTTGGCAAGGCAAAACAGGCGGACGCGCTTGAAATCCGCTGGCCCTCCGGCCTGGTAGAGCGGATTGAGAACGTCGAAGTCAATCAACTCGTCCACGTTCAGGAAGGCCTGGGAATTGTCCGAAGAGAGCGGTTCTCGAAAAGCTAGTTTACTAGCCCATCTTTTCCTTGACAATGCCCCTAGCCCCCTTGGGGGAGAGGGTGGACCGCAGCCGGCGCTGTCGTCAGCCGGGGCGGGTCGGGTGAGGGGGTTCGGGCCACTCCAGATAAAATAATGGCCGGTCCCGCAGGGGACCGGCCATCGTGAGGAGAGACGCTAGATACAGCCTCAGAAGAAGACTTGCAGACCCATTTGGATGCGCCTCGGAACGTTGCACTGGGTAAACGTCGTCCCGAATCCGCCGCTATTGACGGTGGAATTCGGCGGGCAGAAATCAACCCGATTGAGCAGGTTGCCCGCCGTGGCTTGGAATCTTACATATCTGCTCTCGCCAAAGTACGTATCCTTATAGATCGAGATGTCCTCGTTGTAAAAGTGGAACCCTCGGATACCGGAGGTCGTCCGTGGTGAGTCGCCGAACGCGAACGGGCCGGGATCCGAGAAGGCATTCGCATTGTAATACGCCTGGCCGAAGGGGTTGGTGAAGCTTCCCCCCGTCAGTGGGTTTTGACCGGCAACAACGTTGGGGAACTGGTTGCCGTTGGCAAACAGGTAGCTGCCGAGTTCGCTGTTTTCGTACATTGTCTGCGGGCGCCCCGATTCGTAAGAGAGAATACCGGAAATGTTCCAATTGCCGATGAATTTGTTCACCGCAGATGAAACACCTCCACCAAAATGCTGGCCGTTGCCGAAGGGCAGGGTGTAGACCTCACTGATGGCAACGGTATTCGGGACGTCATCGGCACTGAGTCCCCACAGGTCATGCATGTCGCTGGGGTTCTGGGGAGAGACGCCGCTGCCTGACCCGCCGCAGCACTGCGCCTCGCCCGACTCCGCGCTGTTGTTCATGAGCCGGGAATAGGTATAGGACACGGTGGTCAAATTGCTCTTCCAACGCTTATTGAACTGCGCCTGCACGGCGTTGTAGTGGCTGGCGCCGGTGTGCCCCTCGCGCCATTGGATCTCCTGGTATTGCGGGTACGGACGCAGCGCCTGGGCGAGGTCGCCAGAGAAGCCCGGGTAAGGAGGAGTTGTGATCCCGGCGGCCGTTAACTGGGAGTTGGGAACGCCATTGTTGAACGCACCTGAGGTCAGCAGAGAGCCATACTGAAGCACGCTGCCGGCGTTTTCGTTGGATTCAGGCCCAAGGTTCAACGCGTTGATGGGCAAACGCGTTGCGTGGTTTCCTACGTAAGCCACGGAGAGGTCCATGTTGCTGTGCCACTGGTGTTGGAAGGAGACGGTGTAGTTCAGATACCTCGGCATCGCGTAGGAGTCGGAAAGCACTCCCACCGGCGAGGCTCCGTTCTCAACCGCTGGACTGGTATCCGGCGGGAAGGCGATGGCAGAACTGGGGAACCCGTTTGCGAAGTCGTAAGCTGGGGTGACTCCGCCGGTGACGTTGCTCACCGTTGGGTTGGTCGCATAGCCATTGGTTGGATAAGGATTCCCAGCCCAGGAGCCGGAGATGGTGGCTCCGTAATATTCGGCAAATCCGCCGCGGATTACACTGTTATTCCCCACTTGGTA
>JBEKLY010000465.1:0-7066 GCA_050010015.1 Terriglobia bacterium
CGATCGTTCATCATTCCTCTTCGAGGTAAAACCACCGACTGGAGAGCCGGATGCGGGAGATCCGCCTGTCCGGTTCGGAGGGAGGGGGATTCGAATTCAATCGTTTCTCCCTACCCCTATCTTTATAAATCCCCTTCGGGGATTCCGGTTACCCCCGGTGCCAGCCGAAGATGTGGAACATGGTTAGCCCCCAGGGAGACGGCTATGGACTCCGTAGGAAGCGGGCGCCGCCTGGCCATTGCAGTGAAAAGGCGTTAGGCGTATCTTGCGAAATGGCCGTAGAAGACAACAAAGGCTTCCGGGCAACAAGGATCCGACATCGCCAGTCTACAATTTCAGGAGCCCGTCGATGATGCGAATCAAAACCGCCGCTATTCCATTTGCCTTGCTGCTGCTCGCCTCGACCGCCGCAGCGCAATGGAGTCCCCTGAACCCCGTTAAAAGCGAAGAGAAGCAGCCGGACGGCATACTGCTCAGGATGCAGGCCGGCCTCCTGCGGCTTCAGGTCTGCACCGATTCCATCGTCCGCATTCTCTACACGCCCACGCCCTCGTTCCCGAAGGTGAAGCATTACGCGGTCATCAAGACGAGTTGGCCCGCGACGCCATTCTCCCTGGAATCCACGGGCAGCGATGTAACCCTGAACACGTCGCAGCTTAAAGTCACGGTGGCGCGCAAAGACGGAACGATTGTCTTCAGCGACTCGGCGGGCAATAAGCTGATGCAATCGAGCGACCGCCGGATGAGCCCGGTGGTTATGAATGGCGAGAGGACTTACCGCGCGGAAGAGTTTGTCACCACCTGGGGCTCGCCGGAAGGCTTCTTCGGCCTCGGCCAGCACCAGGCGGGCGTCTGGAACTACCGGGGAGAATCGGTCGATATCTCCCAGGACAATTCGAATATTTCCATCCCCATGCTGCTTTCGACCAACGGCTACGGCCTGTTTTGGGACAACCCTTCCCGCAGCCGTTTCAACAACCGCTTCATGCAGTCGCTCTATATCAGCTCCGAAGCGGCCGAGCAGATTGATTACTACTTCATTTACGGCCCTGAATTCGACAAGATCGTCGCCGCTTACCGCGAGTTGACCGGCGCCGCACCGCTCTTCGGCCGATGGGCCTACGGCTTCTGGCAGTGCAAGAACCGCTACCAGTCGCAGCAGGAACTCGTCGACGTGGCGCACAAGTACCGCGAGCTGCACATCCCTGTTGACAACATCGTGCAGGACTGGTTCTGGTGGAAGAAGATGGGCGATTTTGAATTCAATAGCCACTATCCCGATCCCAAGAGCATGATGGACGATCTGCACCAGAACCACTTTCACCTGATGATCTCAGTGTGGCCCTACTTCGACCCCGGCTCCCAGGTCTACCGGGAGATGGACCGGCTCGTCTACTTCATCGACCGCACCAAGGCGGCGGCGTTCCATCCCAAAGGGATGGCCCTCTACGACGCATTCAACCCTGCCGCACGCAAGTATTACTGGGGCCTGATCCAGAATGCGCTGTTCAATATCGGCGCCGACGCATGGTGGCTCGACACCACCGAACCTGAAACCGAGGGGCGCGAAACCAACGTCCTGGTCTCGAGCAAGGTGGCCATCGGCAATGGCGCCCGCTACGCCAATCTCTTTCCCCTGATGACCACGCAGGCTGTTTACGACGGGCAGCGCGCCGCCACCAGCCACGCGCGCGTCTTCATCCTCTCGCGGTCGGCCTACGCGGGCATTCAGCGAAACGCGGCGGCGGCCTGGTCCGGCGACGTCAATTCCGACTGGGAAACATTCAAGCGGCAGATTCCCGCCGGACTGAACTTGATGGTTTCCGGCGTCCCCTATTGGACGACCGATATCGGCGGGTTTACGGACGGCAATCCGGACGACGCCGCCTACCGCGAGCTGTTCATCCGCTGGTTCGAGTACGGCGCGTTCTGCCCCGTCTTCCGAGTGCACGGCAGCCGCTCGACTGAGTTGTGGTCTTACGGCGCCGAGGCGCAGGAAATCCTGACCCGCTATGACACGCTTCGCTACCGCCTGATGCCTTATATTTACTCGCTCGCCTGGCAGGTGACGAACGCCGGCTACACGCTGATGCGTCCCCTGGTGATGGACTATCGCGAGGATGTGACCGCCAGGAATATCGGCGATCAATTCATGTTCGGTCCGGCCCTGCTGGTCAGCCCCGTCACGGATCCCGGCGAGGTCCAAAGACACGTGTACCTTCCGAACCCCAAATGGGTGAACTTCTGGACGGGCGAAACGCTGTCTGGGGCCCGCTTCGTCATGGCGGCGGCGCCGCTTGAAACCCTGCCGCTGTTTGTGCGTGCCGGTTCGATCCTGCCCATGGGGCCGGCGATCGAATACACTAGCCAAAGCGCCGCCAACCCCATCGAGTTGCGCGTCTACCCGGGAGCGGATGCCGACTTCACCCTGTACGAAGACGATGGCCTCACCTACGATTACGAAAAGGGAGCTGATTCGACCATTCCGATCCACTGGGACGATGCCGGGCAGGCACTTACCATTGGCGCGCGACTGGGCAGTTTTCCGGGAATGCTTAAGAGCCGGACTTTCAATATCGTCTGGGTCGGCCCGGGCCACGGCGCGGGTGTCGACCCGTCCGGGACCATCGATAAGACAGTATCCTACGACGGCACGGCGGTTACAGTGCAGCGCTGAGACTTTTTGGTAGTGACGCAGTTCCCGGTGGCGCGGGCATTCCTTCGCTGCGCTCAGGACAGGCTCTGCCCGTGCCCTGGAGTTTCTGCATTTTCATCGCTCTCGGCGGCGGCATGGCCGTTCCCGGCGACGGGGAGGCACAAAGCTTTCATCCGTGTCTGGCTTAACCCCCAAAGGGGCGATCTATCGCATCCCAAGCCAACGGCCTGGGTCAACGTCGCGCCTTCAATCGCGAAGCCCTGTAGATACACCTCCAGCGCATGGGTTCGCGATACCTGGTGCCGAAGGCGAGATGGGCGTACAGGTGGGACAAAGATCGCGACATCGGAACTACCCTACTCCGCCTTTGCAGGGCTGACCCAATCTGAACGGGCCGGCATCGCTCACTCCAGGAGAAGAAACCCCTCACTCGACTCGCTACTCTCGCCACCCTCTCCCAAGGGAGAGGGCTGCTCATTTATTTTGATTGTGCAGCTCAGCAATTCTGCGTGGGCTGTTCATTCACTCCGTCGCCGTGCTTGGGCGAGCAACTCTGAATCTCGGTAGGCCTTCAGAATTCCATCCAGAGACACGACGCCCTCGAGCTTCGTCAGATCGGCGCGATTCACGACGGGCATGTAGGGCGCGTCGCCGATGCGGCTCAGCGCGACGTCCAGGGCATGGTCAGGATGGACATGGGGAAGTGGCGGGCCCCGCAAAACGCTTCCTATTGCAACGTCGGAATCCCAAGCCAGGATGGAGCTCCGCAGCACATCCTTGGTGACGCCGTACCATCTTCCCCTTCCATTGTCGACAAAGAAGAAGTCTCCCGCGGCGCCTTCGAGGCGTTGTAGGGCGTCGGTCACCGAGTCTTGGCTGTTCAGGCTAGGGCCGCGGAAGGGTTGCATGGCATCCTCGACCAGCAGAGCCCGTTCCTCGCGGCGTTCCTCCATGGAAGGAAGGTCGACGTTGTCCTGCCTCGAAAGCAGATCAAACAGGGGCAAGTGTTGATAGCGTCTCGAAATCAAGTAGGCAATCGTGTTCGAGATCATTACAGGCAGGATGATCGAGTAGTTGCCGCTCACCTCGAGCACCATGAACACGGAGGTCATGGGGGCGCGCAGGAAGCCGGCAAACAAGGTGCCCATCCCTACCAGTGCATAAGCGCCCACGGAGCCCGTGAGCCAGGGGAAGAAGTGGCGCTCGATGCCGCCCACGCCGGCCCCCAGCATGGCCCCGATGAAAAGCGTGGGAGCAAACATGCCGCCCGGAGTCCCACTCACAAAGGAAAACGTTGTGGCGATGATTTTGAACACTCCCAGTAGCAGCAGCAAGCGCCAGGTGAATTGGTCGTGCAGGGCCTGGTCGATAGATTGATAGCCCGCGCCCATGACCTGGGGGAGCCAAAGCCCAATCACACCGATCGCGAGGCCGGCGAGAGCGGGCTGAAGATAGTGCGTCCAACGCGGAAGAGCCTTGAGCCGCGGACGCAAGTAGGCGATGAGTTTTACGAAAACCAGCGAGGCAATTCCGCCGATCACTCCCAGCGCCGCGTAAGCCAGCAACTCCGCAGGGTGCACGAGGTGGTATACGGGTATGCCGAACAGGGCCTGGTCGCCCAGGAACCAGCGCGCCACAACCACGCTCGAGACGGCGGAAAGAACGATGGCGCCCAGCACGCCCGCGGTCCACGTCCCGATGACCTCCTCGATCACGAACAGCACGGCCGAGATGGGAGCATTGAACGCCGCCGCCAACCCCGCCGCTGCCCCCACGGGAGCGATCAGCCGCACTTTATCCCGTGAAAAACGCATCCGCCGGCCCAGGGCAGATGCAATGCCTGCGCCCATCTGCAGCGAAGGATCTTCGGGCCCCAGGGACTGCCCGCTGCCAATGGCCAGCGCGCAGGTCACAAACTTTCCGATGACAGTCCGGAAGGGAACGAATCCATCGTAAATATAGACAGCGGCCTTGGTCTGGTTCACGCCGCTGCCGCGGGCTCGCGGGAAGACTCGCAGCACCAGCAGAGCCACGATTAAGCCCACGGCGGTGGGCGCCAGGAGCGCTCGTAGCGGCGCGATCGCCAACCCCGAGCCGAAGAGAGCCAGGTGCGTGTACTCGATGGCGATACGGAATAGAACCACCGCCAGCCCTGAGAAAAGGCCGATGATCACCGCCAGGAGCAGGAAAACGTGCTGCTCACCCAGCGTCAGCCTGCCGCTTCCGATGCGCAGCCGCTTTCGGATCAGCTCCACAATTCTCCCCGTAGCCGCGGGGACCTGCCTGTTCGCAGGGATGTTCACATTAGGCTCGATTTTGTCGGTCAACATCTGCCGCTCTGCCGCCCTGTCTTGAGGAAAGGCTCTGAACGTGTGAAGAAATTCGGAATGTGTCATCCTGAGCGCAGCGAAGGATCTCTGCAGTTGTTCGTAAGTTGTTGAACCACGGGAAACTGCGGGGATCCTTCGCTTCGCTCAGGATGACGCTTCGCTCAGGATGACAGGCGCTGATTTTTTCACAGGTTCCCTGCTTTCCGACTGTCGGCAATCCAGTTTCTGGTTCTTCGGCGAGGCTACGCGTCGCCGGTTGAGGCGCAGCCTGGACCTAACAATACCCGAGGTCGACTCCGGAAAGGCGCAGAAGGTGTGAAGGAATCGTCTGTCATGCTGAGCGAAGCGAAGCATCTGCATTTTATCTCTTTGAAAACAAACAAATGCAGATTCCTCGCTTCGCTCGGAATGACAGGTCCTGGCGATTATTTCACACCTTCGCAGCCTTTCCGCAAGTCAGGGCGGCAGAGCCGCGCTGAGAGTCGACGCGAGATGCTGTTACAACCGGACTACCCAATGACAGCGGTCTGCCTGTGGGGTTGCTCACTCGTTCGCTCCTTCCTGGGTGCGTGAAAGGAGCAACAGCGCCAGGTCCAGCCCCTGCGGTTCCCCGCAGGCGCGCTCTGTGGCCTTCTCGACGTCGAACGCCATGTCCGTCGCCTTCAGCAATAAATCAGAATCGCGAGCCAGGTTGCGCGCATTCACTTTCGGCTGCAGAGCCGCGGCCTGCGCGTGCAACTGCAGGAGATCGGACTGCCGCGGACCATTGTCGAATGACACGCCGCGGGCCGCGGCGCATTGGCCCAGCCTTTCCACGGCCTGGTTGAACGCTGCGAGCGCGCGCGAGGCACGCTCCTGCCCCCTCAGTCGCGGCGCCAGCGGATCGCTCTGCTGAATCAGGTTGGCAGTCTCCAAACGCTGCGCGGACTGCGATGAGAGTGCGCCAAGGCGTTTTGCGCGGGAAAGATAACGGCGCGCGGCCTGATAATCGCGCATCTCGAAGCTCGCCTCGCCCGCCCCCTCGAGCGCCGGCAGATAATTGGGATTGAGCCGCAACGCCTGGCGGAAAAGCGGCGCGGCATGTTCGTACTCTCCGGTTTCGATCAAGAGCGACCCGACCCGAGTCTCGAGCACGGGATCGTTCGGCAGACCAGCCGTGAGGGCAATCAGTTCGGCCTGCGCCTGAGCCTTCTGCCCAACCTTGATGAGAAACTCCGCCAGGTTCAATCCGGCCATCAAGCGATTTTGGGCGGGGTTCTTATCCCACTGTCCGTAAAGGGCGCCGTGGTAATACTGAGTAGCCTCCTCGACCGAGCCTGAGCTCGCAGCCAGTTGGGCCAGTTCCAGATTGACGGTGCCGCTGCCAGGCTCTCTTTCCCACAAACCGAGTAAATAGGCGCGCGCCTGGTGGAGATGGCCGGCCGCGGTCAGCGCGTGCGCCAACTGAAATTCGATCAGAGGGTCGTTATGCGAGTAGACGAGCGCCGCCCGGAAATCCTCTATGGCCGCTTCCGCACGGCCTGCCGCGAGGTCCAGCTCGCCCGAGGCGTACCACTGCTCGGCCAGAGAGTGCTCCTTCGCGTGATAGGCCGTCACGGAAAAACTCGTAGCAATAAAGAGGAGAATCAAAGCAGCGAGACTCAAGAGCAGAAGTTCATTGCGCGACACCGACCAGAGGAGCCGCTCGTCGTCGCCGCAGGCAGGGCATTTCCGTTCCCCCCAGGGTATCATTTGCCCGCATTTTTCGCACCTTCGCTCGGTTTCCATTAATTCCCTGTATCAACCTGGCTCGCGGCTTCAAATGCGCATCGGTTTCGTGTCGACGCAGCCTTCTGCGTCCCCATTGCGAAGCGAACTCGCCGCTACAACACGCCGCCGGCCCGCTCCTCGGCTTACCAGATCCCCTCTTAGAATATATAACACGATGGCGTCGCTACGGCACTTGAGCGTGCTCCCGGGCAGCGCTGCAGCCGGGCTTTTCGCTGTGTTAAACTACCTGCTTTGAAGACATCCGGGAGCGCGGGCATCCTGCCCGCCTTTCGCGCCGCAATTGCACGCACGCTGCGGGCAGGATGCCCGC
>JBEKLY010000466.1:0-5113 GCA_050010015.1 Terriglobia bacterium
GGAAATCAAGTGGGGACGGCTTACATGAATTCGAACGAGTTTGTTTCTAATGGGAGCCGCGAGGCGACTTCCAACGTGCTCATTGATGGCGTTTCAGCGGGGGGAGTGAACATGGGGGGGCTAACGACTCGTGTCGCCTATACCCCTTCGGTGGATGGAGTCCAGGAGTTCAAGGTACAGCAAACGAACTTCAGCGCCGAATATGGAAACTCGGGCTCGACCATCGTCAACCTGATCACGCGCTCCGGCACCAACAGCCTCCATGGCAGCGCCTACGATTTCCTGCGCAACAACGACCTCGATTCCGCGGATTACTTCGAAAACCAAAACCCGGCGCCCCTGAACAAGCTCCCGCACTTGGAGCGTAATGTTTTTGGCGGCACGGTGGGCGGGCCGGTCGTGATACCCCATGTTTACAATGGGAAGAACAAGACCTTCTTCTTTTTCGACTATGAGGGCACGCGCCAGAGTTCGCTGGCAAGCGCCTACGCCGGCGTGCCTAGCCCGGCGGAGAAGACGGGAGACTTCGGTGAGCTTTGCAACGACGTTAGCATGCTCGACAACAAGGGCGCGGGGACGTTCAGCTCAAGCGGCATCTGCTCAGACCCCAACGGCCAATTGTGGGACCCCTACACCGCTTCCTACGACGCGAAGGGCAATGCCGCGCGTGCAACCCCCATTCCAAACAACAACATCGCCACGTACACGAGCCCCGGTGCGGGAAGTCCGCTACCGGGAGGTACGGGGCCAGGAAACCTGATCGATCCTTCCGCGAAGAAGCTGATGTCGTTTTTCCCGTCGCCGAACTTTAATCAGGGAGCGCCAGGCGGGGGCTATAGCCCGTACTACAACTGGGTCGCCTCCGGCGCCACTGGACTGGCCAATCACCAGTGGGACTTGAAAATTGATCAGAATTTTGGTGACCGCAACAGGCTGAGCGGGAAATATGCCCAACGACTGACCCATCAGATTAACTTGAACTGCTTCAACAACATAGCTGATCCCTGCTCGGGGGGGGTCGGACCTCAATCGGCCCGTCTGGTGGCGCTGGACTTCGTACACACCTTCGGCCCGGCGACAGTGCTGAATGTTTCCTATGGCTATACGAGCGTCGGGCGCCAGTTAACGCCCGCGGCGGCGGATCCGGTATCATCGCTGGGGATGCCAAGCTACATGGACGAGTCCGGTTTCAAGGTGCTCCCGTCGGTATTGTGGCAATACAGCAACGAAACGGCCGCGGAAGCCGCCAACAACGACACCGCCATTGGGGGACAGCCGTGGGCTATCCTGGAGGACAACTCGGCATCGCACGACCTGGTTGCTTCGCTCACCCATATCCGGGGGCGCCACGAGTTGAAGTTCGGCGGCGAATTCCTCACAAACCTCTACAACTTCTCGCAACCCGGCACGCAAAATGGACTGTTTACCTACGGCCCGTCGGGCACATCTGGGAACTCTGGTATTGCGGGGACGGGCGGGGATAACTTGGCGAGTTTCCTGATCGGAAGCGGGTTTGGCGGGTGGGGGCAGTACGAAATTCCCGCGTGGCTTTACACCCAGAACCACGGCTTTGCCGGCTACGCGCAGGATGCCTTTCATGCCAGCCGGAAGCTCACGGTCAACGTCGGGCTTCGCTATGATTTGACCATGCCAGAGACTGAAAAGCACAACGAGTTGAGCTGGCTCGATCTCAATGCGGCTTATCCTTCCACAGTCCCCGGGTACCCCATCCTCCATGGCGGCCTGGCGTTTGCCGGCCCAGGCGAGCGCTCGGCCCTTAACCCTGATTACCGGGACTTTTCGCCGCGCATCGGCCTGGCGTATAGGCTGAACGATCAAACGGTGATCCGGACCGGATACGGAGTTTACTATGGCATGTCGCGGGCAGCGGCGAATGCCATGGCGATAACTCCTAACGATCCGGGATTTGACGGGACTACCTCCTGGTCCAGCACGTTAAATTATGCCGGCCTTCTGCCTTGTTGCGGGCTCAGCAACCCCTTCCCGAATGGGATCACGCCCGTCACGGGTAGCTCGTTAGGGTTGGCGACCCAGATTGGCAACGGCTCATCCGCGCCCAATGGGTTCGAGCGGTCAATGAACGCCACGCCCTATAGCCAGACATGGAACTTCGGAATCGAGCGCCAGCTTCCGGCAAGTATGCTCCTCAACGTGGAGTATATCGGCCAGGAGTCAACGCATCAGTACTTTGGAATTGGCGGCAATTACAATCTCAATCATTTAGGCGCGCAAGAGGAGCTGATGACACCGGCGCAGATCAACGCGCTGAACGCTCATGTCGCCAATCCCTTCTACGGGATCATACCCAATAGCACGCAGACTGCAACACAATACCAGCTCGACGTTCCCTACCCTCAATTCAATGGCTTCGACGTCGCCAGTCCACCGTGGGCCAATGCGAACTATCAGGCGTTGCAATTGGGGCTTGAGAAACGCTTTTCGAATGGGCTGCAGTTCCTGGTTACCTACGTGTGGTCGAAATCGCTCGACGATGATTCGAATCCCGGTAACGCTGGTGGATCAGGCCTTGGAGTCGCCCCTCCCCCCCTGGATCCTAACAACTTGAAGCTGGCGAGGTCGGTTTCTCAATACAACGTCCCGCAAGTCTTTCAGTTCAGCTACGACTATCAACTGCCCTTCGGGCGCGGGAAGCGCTTTGGCTCAGGGATGAATCGGGTGCTCGACGCCATTGTCGGAGGCTGGCAGACCACCGGCATCTGGCGGTTTGACGATGGCCAGCCCATGATCGTCCAACTCTCGACAGCTGTTCCTGGCCTGCCTGGCTATGGTCAGTCACCGGAAATGGTCGGCACGCCAGGGGCCAACTCCAAGTCCAAGTGGTTCCTCCCGGAGTCGCAGGGTGGCGGGTACTTTGGCAATCCTCAGGTCTTCCAGCAGCCCGCGCCGTACACAATGGGCGACACGCCTCGAACCATTCCGTGGATGCACTATCCCGGCACGTCGAATGCGGACATGTCGCTCTTCAAGGAGTTTTCCCTGAACAGGGTTCGCGAAGGCATGCACCTCGAACTCCGTACGGAATGGTTCAACGCCTTAAATCACCCGCAATTCGGCAACATTAATACACTGGTCTCGCCGAGCAATAGCGCCTTCGGGCAGATTACTGGACCAGACGTAAACTCGCCGCGCGAGATACAAATGGCCCTGAAGTTCTATTTTTAGCTTTGTCACCTTGGGCTTTCGGCCCGCGAAAGCTCATCAAAAGACAGGGTGGCGCAGACGTGCCGTTCTTTGGCATGTCTGCGCCACGCTATTGCGCGGATCGGGGCGTCGGGCGCATACATCCCGACAAAAGGCGTCGGGACGTATGCGCCACCCATCGCTCCTGTTTGGTTTTTCGAGGCTGCGAGGCCATTGAGGCTTGGCATGTAGGTGTGTAATATTGAGTCCTGTGATTCGGCCTTGCTTAAGTTGCTGTCAGGCCTTGCGGAGGACGGCGTTGTCTGCCGTCCTCTTTCTTTCTGCGGCGGTGTGTCTTGCTCTCCCTCAAGCGTCGAGTTCCATCGTTCGAAAAGCGGCGACGGATTTTCAAGAAGGCCGGGTTGCCGATGCCGAGAGCGCGCTCGAATCCGTGTTGCGCGCTCATCCTCAAGACGTTTCGGCATTGAGCCTCATGGCCGTTATTCTTGACTCCCAGCGGAAATATCCCGAGGCCGAAGAATTCTACCGCCGCGCTCTCCAGATCGCACCCAGGTCTGCCGCTCTATTGAATAATCTCGGGAACCACTATCTTGCCACGGGCAATCCCCAGAAAGCGGAAGAAAGTTTTCGACGCGTTGTGGCGATTGATCCGCATCATGTGAACGCGAACCTGCAACTCGCCGACATGAGTGTCGAGCGGAAGGACGGCGCGGAAGCTCTGGCGTGCTTGAGCCGTCTCGCGGCAACTGCCGAAAGCCAACCCGTTGCGCAACTGCTGAAGGCTCGAGCCCTCGTCCTCATGGGCAATTGCAAGGCAGCGATGCCGGTGCTCAGCGCGCTCGAAGAGAAAACAGATCAAGACCCACACTTTAGTTTTTCCATTGGCCTGGGCTATACCCAATGTCAACAATACGATCGCGCGGAGAAATCATTCAGTGAGGCCCTCAGAGCCGAGCCCTCGGACTTCGACGTTCTGTACAACCTCGGGGTCGCCGCGCGCCGTGCCGGGCACCTCGAGCGAGCACAGCAGGTGTTCGAGGCTGCGCTGCGGTCAAGGCCGGAAGACGTAGATGCTCTCTACGCCTATGGGGAGCTGTTGATTGCGACTAAGGATTTTCTGACGGCAAGTGCTGTCCTGTACCGAGCGGCGCGATTGGCCCCAGATCGCGCCGATGTGCTTTTGCTTTTGGCTCATGCCACTGGAGAGCTCGGGTATTATGAGGACACCGCCGGCACCTTGGAAATGTACCTGAAATTGCGTCCTGCCGACGAGGTTGCCCGGCGTGAGCTGGGCTTCTCTTTGATCCTCGAAGGAAGGTTCGAGGAGGGTCTTCCCAAACTTCAGCAATTTGTGCTCAGGCACCCGCAGGACGCGAAAGGCCAGTATGAACTCGGCGCAGGTGAAGCAACTGGCAGTCCGGAAAAGGCTCTGGCCCATCTGGATGAGGCACTCAAGCTCGATCCGACGATGTTTGAGGCTCGGTACACGCGTGCGGCACTCAATTTCCAGAATAACAGGCTTGACCAGTCACTGGCAGATTTCGAGGCGCTTCGGAAAATCGATCCTAACAATCCACGGATTCTGGACTGGCAAGCGCGGATATACTTGCAGCAGGATCGGGCGCAGGAAGCAGCGGCACTCTTACAACAGGCCGCCGAGTTGGACCCCCACGATCGGGCCATTTTGATTCATTACAGCCAGGCACTCGAAAAACTGGGTCGCACGGAGGAGCTCAAGGCGGTGTTAGCGTCATTCAAGGAAGCCGCTGCCGGCGGCGACCATCCTCGCGCGCGCTCGGGTTTGTTGAATTTTCTCGCTCTCTCCCCGGAGCAGCAGGGCGCTAAGTATCTCGAATCCTTACAAGCCGCGGTTAATGAGAACCCAAACGATGTCGCTCTCAAGGCTCGCCTTGCCGAGTATCTGCTGGAT
>JBEKLY010000467.1:0-7011 GCA_050010015.1 Terriglobia bacterium
ATGCGCTCGAGGAGTTCGGCACGCTCGTATTGAGTGAGTGCTGCCATGGCGGGCGCTCCGGCGTGCGCTGCAGCCAAAGCGCGTTCGGCGAGCGCCGCGTCCGCCTCGTAAACTTCTCCCACCGGAGTGCCGTCGTAGGGTAATCGGATCGTCCGCGGCGTGCCTGTGCGCACCCACTCGCCGCCGATAAGCATGGGAAATTCCCTCTGTTCCACGATCGCTGTTGCCATAGTCGTCCTCCATTTTCGGTGGCGTCCTAATTCGAGGGTAGCGCCGACCTTCAGGCCGGCATGTGCTGGCCTAACGGGCAGTGCTACGAGTCAAATTAGGACACTACACCATTTTCCGTTTGCTCCAAGCGTTCGGGCGGATTCGACTCAAGCCGCGAAGGTCTGTTCGTCCGCAGGCTGAGGAAGCGTGATTCCCGCGTACGGAATGTACGCAATGCGCGGGCCGGCTCCGAGCCGGCGCAGTTCGTCCGCCAGGGCGTTATTCGGATCGGATACTGGATGCAAGTGGCACTTGCGGACAAGATTCTCGGGCAAATTGGAAACCAAAAGGACCTTTACCCGGTCCCCCAGCCGTGCCAGCCAATACGCCTTGTGAGCGCCTACGACGAAATGGGAACGCAGTTCACGTTCCATTTCCTGGGTATCGGAATACTTCTGCACCCATTCGTCAATCAGCCGGCTTCCTGTGCCATCCGGACACTCGGCGAAATAGATCAGGACGCCGCCCGAACGAAGGGCACGCGCAGCGTTTTCCATCCCTTTGTGGGCTTGCCGCAGGTCGATATCCAACGGGAAGCCGCCCGCACTCGCCAGGACCATGTCGTACGCCTCGCCGATCGGAATGCGGCACAACTGATCGACCGTTTCGCACCCGGCTCGATGCGCGAGATCGTAGTGCCCTGCGACGACCCGAACCCACTCGCCGGAAGGCGACAACACCACGTTCAGCAGGAAGTCCGGGTCGAACAGTTGGCACGCTTCCAGCAGATCCTCGTGAGCCGGGTTGCCCTCGAGCAGGCCCGGGCGGCAATTCGGATCAAGGATTAGCCGGTGGTTGAAGTTGATCGTATCTGCTCCTGCCACCCCCGGAACCAAGCTCTTGCGTCCTCCACTGTATCCTGCGATCTGATGATAGATAATCTCACCGGTGAGGACGACACGGTCAGCCTCATGCACGCGGCGGTTGATCCAAACCTCATTGCCGCGGCTGGTGCGGCCCAGCAGCACGAGATTCTCACGCGCCCGGCAATCGTGATCGTAGAGCGCAATCCGGCGTGCGATTCCCTCCCCGACAATGTGGCATCGCTCTTCTGCCGACAGCGTCCGATGGAGGCCTAAGGCGAAGACAATGAAGATGTCGCGATCGGGAATGCCACAAGCATTCATTTCGTCGATAAGTATGGGAAGAAACACGTCGCTGTGCACGAGACGCGTGATGTCGTTTACGAGGATCGCCACACGCTCGCCCGGATGGAGACATTTTCGTAAAGGTGGTGTGCCCATCGGTTCTGCCAAGGCCGCGCGAATCGCGGAAACCGGGTCGTTGAGGGCGGGAATTGATCGTGGCAATAACGTCTCGAACGGATACTGAGAAGGAACGGATAAACGCAGCGTCCCGGAGCCGTATCGGAATGAGATTTCCTGGTATTCAGCCACGAGTCAGCACGCTCCCTCGTCCAGGTATTCGGCAGAGGGAAGGGCATCCCCGATGAGTGGCGCCACATAGCTACGAAACTCGGAGGTTATCGCGGATTGGCGAGGGCAATAGCGCGCCGGCAGCACTCGCTCGCGCTCGCTCACCTTTGATAGCGGAACCAACTTTAAACCCACGTGGTACTTCCTCCCCTGTCGCCGCCTCAGGGCCACCATTCGTTCGGACGCACCTGAGACGGCCGACTGCACCGCAAAACGGCCGGTCTCATAAGCTTCCTGGGCGTCCACCGGCGATCGGCACAAACGCAGGGCCCGTCCAAGAATACCCGGCTTTTCGCTGCGGGCTCGGACGCGCAGTTTTGCCGAAACCAGGGCCGCCAAGTCGGCCGCCACCCCTCCCATCAAAGGCCGGCCCTTCGCGTCGAGGTTCGTACCGTGCGCTGCGCTCACCATCTGTCCCGCTGGGTCGCGAAGACCCTCCGCGACGACGCCCACAAACCACCCCAGTTTTTGCAGTGCCCTGTCCACCGCCTCCAGAAACTCCCCAACCTTAAAGGGATGTTCGGGAACACAGATAAGATGCGGCGGATCGTGCTTGCGCTGCCGCGCCAGAATGGCTGCTGCAGCCAACCAGCCCGCGTTTCGCCCCATCACCTCGATAATAGAGACCGGAGTGGGCAGGGCGCGTTGGTCAAGGCCGATCTCGCGCACGGCCGTGGCCACAAAACGGGCGGCACTGCCGAAGCCCGGGCAGTGATCGGTTTCGCAAATGTCGTTATCAACAGTTTTGGGAATGCCTATCGTCGTGAGGACGCATCCCTCGGCGGCGGCAGCCCGCGCGATCCTCAGCGCCGTCCCCATTGAGCCGTTCCCGCCGGTATAGAAGAAGTGGCGGACGCCATCTCGCCGAAAGGCCTCAAGAATACGAGCAATGTGATCGTCGGTTATAGCGCCACGGAAACTACCGATCATGGATCCCGGCTGCTCCGCCAAGCGCCCGATGCGGGAGACAGGCACCGCTAGGAGGTCTGTGACCTGCCCTTTTAGCAGGCCCGGCAACCCACCGCAGGCTGCCCACAGGCGGCGGTAATGTCGATGCCCCTCCTGGACCACGCCCAACAGACTGGCGTTCAGAACTGCGGTCGGACCGCCGCCGTGCGCGATAAATGCTACAGTCTTCGGCAAGCGCTTAATTCCTCTCGAGCAATGAGTCGGAGCGATTGCGGCCAAGCGCTCAAGCCTCAGTGATCTCTCAGCGCCCCAAAATCTAATATAGTAAATACCCGCCTTGTCCTGTCAAGCTACACATGCTGCTTGTAACGCGCAAGAACGGCGCCAACAGACAGTACGAATAGAGCAGAACTGCTGTGTGAGATGCTGCTTGGGCTCGCTCATTTTGACGCGTTCCGAACGTGGTTTCGTATATTCGGCAGCACACCGTCGGTGATTCCCTCGATGATTTCGTTTGACAAGGCCGATAAGATATTTTATATTACGGCTTTCGATATGATCATATCCATACGAGTCGGCACAATTCGCGAGAGGGACCGGGAATGTTGTACGTGCCCTTGTACGTCTCGCACCCACGTGCCGATCGCGGGAGGAATCAGCTAAAGGGCACTACATTTAACGGGCTGTTTCAACCCACCGTCGGACACGAGTTCTGCGGTGGGTTTTGTTTTTTCTGAGGCGGGATTCGGTGAGAGAGGGATCTCCCGCGTTGCCTGGGTGACAAGGTGGCGTAATGTGTTGACGCCAATTCGGCGTCCTACCCTGTCGGCTTTTCGAATAAGCGTGCGGATTCCGTTTCTTGCTCAAGAAAATCATCAGTTTACGGAGGAGACTTATGAAGACGACCATGCTTTTCCTGCTGTTAACAGCGGTTCCCGCAGCGGCTGCTGACATCTCGGGAGTGTGGAAAGTAGATGGTTCAGTCGCGGATCATCCGGTTGCTCCAATATGTACCCTGAAACAGGCCGACGCTAAGCTCACAGGGACTTGCAAGTTAGCTGAGACCGACGCGGCGGATGTGGCCGGAGAAGTAAAAGGCAAGGACGTGAGCTGGAAATTCACCGTCGAGTATGAAGGTACACAGTATACGCTCACGTTCACGGGCACCTTGGATTCCGACAGTTCAATCAAGGGTTCGATCTCGGTTGATCCGTCCGGTGCAGACGGCGACTTTACCGCCAAGAAGCAGTGAAATGTCGCCGACTCATTCTTATTGCGCGGCGCTCATCCGAGTTCGTGCTGTGGTGACGCGCGTTCGGCGATCTGAACACCGCGCTTCCGAGACGGGTGAACTTGGCAAATCCATGGCTCTTCAAGCCGGCTACAAATGACTGCACAAGAAGGGTGGTTCAAGGAATGAGCTTCACACGAAGAGGCATTCTCAAGAGCGCGCTTGCGGCGCTCCCTTTTGCCGGGGCCAAACCGGCGGCCGCGTTCTTCACGGCGCCAGATTCCAAGTATGCCGGCGTTCAGATCGGCATCATTATTTCGCCTTATAACTACCCGGAAATTCCCGTGCGCGCCGACGAAACCCTGAACACCCTCGTCGGCTTAGGAATAAGCGCGTTCGAAATGCAGGACGTCAGGGCGGAGACTTACGCGGGAGCACCCAGCCAGCCGCGGGAAGGCTACTCCGGATCGCCTCAGGCTCCGAGCGGCGTAAGCCCCCGCGCTTCGGCACAGGAAGTGGAGGACGCAAGACGCAAAGCTGCCGAACAACTCAAAGCGTGGCGGCTTTCAGTCCCGATGAGCAAATACCAGTCGCTGCGCAAGCTGTACAACGATGCCGGCGTAAGTATCTACGCTTTCAGACTTGCCAACCTGACACCCGCCACAACAGACGAAGAATTCGAGTACTTCTTTCACGCCGCCCAGGCGCTGGGCGCCAACCAGATTACGGTCGAACTTCCCGAGGACGCCGGCGTGAGCAAAAGGGCCGGCGAGTTCGCCGCTCAATACAAGGTCAGGATGGGCTATCACAACCACACTCAAGTGAATGAGCACAGTTGGGACTTAGCGCTGTCGCAATCGCCCTACAACGGGATTAATCTCGATGTGGGCCACTTCGCGGCAGCTACAAACCAATCGCCGATCCCCTTTATCAAAGCCCACCACGACAGGATCACGAGTTTGCATCTCAAGGACCGCAAGTTCCGTTCCAACGGAGGCCGGAACACGCCCTGGGGCGAGGGTGACACGCCCTTGAAGGAAATCCTGCTACTGCTGAAAGCGGAGAATTACCAATTCCCTGCGGCAATTGAGCTGGAATACCGTATCCCGCAAGGGTCGACAGCGTCAGCGGAGATCGCAAAGTGCCTCCAGTTTTGCAGAGACGCGCTTGCCTGATCCGGTGGTAAATCGTGACTTCGAGAGGTGATAAAAGAGTGCCAGGCCCGATGATCTCGCGCAGGTATTTCTTCCTGGCGGAAGTGCCCGCGCGCTTTTCGGAACGCATGTTGGCAGCGTACCTTCGCTGAAAGCGGGCGGATATAAATCGCCCAATGAAAAACTGAACATTGCTGCTGTTGGAATCGGCGGACGCGGAGCGCAAAACCTGAGCGGCCTGCTCTCCGAGAACATCGTGGCACTCTGTGACGTTGATGCTCGCCAAGGCGGTCCAACGTTCAAGCGCTATGACAAAGCCGCGCGCTACACGGATTTCCGGAGGATGCTGGACAAAGAGCATCAGAACATCGACGCCGTCGTCATCTCAACGGCCGACCACATGCACGCCACCATCGCGCTCTGGTGCATGGAACGCGGCAAGCACGTTTACGTCGAAAAGCCTCTGACGCGGACGCCATGGGAAGCACGATTGCTGACCGAGGCGGCCCTCAAGTACAAAGTTGCAACCCAGATGGGCAATCAAGGATATTCCCATGAGGGTCATAAGACCGCTTGCGAGATTATCTGGTCCGGCGAGCTTGGCAACGTCACCGAGGTTCACGCCGTAACAAGCTCGCCGAATTGGCCGCAGGCTATCCAATCGATCCCGCCCGAAGAGCCGCCGCCGGACGGACTGGATTGGGACCTGTGGCTAGGTTGCGCCTCGATGCGCCCCTATACGTCCGGAGGATGGGATAAGGACCACGTTCCCGATGGAAGAACCGGTCCCTACAACGGAAGTAACTACGGCTTTTACGTGCCCCACGATTGGCGCGGTTTCTATGATTTCGGTACAGGCTCGCTGGGGGACGCGGCCATCCACGCCTTAGGACCGGCAAACCAGGCGTTGCAACTCGCCGCGCCGATTGCGGTCGAGTGCGTCCGCGCCGAGAAAAGAAGCAGCTTTAGCTACCCGTTGTATGCCGTGCTGCGGTTTGATTTCCCAGCCCGCGGCAACATGCCGCCGGTATCCGTCTACTGGTACGACACGGCGCGCACAGGTGATCCCGCGAACTACTACCACCCCAAGGGTCTCGAGAATGAAGTGCTCTTGCCGGAGGAGAACAACCTCGCGGCTCGGGGCCGGCCCGATATCGGCTCCAGTCGTGCTTGGAGCGGAAAGCCGCAGCACGTCTTAGGATCCGGGGGAGAGACCTCACGATTAGGTGGAGCTCCACCTCCCGGCCGCAAAGAGGGTGGACCTTTGCCGGGAGTGCTGATGCAGGACGGCGCGATTTTTGTGGGCGACAAGGGCTACATGGCGACGGTCGGCCGGGGTGAAGGAGTGCAATTGCTGCCGGCCGCAAGGTGGGCGGACTACACTCTTCCCGCTCCCATTCTGCCCCGCTCGCCGGGGCACTATCATGACTGGCTCAGAGCCTGCAAAGGTGGCGAAACCGCCTGCTCGAACTTTAGCGTAGCCGGGCCTTTCGCGGAGTGGATCACGCTTGGCGCCATCGCTTATCGGTTCGAAGGTAAACTCGAATATGATGCGAAGGCGCGGCGCTTCACCAACAACCCGGAGGCGAACCAGCACCTGAAACCGGCGTTCCGCAAGGGATGGGAATTGAAGCTTTAGCTCGTGCCCTGCGCGCGAGCTACCATGCGCTGTATTGATCGCATGCATAAAAACTTTTGTGGTTGACACGCAATCTGGAAATCATATACTAGACTTTCTGCAATGGTAACTTTCTCCCATTCCGGCACGGCCATATCGCCCTCGGCAAATCTCTGTTGCTGTCCATGTACCATCGCCGTGCCGACAAGTGGGGGGGTTACGTAAAGGCCTGATCGTAATAACGAAGTAATCCCAGCCTACCGTCGGACATGAGTTCGGCGGTGGGCTTTTTTGTTTTACGGGGCAAATACCAACTACTCAACGTAGCTCAGAGAAAAGGTCCGTGTAACACCAACGGCTAAGCCGCGTCTGCGACGAGACACGGAGTGAATA
>JBEKLY010000468.1:0-5094 GCA_050010015.1 Terriglobia bacterium
TTCTCTCCCTGGAAGAATGCCTCTCCGAAATCGAAGCCGGCGGCCTCTTCACCCCTTAAACATCGTTCCCACTTATCGGCGCCATCGCAATATGTCTCCTGGGTCCACCGGACGGGTACGTTGTTTATTCCCTACCAAGAAGGGGCACTTTCACGGTTGCCGTGTTGCCGTGCATGCAGCTCGCTCAGCGTGAACGTCCGTGTTACCTCCGCCGTAGGTGGCACATGGATGACGACGAACAACAACCGTGTGTTGTATCAGCTTAAGGTTACGCTACTGGAAATTCACCCGCCCATCTGGCGGCGTATCCAAATCGGGGAAGATGCAACCCTGGCGAAAGCTCACCGCCGAAATTTGCTCCGGTCTACGGCTCGCCTGACCGGCTGGCGATAGTAGTCCCAAACTCCTGCACAACATGCTCGCGAAGATCCGCCTCGTGTAGCCGCGGTGACCTCGAGCGGCGAGACGATCAGGGCATCACGAGCGGAGGGCGCGACCAGGGGCCTGCCCCTGCAGGATTCGGAAAGAATAGGAGTATCGGCAGGGCTTGCGCTTGGGTAGAACAATCGCTAGTCCGTTTTGGTCTCGCGTCCACTCTAGCTTGGCATCGGATCCGAGCAGTACCACGCTTGTGATCTCGCCCTGAGAATACGGCGAATGGCGGGCCAAGGATTTTATGAGAAGTGTGCCGTTATCGGGCCAACTCAGGGCGACGGCGTAAAGGACACCGGCGTTGCTCGTGAATCGGATGTCTTCGGGGGTGTATTGAACGTCGCGATAAGGGAAATCGACTTGCGGAGACCGTGTGGGGCCTTCGCCGAAGATTTTCCAAGGCCGCGTGTCGAAGATCGCTTCTCCGTTCACTTTCATCCAATCGGCAATTTCCTGCAGAACCGCGATTTCGCGGTCGTCAATGGCGCCGTCGGGGCGGATCGGGATGTTCATGAGCAGGTTTCCATTCTTGCTTACGGTGTCTACTAAGTAGGGTACTACGTCCTCGGCGGACTTATAAGTGATGTCGCGCTTGTAGTGCCAGTCGCCGATGCAGATGTCCATTAGCCACGGGGAGGGGCCGATTTCATCATTGGGAAGACGCTCCCAGACCAGGGCTTGCCGAAGGTCGGGCGGCACATCCTTGTTAATGATGACGGCTTCGATTTTGCCGTGGTTCCAGAGGGCACTCGAATTGTAGAGATGCGCGGCGAGACGCACGCCGGTGTCGCCGAGGGGTAGGCCGCTATCGCAGAAAAATACGAGGTCGGGCCGATGCTGATCGATCAGGTCCTTAGTACGATGGAAGAAGTTCAGGACGTAATCCGTGGGAGGCGGGTCGTCATTGGCATGAGGGCGATCGTATAAATCTTGCGGGTCGTAGCCCTTCCACCACTGTCCCGCCCCGTCCGTCTTAGTCAGGTTGCCATCGTACGGCACACCTCGCAGCGGTCCCGTTTTATCGCTATCGTGACTGACGTTGAACCATTTCCAGTTTTGCGCGGAAAAGGCGGCGACGCCGAACGGAAGGTCGTGCTGGCGCGCAACGCGGGCCCAAGTGCCAATGATATCCATCTTGGGGCCCATGTTCACGGAGTTCCAGGCTTGACGGGCGGAATTCCAGCAATCAAAGCCGTCGTGGTGGTTTGCCAACGCTACGAAGTACTTGGCGCCAGCCTTCTTGTAAAGCTGAATCAAGCCCTCCGGATCCCAGTTTTCTGCTTTCCAAAGACGACAAATGTCTTTGTAGCCAAACTTGGAGGGATGCCCATAGTGCGCGACGTGATAATCGTATTGGGCGCTGCCTTGGATATACATGTTTCGGGCATACCAGTCACCCTGCTCCGGGACGCATTGCGGGCTCCAGTGCGCCCAGATGCCGAACTTCGCGTTCCTGAACCACTGGGGGGCCTGGTACTGTTTGAGCGAGTCGAGGGCCGGTTCGAAGGGGCCGGCGGCGATCGGCTCCTGCGGTCCTTCAGCCGCTGGGGCGGCGCCCCGCAAACGGGTTGCGGCTAGGAAGAGCAGACCGCGGCGGACGAACTGTCTTCGGTGGATTTGCGGCACCTGACCTCCGGACTCCTAATTTGCCGCTAGCAGCGTCACGCCCAGGATCCCAAAGATGGTTTCTGAAGCGACACATCGGAATCCAATATGAGAGACCGATTTCTCGGGGTCGAGCAGAAGATCCGAAACCGCAAGGTTGACTGACTCCGGTTTGGGAATCACCGGCGAGCCGACGAGCTTCCCGAAGGGGATTGCGTAACTTTTCGGAGAAAAATGCTGGGCCATGCAGCTCATGCTGTAAGGTGGAATCAACTGAATTACCTGCTTCTCTCCCCCGGTGTAATAGACGATGACTTCGCCTCCCGGAAAGTAGCATTTCAGCGTTTTGGTTAAGTTCGCCGTAAGCAAATAAACTTTCTCCAGGCGTACGGGCCGCTCGAGGCGCAAAATAGCGGCGCTCGGCAGCAGGCCGCGGGGCTCGGTATTGTTGAGGGCGAGTACGCGGGTTTCCTCGTCGGTCAAGAAAGGCACGCCAACCGGAGTTTCGAAGTCTCGGTGAAGGTCTGGAATTTCCCAGTGAGGTGTCTGGCCGCTGCCCGGTCCCGCCGTCAGGCGGTTCTCCGGCAGGCAGGTCCAGGTAAGCTGGCTGAGCGGCGGCCGCATCAGAACGTATCCCAGCCGGTCTTTTTCCGGCATCGGATCTCGCCAATCCACTCCGACCCCGCAGCCGGTATAATCGAGTCGCCACTGGAAACTGGAATCGCCGAAGAGGGTTGTGAGATCGATGTTATAAAACTGCCTCAAGTCGACCCGGTGCAACCTCTCGCCGAGTGCGATTGTCTTGTCCTTTCCGAGTTCCCAGTTCACCGCCTCACAGGTCTCTGCGCGCCCGGCAATCTCGACGCGAGCCGAAATGCTGCCGGGCGATAGCCGACTCCAAATATCGGCAATCGATAATCTGAGTAGCCCCGTGCCGCCCAGAGGTATGTGCAGGGGCTCGCGGAAGATCTTGCCGGCAACCGTGATCGTGGCAGGGCCGGACAGTTCTTTCTCCGTGTGATTCTCGAGCTCGATCAAAATTGTTTTGGTCTTCCAGTCTATGCTGGGAGAAGATACGGCGGGGCCATCCGGGCAAAAAGCCGGAAGGTACTTTCGAACGATGCTCCAGGGCTCGAACACTTCGAGGTCAAGAGCATGAAGGTAGCTGCTGCGGCCTGACTCGAGTTCGAGGAACAGGGTGCAACGGCCTTCCTGCGTAGGCACGAAAGATGCTTCGAATGAATCCTCGGCACGACTCTGGATCGCAATATCACGCACCTTCCCCTGTGGATCCAGCACCCGACGCGGGGTGGCGCCGTGGACGATGAAGCGCGCCGTTTCGGCTCGAAGGATCTTAGCCTTGCCCTCAACTCTCGCACTTTCTCCCACTGTGATCCTGAATCGATGCGTCTTGCCGAAATCGGATTCCACCACGATTCGGGCGCCATTAACTCCACTTTCGATGGAATATTGAGCATCCTTCTCATTTACGGCGAGCCGTTTTACGCCGCCGCCAACCGGGAATTCCAGCCGAAGTTTGCGCTCCACCGGAGTCTGGCACGTAACGGAGATGGTGTCGCCCTCCCTCCGGTAGGCGTAGGAGAGGTCCGGGGTAGCTACGGAGGCGTGTTCCCAATGGCTGGGGAAGTTGGGGCGCAGGGTCAGCAGGTTGTCTCCGAAATCAGGCTCCAATCCGAACAGGCCCTCTGCCACTGCCTGAATGAAAGGGGCCTGAAGTTCAGCAATATCCTTCATGCCAACCCCCACGCCATCATTACGCTGGCTGTGACGCAGGGTGGCGCTTTGGCTCAGATAAGCGCTTTCGCTGATGGTCTTCAGTGCAGGCCAGTAGTTGTCCACGTCCCCGGCTTTGAGGCCGGCCAGAACGCTAAGCGCCGTGTCTCCGTTGGCGACGTATTGGTGGCTCCAGGCGATCGGCCACCAATCGTTCATCAACTCGAGGGTGACGCCGGGTTGTGGCCTAAGGAATAGGTTATCTCTAACGTAACGCACCCCCATGTACTTTTCCATCGGACCACCGGCATCACGCATGATGGGCAGGAACTGCTCCTGCGCTTCGGGATGGGGACGTAAATTGCCGTTCCACTCCGCCGAACAGTACGCGCCTACTTCCGCGCTCCAGAGGTGATGCTGCAACTGAGCATAGACTTGCTCCGTGAGGGTTTCGTACCGGGCCGCCGAGGGCTGGGCGCCCACTCGTCTTGCGATTTCTGTGGCACTGCGTAGCGCTGCCCAGGCCATCGCAGTTTGGACCGCGCACTTGCCGCCTCGGGAATGCGTGTCATTGTTCCAAAACTCATAGAAGCCGGTCATGATCCCGTCACCATCGGGGTCACTCGCGGCCAGCGCATGCTCGAGCGAACGGCGCACCGAGGGCCACATTACTTTCAGGAAGTCCAGGCGGCCAGTCCAGCGATAGTGGCGCCAAACCTGTTCGACGTAATAAAAATCCACTTCTTCAGCCCAGTGCAGGGTCGCGAATGCGGGGGTAAAATAACACTGCCTGCCCTTGGCATCCTGAGCACCCGAGATGAACTTCAGGGAGTTCTCCACTTCCTCATGGTAGCCGGCGGCCTCCGGGCCGTAATATCCACAATTGATCTTTCCGTACTTCGCCCATCCGATCAGTCCGTGGATAAAGGCAGGGTATTCGAACTGATGCCGCAGGTTCGCGGCTTCGTTGTTGACCACATTATCGAACCTTGCGTCGGGAGTGGTTATGCGGATGCGCTTGCCGGACTCCCAGAATCTCACGGACTCTTGCGCCGCATCATCGGCCTGACCGCGAACTTCCAAGAACTTCTTCTCCGCCTCGAGACCCCGGCCGATCCAGTGGTGAAACCATTTCTTCTTCATCTCCTCGGTCCATACGGTGTCCGCGAACGGCTTGCCTTCCAGGCGCGCGTAGGCGTCGGAAACGCCTTGCCGGTTATAGTCCCTGTACCCCCAGACGCAAAGCAACCGGGTGGTTACAGTCTTGGCAGGATCGCTCGGAAGCACCACGTTATAGAGCGCGCAAGGCTCGGCGGTGTGAGG
>JBEKLY010000469.1:0-5094 GCA_050010015.1 Terriglobia bacterium
CACGCCGTGGGCTACTCCCTGTCGGCCCTCCGGGCCTGAATTTAGTGGCGAACGAGACCCAAATTGCCACCACTTGACCAGTTGAGGCGTTAAGTGAACGCTTATGGGGCAACGCCCCCGGTAGAGCGTAGTAGCGTTTGCCGACCCTGAAAGGGTCGCATCGCCCACGATGAAGGGATTGATTGCCCACCTGAGCCTCATGGATTCGACCCTTTCAGGGTCGGAATCATGGGTGGCGCAGTTTCCGGGGGCGTTGCCCCCGGCTTCTGTATTGTTCCCCTCTGGGGAACGAGGTGGCAAGAGCTCAACCAGGGAGGGTGGCGCTCTGAGGGCGGTTTGCGAACCGCCCCTACGGACATCGGGGAATCGAAATGAAGTTTTACCGGATAGGGGCTCTCATCGAACGCGACATGCGGAAGTTTTTCCGCAACCCTGCGCTGATGATGGCGTCGATGATTTTTCCGCTGGTGCAGCTTGTGGTGCTGGGCTATGCCTTCGGCGGAAAGATCACCAAGGTGCGGGTGGCGCTGGTGGACAAAGACACCGGCACACAAGCCCGCCAGGTGCGCGCGGGGCTGAATGCGATCGTGGCGAATCCCGAGACGTTTCACCTCACGGAATACACCGATCTTTCCGAGGCGGTGACCGATCTCAAGGCGGGCTTCCTGAAGGCCGTCATCTTTATCCCTCCCGATTTTTCTGAGCGCGTGCTGCGCAACGAAAACCCGCGCATTGCGTTCATCGAAGACAATACGGACACCTTCACTTCGAGCGGCATTTTTGAGCGCATGCAGCAGCTGCAGAATAGCCTGAACGGGCCGGTGCTGCCGGCCATGGAACCGGGGGAATCCCCTACCGCGAACTTGGCCGGCCTGTATAGCCCCAACCGCCTCCCGGCCAGCATCGACATCCAGACGGTGGAGGTTTATCCCTACATTGACTACATTAAATACCTGTTGGCCGGCTCCATCTCTTTGTCAATATTCGTGACGGCTATGATCGGCGGCGGTATTACTTTTATTGATGACAAGGCTCGAGGCCTCCACGAAGGATATCTCTCGACGCCGCTCAGCAAAGTGGATCTGGTGTTGGGACTTATCGGCTCAGGCGCGCTCAAGGGCCTGATGGCGGGCTTCATCATCACGATCATCGGCGGCCTGATTGCCGGCATTCCTCAATTGTGGGAGCCGGCGCGGCTGGTTTACCTGATCCTCGTCCTGGCCGTGACCTCTCTCGCGATGATCAGCATGATGTTTCTGCTTATGGTGCGCGTCAGCGATCCCCTGGTTCCGCGCGCCATCTTCGGCGTGCTCAATACCCTGCTCTTTTTCCCCTCGGGCGCGGTCTACCCGACGGCCGGCTTTCCCGTGTGGCTGCGAGCCATGTCGTTTGTCGACCCTTTCACCTACGTCGTCGACGCCCTCAAGAACCTGCTGCTGAAGGACACGGGGTTTGCCGGCATCGGCCTCGACCTTGCGATCTTGACGTGTTTTTCAGCAGTGCTGATAACAGGTTGCATTTTGCTGTTCAAACGTCAAATCTGAGGGTACGGCGATGGTTGAATTTGGCGCTTCCGTGGGTGGCATAGACGTGCCGCTCTTTGGCATGTCTGCGCCCGTCGGTGAGGCGCATACATCCCGACAACAAGTGTCGGGACGTATGCGCCACCCGCCGAATCTGAATTGCCTGCCTTGATAACCTCGAGAACGGAACGGGTGCTTGGAATCTTCGGAAGTAACCCCTCACCCGTCCCGCACGGCTGATGAATACGCCGGCTTCGGGCCACCCTCTCCCCAAGGGAGAGGGCCGTCAACGTTGATTGGTTTCCGCCCTCTCCCTTGGGGAGAGGGTGGCGAGAGTAGCGAGCCGGGTGAGGGGTTTCTTCCCACAGAGCCTTGCAACTTCGGAATTCGGGTTCAATATTCAATAGACCGGAGTTCCGAAGTGTTTGGCAGAAAAACCAGAAACTGCGATGCTGTACTGCAGATAGCAACTTGAATTCAACCGCAATGGTTAAGAGAGGTAGACGAGCCATGAGAAGAACCGGTACGCGAGTTGTGGGACGAGCGGCAATCATCGCCGCGTTCGAGGTGATCGCTTGCGCAACGTACGCAGCCGCGCAATTCGGGGGCGCGGCGCCGCCGGCCACGACGCAGGCCACTCCGCTTCCGCTATCGGGACGAAACGCGCAAGGGGGCGGCGTTGTCGCCACACAATCCGCCGTACCCAGCACCACGACCAGCGTAAATACACTGAACCCCACGGTGTCCGTCGAGGGCGCCTATAGCGGAAGCACGAGCAGCACGGCGCGGCTTTCCTTCTCCGGAAGGCTGTCGCTGGCGGAGGCGGTCCAGCGCGCGCTCGAGCACAACCTGGGAGCGGTGGGCTCAAACCTGGCCCTGCTGCAGGCGCGCGGCCAGGCGCTCGCGGCGCGCGCCGCCCTGCTGCCGGACATCAGGGCAGACGTAAACGACATCGAGGAAACGTTTAACCTGCGGACCATCGGCTTCAGCTTCAGCGTGCCGAATTTCTCGCTTCCCTCCGTCGTCGGACCTTTCAACGTTTTGGACGTCCGCGCGCGGGTATCGCAGTCCATCGCCGATTTCACCGCCCTCAACAATTATCGTTCGGCGCGGGAGGTAGCGCGAGCTGGTGAGCTTTCCAGCAAAGATGCCCAGGATCTGGTGACTCTCGCCGTTGCCGGAGCGTATCTTCAAGTGTTGGCCGCGAACGCGCGGCTCGACTCAGCTCAGGCGCAACTGGACACTGCCAAGGCGCTTTTTGAGCGCACCGGGCAACAAGTCAAGTTCGGCAGGGCTACCAAGATCGACCTCAATCGCAGCCAGGTCGAGGTGCTGCTCGATCAGCAACGCTTAGTGACGCTCCAGAACGACCTTGCCAAACAGAAGATCACTCTGGCCCGCATCACGGGCCTGCCTCCCACGCCTGGGTACGAGCTTTCCAACGTTATTCCTTTCGCGCCCGCCCCGCCTCTCAGCGTGGAAGACGCAATCAAGCAGGCGTTAGCGCAGCGGGCAGATCTGAAAGCGGCGGAGACCCAGGTGAGAGCGGCGGAGCGCGCTCTGGCTGCGGCGCGTGCCGAGCGCTACCCTTCGGCATCCGCCAGCGCCGATTACGGCACGATCGGCACTCCTTCAAACTTGCGTCCCACCTTTACGGCCTCGGCCACGCTCAGCGTGCCCATCTGGAACGGCGGGCGCACCGCGGCGGATATTCAACAGGCGCAAGCGGCCCTGTCGCAGCGCCGGGCGGAACTCGAGGACACTCGAAGCGAGATCGAAAGCGAAGTGCGGAACGCCTTCCTGGACATCGAGGCAGCCGCCAATCAAGTCAAGGTGGCGCAGGAAAATATCCAGCTTATGGGGGAAACGCTGCACCAGACTCGCCAGCGCTTCGAGGCCGGCGTCAGCGAGAACGTCGAGGTGGTGCAGTCGCAGGAATCGGTGGCTGGCGCGAACCTCGATTATATCGACAGCGTGTTTGCCCACAATGTGGCTAAGTTGAGCCTGGCGCGCGCCCTCGGAAATGCACCCAGCGCTCTCGCCCAATTCCTCCCGGTTCAGCAGCGACAGTAAAGGCAGGTTTCAGGTGTCAGGTTTCGGGTGTCAGGGGCCAGGTGTCGGGTGACAGGTTGCAGGCGAAGTTTGGCGTTGGGTAGCGGGGACCCCACGCCAAGGAGGCGTGAAGAAACTCGCAATGTGTCATCCTGAAAGTCTGCTTGGCGAAGGCACCTTGGAGTGCGGTAGCGCCAGCTACCGCCGTTTGATCGGATTCCAGGGCGGCAGCTTCGCTGCCGCACTCCATGACGGTCTGCGCATTTTCCTGGTTTCAGGGCGGCGGAAGCGGCATGAGCGACTTCGTTGAAAATCGACCGGTCCGCGCTGCCAGGCTCTCTGGGCCGCGATCCCACGGCTTGGCGCCGTGGGCCACATTCTTGCGCCGCTGATGCGGCTTGGCGTGGGGTGACGGGATTATTCTAGCGCCTCTGGGTGCCAGGCGTGAGGGGCCAGGTGTTATCGCTCAGGATGACAGGCGCATGGATATTTGACGTGACCCAGGAGCTGCAAAACTCGCCGTGCTTCACAGAATTGTAACAACAGCGTCACCTGGGTATAATAGTTTCTCTCTACACTTTGACTTTCAATAAAGGAGTTTGATCAGGCGCCTTCGGGGGAAGGAGCTTAACCGTTTCGGCTGGGAATTGTCCGGCAGCCGCCAGGTCTAATGTAGGCTGCGAGCGACAAGCCCCAACACGTTCATATTATTGGCCTTGCCGATCAACGGGACCCCTTTCGGAAGCCACTCAGTTGGTTGTGAAGACGCCTTTACCAGGCTGCGGAAAAAGTCTCGTAGCGCTGTCATTCCGAGCCCTTCGCTTGTCATCCTGAGCGCAGCGAAGGATCTCGCTCTGCCGCTCAGGGTAAACTCCGCGAGGAATCTCGCTCTGAGTACTTTCAAGGCACTGCGAGATTCCTCGTCGCCTGTGGCTCCTCGGAATGACAGCGAAGACGAGTTCTCTCACAGACTCTTTACGGCACCTTCGGTGATCCCACGTAGGCGGGATCGCCGCTACAAATCTGGATTCTTGAATTGGGAACACGCGAGGAGGCCTATGAATCAGAGGACGAATTACCAACTCACAATGTTGCGGAATTGGCAGGCGGCCGCCGCCATGCTGTTGTTCGTGCTTACAGGCTTCCTGGCGCCCTGCCAGGCGCAGCAAATCGTGGGAGCCATTACCGGAACGGTATTCGATTCCTCCGGTGCTGCCGTGGGCAACGCCGCGGTGAAGGCGCACAACGTGGCCACCAACCTCGACGTGGCGGTCCACTCGGAGTCTAACGGGACCTACTCGATCTCTAATCTTCCGGCGGGAACCTATGAGTTGACCTTCACGAAAGAGGGCTTCGAAACCGAGACCCACACCCAGGTGTTGGTCCAGGAGGGCCGGACGGCCACGGTGGACGGCAGTCTGAAGGTCGGCTCGGTCAGCACCACCGTCGAAGTGACTGCCACTCCGCTCATGAACCAGACGGACGCCACCAACGGCTACGTGGTCGACCAACTCACCAT
>JBEKLY010000470.1:0-5072 GCA_050010015.1 Terriglobia bacterium
CCGCGGAGCCAATGCCATCCTCGCCTTGCGTTGCTGCCATCTCAATGGCCGCGTTGAGGATTACTGGGAGGGCCGCCGGGCGGCTCTCGCCGCCTAATTCCAACTTCTATGTCGCGCACCCGTGGCGGGATGCTGTGCGTACTTCGGGTAGTATCCCCAGACGTCTACTCCCTGCACTTGCGGCGGCAATCCGAGAATCCTCGCGAACCCAAGGCTGACGCGCCCCGTGTTGTCGCTCGCGCCGCTGAAACCTCCTCCGTCTCCCCAGCCGGTGTAAATGTTTCCATCCGCCGCCCAGGTCGTCGGCCAGAGGTCGCTGCCCCCTTTTCCCTTCGTGTTGGCGAGCCGAATCAGGTGTTTGAAATCCCATTCTGCGCCTTGAATGACTGGGCTAGGGCCGTAGGGCGCCTTGCTCTGAGCGCGAACGAGAGAACAGTTACAGGCCGTCAGCGCGCAGAGAAGCCAAATCGCGAGAGGGACTGGAATGACGCGCAGCCCTCTCCCTTGGAGTCTGTGCGAGAACCTAATTCGGACTGTCATTCCGAGCCCTTCGCTGTCATCCTGAGCGCAGCGAAGGATCTCGCTCTGGGTGCTCAGGATAAACTCCGCGAGGAGTCTCGCTCTGAGTGTTTTCAAGGCAGTGCGAGATTCCTCGTCGCCTGCGGCTCCTCGGAATGACAGCAATAAACCATTTTTCACCGAGACTCCTTTGAGGAAAGGGCCATCGAACATCTAACCGCGACCGCGTCTATTCTGGCTACGCTGCGGCCCCGTATTCAAGCGCCGCTTCGTACATAGCGACGACGTTCTGGGGCGGCACCTCCGACTGGATATTGTGGACGGCCGCCAGAATATAGCCGCCGTTCGAGGCCAGGTCATCGATGCGGCGCTTCACTTCGGCGCGCACTTCTTCCGCGGCGCCGTAGGGAAGAACCTTGCCGGTGTCAATGGCGCCCCAAAATGAGAGGTCGCGGCCAAATTCGCTCTTCAGTTTCCTGGTGTCCATTCCGCTGGCGGAGACCTGCACCGGATTCAGCGCGTCAACACCCATTTCGATGAAGTCAGGGATAAACGCACTGACCGCGCCGCAGGAGTGCAGAAACAGCCGCTTCCCGTGCTTCTTCACGGCGCCCATCATGCGTTTGTGGTGTGGCTTGATCAGGCGGCGGTAGACCTCCGGGCGGATGAGCGGCCCCTGCTGAGTTCCCAGATCCTCGACAGTGGCTACCGCGTCGACAAACTCCCCAGCCTCGGCTAGTGCCCTTGCCGCGCCCCGAACCCAGAAATCTGCGATTCGATCCATCAATGCTTCCGCGAAGGCGGGGTTCACCAGCAAATCCTCCAGCCACTGGCCGAAGCCTCGCATAAACTCCGCCACATGCACAAGTCCCACCCAGAGGTTAAGAACTACAGCGTGATCCGTAGTCTCGTGAAGAAACTTGGCGCGCTCTCGCAATCCGCGGTACCGGCCCGGATCGTCAGGGTCGGGCCAGGGGAAGCCCTCAAGGTCCTTAGGAGTAGGGTCCACGAGGCGGTAGAACGGACCGTCGGTATTGATGAAGTGGCCCTGGTCCGGCTTTGTCCAAGTCACGCCCCATTCGTCCACGTAAACTTCGTCGGATATCGCGCCGCCTCGAGCGCGGTCGAGAGCTCCCATCACCATCGGCCGCGCGTCCAGGCGAAAGCGTCTAACGATGTCTTCGCCAGGAATGATCTGCGCCGCCCGGGCCAGAAGGAAGGCTGGACAAGGTTCAGGCGGCAAGCCAAGCCAGGCGCGCAGCGCCGCGTAGGCGCGAACGTTCATACTGGTGCTGTAGGTCCCTCCCAAGTCAATCGGAACGCGGTCAGGACTTCGATGCGCCAAAGCGGCGAGAATCCGCTCTCGGTGGGTCATGCACGGGCTCCGTTCAGAATCGGGTTGAGCAAACCTTCGTGGTTGAGTATCGTGAACAGTCGGCAGTACCAAAAACAGGTAATCGTTTGCAGAAGCATCTTGGGCCGCGTACCTCGCGACTGTCAACGATATTCTGGCTCACTCCTCGAAATGCGGGGGACGCGATGGGATAGGGCGGCTTGACGGCGCTTTCGCTTGTTGCGGACGAAAGTCTCTCCTGGGGTGGTCTGCAAAGGGCAAGTTTAATGAGGCCGGCAGGCGGGGTAAGTCGGGGTCCCGTGGCGTTTCCAAGGCAACGTCAAACCGCCGCGCGCCCGGCCGCCTGCAGCATCATTGCAATTCCCGGAATCATCCCATTCCAAAATTCTTCTTGACAGGGACCCGATGTGGGGCGTATTAAAGGTCAGTCAGTTGTAATGGATTTCAGATATTCATCGTGTTCCAGGGAGGTGCGAGGTGCGAGGAAGGACTTTGTGGTTTTGCTTGTTGTTAGCATTGATCGGCATGATCGCGATCATGATCCCGAAGGCGATTGTGACCGAGGGCCGTCCGGCGGTTAGCTCGGACGACTCCGAGGCGTATTACCCGCCTTCGGAATCTCACGGCAGTTGGCGGCGCTGCAAGACGGACGACGACGTGAGGAAGCTGGCCGGAATGGATCCCAAGTTGCTCGATTGGGTGGGCTCGTATCACCGCGAGTGCTACGGAGGTCCGTGGGTTATCGTGGTGATCCGGCACGGCTACCTGGTGCGCGAGTGGTACGGGACACCCACCATGCCGCAGACGACTTTCGACGTCTGGTCGTGCACAAAGTCGGCCACCGGGACGGCTTACGGTATACTCTTTGAAGACAGCCGCGAGAACAAGCTTCCAAACGGCGCCCACATCGACCTCGATACGCTGGCTTATCCCTTAATTCCCGAGGCCTACCCGCTGACCGACCCGCGCAAAGCAACCATCAAGTTGAGGAATCTCCTCTCCATGACCTCCGGCATTCCAGGTGAGAGCTTCGGGATGGTCGGACTCCCGGTTGCAGACGGAGGCGGAGAGTACGAAATCGCTTTGGGGAAGCAGCCGAATCGTCTCGGAGCATCCGCGGCCAAGCTTTACGCCGATCCCGGCACAGCCTGGGAGTATTCGGATGCGGCCTTCTCCGAACTGTCGTTGATCTTCTCAAAAGTGGCAGGCGAAGAAATCAGCACCTTTATGAAGCGGCGCGTGTTCGACACTATCGGCATCGAGAATTATGGCTGGGATTGGGAGGGCGGCGGCGGGCACATCGGCCCCCACACCAACGCTCACAGTGGTCTGCGCTTCTCAGGACGCGACTTCGCCCGATTGGGTTATCTGTTTGCGCACGGAGGCGTCTGGAAGGGGCAGCAGCTCGTGCCGAAGTGGTGGATTGATCTGGCATCTCGCAGCTCCCAGCAGTTCAACCCGGATTATGGATTCTCTTACTGGGTCAATACACCTGGTGATCTCTGGAAGGGCGTACCGAAGGACGCCTTCGCTTTTATGGGCCATGAATCGACCCGCTGCTACATCGTTCCATCGCTTGACTTGGTGGTTGTGAGGCTGGGTTACTCGCCGCCGGTTTGGGCCGAGGGAGAGCTGCTCCCGCCGGTTGTGGGCGCGATCGTAAAGTGACGCCGAATTCTGAAGTTGAATTTAAGGCTGCCAGGCCAACCCGTTGAATCTGAATTGCCTGCCTTGATAACCGCGAGAACGGAACGGGTGTTTGGATTCTTCGGCAGTAACCCCTCACCCGTCCCGCACCGGCTGATGACTGCGCCGGCTGCGGGGCGCCCTCTCCCCAAGGGAGAGGGCGGTCAACGATGATTGATTACAGCCCTAGCCCTTGGGGAGAGGGTGGCGAGAGTAGCGAGCCGGGTGAGGGGTTTCTTCCCAGAGAGCCTCGCGACTGCGGAATTCGGGATAATGAGAGTGGCGCCGCAGCCGCTCCGGGGAACGGCAGCGCACTCCAGAGTGTTCGGCCACGTCACGCGTTCATTCGTAACTTCCCGAAGCCAGCGCGGCAGCCCCATAGATCGCGGCTTTATCCCCGAGCCGCGACAACACGAGGCGGTTCTTGCGGCCATCGTACCGCCGGGTCGCGACAAACCATTTTCGCAGTTCTCCCAGGTGGGGCCAGAGTCCTCGAGCCAGCCCGCCGCCGAACACCACCAGATCGGGAAACAAAATATGATGGTACGTGTGGAGTCCGGCCCGCAGCGCCTCGATAGCACGGTCGATGCAGCCGCGCGCCAAGGCGTCGGTTGGCGCGGCGGCACAGAGCTGCTCGGCGGTTACGCGGCCCTTCAGGCCGGAGGGCAAAAGGCGTCTGAGCCGTTCCGCCGCTGCCGCTTCCATGGCCGTTCCACTGGCAATCCCATCTAAGCAGCCTTGCGCTCCGCAGTAACAGGGATTCCCGCCCGTCCACGAAACCGCGATGTGCCCACCCTGAGCGCCATGGTCCGGGGGCGGATAAAGGCGGCCGTCCACGTGCCATCCCAGCCCGACACCCGTACCTAAGGTGATGACCAGCAGCGACCGCGGCTCGCCCCATCCGCCGTAGCGCAGCTCGCCGATGGTGTGAGCTCGAACGTCATTGTCGACGCGCGCCGGAATGCCCACTCGCTTTTCGATGATGTCTGCCAGGTTGCACCCGTCCAGAAACGGGACGATGCCGTCGGTGCTGATCGAACGGCGCAGGTCGGCGCTGCAACAACCCGGAACCACAACGCCGATGCCTCCGATCTTGCCTTCGTACTGGGTGACCGTGTTTGACAAGACTAGACAAAGAATGTCGAGGGTGAGTTCGGCAGTTTTCGATTTCGTCAGTCCGAGCACCCGGCGAGTGGACGTTTCAACAACACCGGTTCTAATGTGAGTTCCCCCGATATCCACTCCGATCACAAGCTTTTTCTTGGTTCGCTTCATGGCGTTCCCTTCTTGGATCCTTCTCTTCGCGCTCTCGATAGCCGGTCATTCTGAGCGAAGCGAAGAATCTGCATTGGCGCTTAGCAGAATTAGTTAGCGACCTTAACCGTCGGAAACGGAAGGGCGGGGCTTTAGCCCAATACTGTTCACTTTATAATTCTGATGCATCGTTCGATCACAATCCGGTCCTTGCTTAGCCTCTGGCGCCGGCGCACGGGGAATTTGCTTTGCGGGCGCC
>JBEKLY010000471.1:0-5072 GCA_050010015.1 Terriglobia bacterium
AGGAGTGCCTGTGCTGCTACTCCGGCCAATTCTCGCAAATTGGCGCCGAGCCGAAAAAGGGCTGTAGGGCTGACGTGACTTCGCCGTTGAAGGAGGGCATCATCCGGGAAGGCGACTTTTCATTCCGAACCCATTTTGCGTGCCCCCGGCACCCATGATGCGCGCAGGATGCCTTGGGGAGAACTTAGTCCGTTGCCCGGACCACTTCGGTGTCGATCCAGCAAGGATGAGGTTTTGGTGCCGATGCCGCTTTCGCGAATCCCCTCGAAGTCCTCCGGTTAGACCGACCACGCGCGCGTCAGGTCGGGATTCGTAGGGGCAGGTGGCCAGGCAACTCTTTGCCGGACCATGTAGGGAGGGGCTCCGGTGCACGACACTGATTTGTATCAATGAAGTAATTAGGACACCCACCGTGAAGTCCGTTCACAAATTGCGCTGAATATATCTCAACCTTTAACAACGGCATTCCTGGTACGCCGGTTCAAATCAGGTTTAGACACAGCCATTGCTTTCCAGAACTTCTCTATCTCCTCCAAGGGCTTGTTCTTGGTTTCGGGGACGAAAAGCCACATAAAAATCGCTTGCGCCAAGGCCATTGCCGCGAGGAATCCAAAAGTAGTCGCCTTGCCGATCTGGTGAAATGCCACCGGAAATAAAAGAACGACCACGGCATTTGCGATCCACTGGGTGAGTACGGGTATGGTCATTGCAGTTCCACGGATGTAGTTGGGAAATATTTCCGGGACCAGTGTCCAGAAGACCGGTCCAATGCAGGAGGCAAAGAACGCAAGGTAAGCGAGAATGAGCACCAATACAGTGGCGCCATGGAATCGACCTGTTAGCACGGTCAAGCTTAATAGCGCCAGAGCGACTGCCATGCCGAATGATCCGATTATGTACAGTGGCTTGCGGCCGTAGCGGTCGATCACCCAGAACGAAACCAGTGTAAAGGCAAAGTTCGTGAGGCCAACGATGAAAGTCGAAAACAGAGCCGCGTCAATCTTCCAGCCCGCAGACTTGAAGATGGCCGGAGCATAGTCGATGATCGTGTTGATGCCGGACACATGTATCAGGATGGCCAGGCAGAATCCAACAATCACCGCCCGGCGAATTCCCGGCTGCCACAATGCGCGCCAGGTCCCCTTCTTCTCCGCCATGCTGGCCCGCATCTCCGATATTTCGACTTCGGCGGTCTCCCGTCCGGAGATTCGCTCGAGGATCGCGAAGGCTTCCTGATGCCTACCCACCATAGACAAGTATCGGGGAGTTTCGGGCGCGCGAAGCAGAAGAGTAAGGAACAGTATCGAAGGAACTACGCCGGTAATGAACATCCAGCGCCAGTTGGATGCGCCGGCGTTCCGAAGCAAGTAGTTGATGCAGTATGAAATGAGGACACCCATAACAATCGACAATTGGTAGAGAGTACCCATTCGTCCGCGCAGCGAGGGCGGGGATACTTCCGCAACATACAGGGGAGAAAGGATGGAAGCGCCGCCTACGGCAACGCCCCCGATGAACCGCGCCGCAATGAAGAAGGTGAAATTGGTTGCTTCGCCAGTACCGACCGAGGTGACGGCAAACAGCAACGCCACCCAAAGCAAGATTCTTCTACGACCGTAGAAGTCAGTAAACCGCCCCGCGGAAATCGAACCGATGACGCAACCGAACAGAAGTGAACTGAAAGCCCAGCCCAGGCTGAGGTCATTGAGCTTGAAATACTCCGTGATGAACGGGCCAGCGCCAGTGATAATGGCGATATCAAACCCGAATAGCAGCCCCCCCAGCGCAGCCGTGGCAGCCAGGAAGACGACGTAGGAATAGTTTATCTTCGTGGTCATGATGTGTTCCAATTTCCTGATGGAGCGCTACTCATGCCGTTCGCATGAGTGTAGATTTCATGCATACCCCTCCACCCAGCACAATCTCCAGTCAAAGCGAGTAAGACAATCTCCACCACTTGCCTATCGGTATGCAGTGCACATCGGTGCGCAATTGCAAGGCTGCATATTCTATGCCATGTCCTTCCTTCGATCACAGCATAATGCCAGCCCAAACGACGATGAAGGGGGTTCTCGGCGATGACTTGAGGCGCTTATCCTCCTGTTGGAATTGAGACTGGTTCTACCAGGAGCGTGAATGCCCCCTGTTTTCTAACATCGCCGAGACGGATACAAACGCAGAGTTTCGCAGCCCGGAAACTCTGTGGTAAGGTCCTTGTGTCTCGGCGCGGCCTCGTTGGCAGCGCACTTCCTCAGATGCCTGTGTTATCGGCATTTGGTGACTTCCCTCCTCGCCTGAGGGGGGGGCCAGGGGGTGGTGCGAACCAGACTGAACGCGCCCGCCAACCACCCCCTACCCCATCGTTAACTGAAGAGGGGAATTGCCCAGCGCATTTTCATCAGCGGCTGCCTGCCCGATCAGCGAAGGAAGATCGCCTTTGGTAGAAGGGCATGGACTCCTTTTTTGCCGTCCACAAGCTGCGTGATGTGCAGATCCACGGCGTCGCTGGCGAGAATATACGCCGTATCGCGATCGAGATGTTTCTCCTGCACTAAGAAGTCGAGCATCTCTTCCAGGGCGATGCGGGCGGCCTCCTCCAGGTTTTCGTGAAAACCCATGGAGATGAAGTGGGAGGGAGTTTCGGCGCGAGGCCAGCGCAACCGAATGTCCTTGCGCACGAAAAATTGCAGGGTCCCATGCAGGGCGGTTTCCATGGCTGTGAGGCAAACTTCCCCGTCTCCCTGGCCAACGTGCCCATCCCCCACAGAAAACAAGGCGCCGCTGACGTACACCGGGATGTAGAGGGTCGTTCCCGCCACCAAGTCCTTGTTATCCATGTTTCCGGCGTGAATCCAGGGTGGGCCACTGCTGACGCGGCCGGTGGCGGCGGGCGGAGCCACGCCCATGACGCCGAAGAACGGGCGAAGAGGAATTTCGATGCCCTTGGAGAATCGCGCAACTTTGCGCGTCAGGTCGAGCGGAGTCAGCTTGAAATGCGCGTGCGGGAATTCGTCCGGAAGGAAGCCCTTCCCGGGCGTGAAGCTATTCCAGGCATAGGGAACTGAGGGCTCGACGGAGATGATCCTCACCTCCAACGTGTCCCCTGGTTCTGCGCCTTCGATCCAGATAGGACCGGTGAGAATGTGCGGCACTTCCCCGCGGTCCTTGACCTCGCGTTCAACCTCCAACAGGGCCGATTGCATCTGGTCGCGAGACAAACCTGCCGCTTCTAATGCCTCACTACCTCCGGCGGGAAGCGTTTCGACCTCCACTCTGTCCCCCGAGCGAACGCGCAGCACGGGCGGTGTGGAAGGATCGAAGTAACCCCAAGTCACAGTTTTGGGCGACGGAGCCAAATGGTGCGTCGCGGGCGCCGGCTGCGTCAACGCCGCAGCGGTCGTAAGGAGAATGAGCAATCCTGCGAGAATGAGTCGTTTCATCCTACCTCCAGTGTCGCTCGTTGATAAACTGGGTCTGAGTCTCAATGCGGACGGCCTGGACTACCGCTGACTGCCGTCGGCCAAGCCGAGTAATAGGAGTACGCCGCGGACTCCATCAGCAGAAAGAAGCCCTCGGCCTCGGGCGAAATACCCGGATGATCGAACCCTGGGGCCCCTGCGGCGCCCTGAACGAAGCCGTTTGCATTCAGATCCTGGCCTGCCAAGTCATCGTAGTTCAGTTCGGGAACCGCGAGTCCGTAGCCAACACACACCGCGCCGGCTTCCAGATTCTCCGCCGCGTGCGAGTTGACGCCGAGAATGGCATCGTCACCCAGCTTTACCGGCTCAACTTTGCCGTCGCGCAGCAAATCGAGAGAGCAGCGAGTTTCGTCAATCCGCACAACGTCGAAGTCCATGAATTGCCGGTAGCCCTCGACGCCCGCGGGGGGATCGGCCAGCCCCAACGCGGTTATCGATTCGCACCCCCTCGAGCCCGAATCCAATTTGCATGTCCTCTACGTGACGGACCCAAGTCGCACCAAGAGGCCGCCGAATTCAAGAGTTACCCTAGCGTAGATGGACCGGCTGGGTAAAGGCCCCATTACCAGCCGAATCCCAGATGGCAAAACGAATCCACTTTTTGTCCGTGGAATCGAAGGGAATCGTAAACCGATGGCTGCCGAAGGGCACGAGTCCTGTTTCCGCTACAATCTTCCGGTCCACGGTGGTGCCGTCGCTCCAAACCAGCTCCACAAATTCCAGGGGGAAGGTCCATTCCGCGTCTGCCGTGAAGGTCCTCTTCGCGCCCGTGCCCTCGATGGCGTAATTCCGCAAGAGGACTTCGCCGGTGCTCACATAGAAATCGCCCGCGCGCATGGCGCGGAGAATCGGACTCCAGTCCTCGTCAAAGCCCGGAAGGCGCGCAAGCTTGACGTAGTTCACGATCAGTTGGGGATAGGTTTCATCGTCAGGATATTTCAAATACGTGTCACCCTCGGCGATCATGTATTTCGGGCCGGCCCAATTGTTCATATCGTCCAGCACGCCGAAGCAGCGCTTCTCGCAAATTCGCGGCTCGGATTGATCAACAGGCAACGATTGGTAGGAGGCGCCCAGGAACTGGTCGCTTTTGAAGTGATCCCGATCACGCACCGCATCGGGGTAACCCGCGGAGCCTTTCGTCCGGGGATGCGTTTGCCACATCAAACCCTGTTCGGCTTGAAGCAATTGCAACTCGTCCGAAGCCGAACCCGTGTGGTACACCTTGCCGTACTTGGGTTCCTGCTCCGTGAAAGGCTGGCCGGATTCCCGCACACGGCTCCAGTAAACGGGCTTGGGGAACACGAACGTGTAATGCCCGCCCAGTGCGCCGTCAGGCTCCTCTCCCGGCATGATCAGGAAAGTACGATCGGAAAAGCGGCGGCAACCGTCAAAGTAGTCCTTCTGCTCACGGAATCGAATGGGCCCGGGATCCTTGACGTGCAAATCGCCGTGGAAATCGGACATCATCGCGATGTTGATCCCCAGCCCGCGGAATACCGGTACGAAACCCGGTTGGAGATCGAGGGTGCCTGCGTCCTCCAACATCTCGGTGAAGCGCGTATGAAAATGGCTGACCGCAACCTGGTAGCC
>JBEKLY010000472.1:0-5066 GCA_050010015.1 Terriglobia bacterium
GAGTCTCAGCCTCTTCGAAAAAGTGCCACTTTTACAGGCCTTTTCGCACATCAGCTCTGAGAATGAAATCGACTTATCACGTAACCAACTCGAACTATTTGACTTATGACCGGACAGTTCTGCCCGTGCATGGGTCGATGATGAAAACGTCGGGGCTGGAAAGGCTCTTGCCAAATTCCTTTTCCAGCACCTCGGCCACGCTCGCGCACATAAAGTTCACGATTTCCTGCGGCGTATAAACGATGCCCATCGTGTCCGCCAGGTTCACCGAGTAGCCCTGGAAGAAGCGCTCGTAAACGGTGTTCAGGAAGTGCTGCTTTTCGCTGAAGTCGGGCAGCAGGCGGGCGGCGCCTTCGATGGCGCGGTAGAAACGGTCCAAGCTCTTCAAATACTCTGTGCGGTCAAAGCTCTTGCTAACCAGGGCTTCGATGACGCGCTCAACTTCCGCCGCGATGGCGTTGCGCTTGACGAATTCCGGGTTGTTGAAGACGGTGCGGAACAGGCGCTCTGTCAGCAGGTGCTGCACCAGCATCTCGTCCACGGCCTCAGTACGGATATTGGGATTGAGCGCGGTGCGGCAAAGCTCAAAGAACTTCTCGAATGCGGCCTGGAATCGGGCATTGTCCCTGTGCGCCTGCTGGATTTTCTCCACCAGGCCGCGCGCCAGATCGGGAACGCGCTCTTTGAATTTGTCCACCGCTTCTTCAAAGCCTTCAATATCAGGCTCGGTGTAGGAGAAGAATTGGTTGAGAAGCGCGGCCAGTTCTTTCGGGTGGCCGAGGCTGTACGGCCCGTTGACCTTCTGTTTGCTCTGAAACAGGACGCCGGTTTGGGTGTCCTCAAAGATGATATTGGAGAGGGGACAGCCGCGCGCGATCTTCTTCCTAATCTCGGTATCAAGATCGTCCTGGGTGTCTTTGGCTTCCCAGTAGCCACGCGGCAAGCTGTTGCGGTCGCGCAGGGTGCCGTCAGGACGAATGAGCGTGCCGCCGGACTTTCCCGAGAGCTCGGCGATGAATGTCCAGTCCTTCAGTCTGGCAGTCTCCTGGAGCAGGGACTCGAAGGGCGAACGCACGCTCATCTCGTTTAACACACCCTGGTCCCGCAGGGCTGCAAGGTTTTCGTAATACCTGCGAACGGAGCGATGAGCGGGAGTTATCAGATTGTGACCAGTCATAACGTTGGAGGCAATACTAGCACTTTAGCCAAGGGGGGCCAAGTACCGATGGCTTCTGTCGCACAGTGGAGATTGTTAGCAAGCGTGGCGACATCAAGTTCGCCCAGCGGGAAATCAAAGCAAGCGAACTCGCTGAATGTAACTTGATGAGCCTTGAGGGTCAATTGACAAAGTGCTGTCCTATTCGCGATGCCAGATGCCGTCGTGATCTTCGTGCGCCGCAACAATACGTCAGAAAAGCGGGCATTCGCTTCGGCTGCGGCTGGACCGATTGCCATTGGTGGCGCCGATGCCTATCTCGAGCTCGCGGATTCCGGGCGCCTCGCAGTAACGGAAGAACAGAGCCACCGCCGGGGCGCAAGCCCCCCGCGGTTTTTATTGCCGATGTTAGCTGCAGAGAATTGGACGAATAGCGAACGGCCCTTCTCGCCGACGTGAGTGGTCAGCGCCGGAGACCTTCAGTGCGGCGCGTGAAAGGCCGCAACGCCGGACTGGGACGCTTTCCTGCCCCGTGGACGGCGCCTTAACTGGCGTATCATAACGCGTGTTTATGATACGTCGTCCAGCAAGACCTTGCAATTCAGTAATGTAGGGGCAGTTTTCGGGGCGACTGTTTTGAGAGCAAGTTGCTCTGGTCAAAATGGGTGAAGTTGGCAGAAGCGATGCTTGCCATTAAGTCTCAACGCGTAATGCAGACCCTTCTCGGAAATGTTCGCGTCGTTGACTCGTTCGACAGCCGTCTGCCGGCAGGGCCGTGCTAAGGCACGGCCCGCGGGTTCTCGAAGCTTATCAGGTCCATCCGGGAATGACCCGGCTTGCCCACGAATGCCACGGTATAAATCATTCCGTTTTTGCCAACGGCCAGGCACTGGGCCTGGTAGGGCTTGGCGCCATCGTCGAGGACGACAACGCCGTGATCAACGGTCTTCCTCGAGGGGATCTCATAAGTGACCAAATCCAGCGCCTCAGCATCCTTGATCCCCTGGCGCTCGAGAGACGCCCCCGTGAGGTGGTAAAGCGTCTGTCCACTCGGCCCGGTCGTGAAGCCGAGATAGCCGTACGGGGTCCGATCATACATTCCGGTTTCGAGCGAGGCGTCCGAGACCAACCGCGACAGGACCTGTACTTGCTGGGAACTCGGATCAAAGCGGAAGACGTACCCCGACTTTCCGTGGATGCCGTAGATACCCCGGCCAGAAGGGCACCACGCCGCCTGGAGCCAATGGTACGCCATATCTCCGTCCGTATTGCTGGGATCCATATATCCAAAATAGTCTTTCCTGAGGTTTCCTCCCGGCACAGTTTCCACCGACTCCGTGTCGTACCGGTAACGGAGCATTTCGCCGTTCGCCCGCGTGAAATAGACTGAGCCGTCGGTCGGATCGACAACTAGGCAACGGTCGAGCATCTCAAAGCTCGGACCGGTGGGGTTTTCCGCCTCGCCGGATACAGGACCCAGATTCTTCAACTCTCTGCTCTTGAGGTCATAGCGAAGGAACAGCCCCGACGGCCACGTAAGCCCATACAGCCGCTCTCGCTGCGGGTCCATGGTCATGGCAATGATGCCCTCGCCCGCGGGAGCTTTGGCGAAGACCTGGAACTTGCCGGCGCCGAGATCGTAGGCCAGGAAGTGCCCGCCCGGGTAGGTGGCGTATCCCGGAGCGGTGGCGAACTTTTGCCTCCCCTGGTATTTATAATTGTCGTAATACCCAACATGTGTCGCGAAGTAGAGCCGCCCTTTGCACTCGACAAAGTTGACGTGCGACTTCCCTTGGGGAATTGCATGCAATCCCTTTTCCCCAACCACCTCGGTCAGATCGCCCAGATGGCGGATTTTCCCGCTGGCAGGGTCGAGCATAAACATCTGCCCGCCGACTTCGACGGACGCCGAGCAGAGAACGTAGTAGACATGCCCATCGCTCGCGTAGTAACAGGCGTTGTAGTTTTCAGTGCCTTGCGGAAAGCCGGAGTCGTACATGTGCGCACTCAGAATTTCCGCCGCGGAAGGCTCAGCGGCTTCGCCGGCGGCCTGCCGTGCGGAAATTGGCATCCGGAACCAAAGGAGAAGCCCGCCGACCATCGTCAATGCGAGAACTACCAGATAGGCTGTCTTTCGATCATGCTTTAGCCGCATTCTTCCTCCTGATTTTCTGTTTTTCCGTTTTTTATCGCGCGGCGATCTTACCTTCAAGTCCGCAATACGAAGGGTGGCATTGTACCACTAGTTTGAGGGGCCATCGCGGCGTGCGACGGATCCGGGCGGTGTACGGGTGGGGCTTGCCCTACCCTCGTCGGGGACAGCAGACATGCGGGGGGACGGCAAGCCGTCCCCCTACGGGTGCGATTATCGACGGATTGGGGTCAACGTGGCTTGAGAATTTAGGGACAGAGCGAGGGGAAGGAGAACCCGTCCGCCGTCTTGTACGTAAAACTTGCCCATCAAACGAGACTCCTCGTCCCTGCCAGGCACACGCAAGGTATCCACTTTTCAGATCATGCAAACTCTGCATATAGGTAGTTTTGTCATTAAGTGTAAACTATCCCTACAAGGAATCGGAGAGATTCCGAAATCCATATACTGAATTCAGAATTATCCGCGCTTCTAGACCGCGGCTAGCCGTAACTGCGTTGGTATTTCAGTCACTTACGGCCGTCAATTGTTTGGAAGCGCATTTGCTCCACGCGCCTATGGTAGTTAGTTCATTAAGAATCTAATCAAGCCCCGGACGTAGGACTACATGAAGCTAGCATAGCAAGCCGGTATATGCTTACGCGGGCACTCTTTATAGGGTTGGTGAAGACGGGAGCGAGTCTTGCCGGCCTTATGCCCGGGTGCATCATTGCCCGCTCACGGCCGCGAAGTGTACGAGACTGAGGTACGACTTACTGTCGCATGCCCACTTTGTGCGCTTATTTATCCCGTAAGAGTCCATGGTTCGAAGGCAGGGGCGAAGGCAGTGCTTTACAGTGCAGCACCACCGTACGCGGTCGCGGCGTAGCGGAAGTGCAATAAGGGCGTCCTGCCCTACCGAATAACAAAAGGAGGAGAACCTAATATGAGGCAGCAGGCGAGAAAGGCCTTCGGATATGAGCTTCCGTTCCTTCTGACGGGAGCCTTGCTGGTGGCATTCATTGCATGTTTCGTTCAGCCCCTATCCGCACAGGAATCACGCGGCACGATTCGCGGGGAAGTAACAGACCCCACGCACGCGGTGGTTCCGAATGCAAAAGTGACCCTGCACAACGTCGGCACCGGCGTGGAGCTGACTAAGCAGGTGGATACCAGTGGGTTCTACGTGTATGACCCGGTCATTCCTGGAACCTACCGAGTTATCGTAGAAGCCCCAGGTTTCGAGAAATTCGTGCAAGAAAACGTTGTCGTTCAGACCGCGTCTGACATTACCGTCAACGCGGTGCTGACCATCGGCGCCGTGACCCAGACCATCGAGGTCACCTCCAACGTCGGCCAGGTCGAATTCAACACTTCGACCATGAGCGATACCGTCCAGCAGTCCTTCCTGAAGGACCTTCCCATCCTGGCGCGCAATCCCTTTACGCTGGCCCTGCTCGATGCAGGCGTGATCAACGAGTACTGGGACGAAGCGCACCGCCTGCCGTTCTATATGTGGTCTGACGGCGGATTGGACATCGGCGGCCCGACCGGCGGCAAGAACGAACAGATCATCGACGGCTTCCGGACGGACATGGCGGCGCGCGGCTCTTACAACGCGAACATGGACGCCGTGCAGGAAGTGGTTGTGCAGCAACAGATTCCGGATGCCGAGCACGGCTGGAGCGGCGGCGGCGCGGTGAACATCTCCACGAAATCGGGCACCAACGATATTCATGGCGATGCCTACGGCATGTGGCGCCAACCGAACTTCAACGC
>JBEKLY010000473.1:0-7570 GCA_050010015.1 Terriglobia bacterium
CTGACTGGCGGTTGAAATTCCGTCTGGGGGAGGAGTTGCTGGCGGAGGGAAAAGTGCCGGAGGCTCTGGAAGTTTTCCAGCAGATCAAGGGTTCCGGACCGGGAGAGATAGTTTCCGCCGAGTGCGGCAGAGCTTTGCTCCATGCCGGGCAGTACCATGCCGCGCGCGAGTTTCTCGACGAGGCGGCCCAAGCGGAGCCCTCGAATGCCCAACTTCGTGTGGACGTTGCCCTCGCTGCATTCCGTGACGCCGGCCCGGAAACTGCCCTGTGGGAACTCGATAAGATTCCTGCGGAAGCACGGAGTGGTGATTACTACCTGCTGCGCGCCCAGTTGCTGGATACCCTGCGGAGGCCCCAGGAGGCCGCAGAAGCTCTGAATCGAGGTATTCAATCGTCGCCTACGCAGCCGGACCTCTACTTCCAAGCTGCGTTGTTTCTTGTGACCCACGGCCAGGTTCAACGCATGATTGATTTTCTGGCGAAGGCGGACCGGGAGGCGCCGAATAATCCCCAGCTCTGGTTGACTCGGGCCATAGGACTTGCCATCCTGCACCAGGACGACCAGGCCGCAGCCCTATTGACCAGGATGGAATCGCTCTGGCCGGAATGGTATCTCCCCTACCTCGTGCACGGCGTGATCCTCGCTGCTCGCCTGCGTGGGACGGAAGCCAAACCTCTACTCCAAACGGCCATTGCCTTGGGCGCTCATAAGGCCATGGCCTACTACCAACTGGCTTTCGCCGTCATTACCTCCGATCCCGAGGACGTTCGCGACGCAGAGGCTGCTATCCGGGAGGCGCTGGCGCTCAATCCCAAGGACCCCTACATCCAATCTCTGGCCGGAAGAATCGCTTACCTTGCGAAGGACTACCCCGCCTCGATCGAGCATCTTCATGTCGCCCTTGAAATCTGGCCGGATATGGCGGAGGCGCACGCACGGCTTAGCGACACTTATCGGGCCATGGGCGACGAGGATAGAGCCCGGGCGGAATTGAAAGAGGTCGCCCGGATCAAGCAGGAACACCCGGGCCTTCAGACCTTCCCCTTCCCGACGGATGATCTGCTCTTCAGCGTGGACGAAGCCGGCGCTCCGCGCTAATCGTGGGATCGTAGGGGCGGCCCCCGGCAGCGGCTGGATGATGTTTGCGCAAAAGGAAATCATGAACGTGATTAGTCAACGGGTCATCCGCAAGCTTTCGTTTCAGTTGGTGATCATTGTAGCGGTCGGTTTTGCCGTATTTAGGACGCTCGATGCTCAGGACGCACCTGGGCAGCCCCCGCCCTCCTATCTTAATCCGTCTCTCGACGCCGAGCAGCGAGCTGCCGATCTGGTGCACCGCATGACGCTCGAAGAGAAGGCCTCGCAACTGGTGAACCAGGCGCGCGCGATTCCGCGGTTGAACGTTCCGGCTTACGACTGGTGGAGCGAGGCCCTGCATGGAGTGGCCGTGGACGGGACCACCGAGTATCCCGAACCGATAGGTCTGGCCGCTACTTTTGACGTCCTGGGAATCAAAGAGATGGCGGTGGCCATCGGTATCGAGGGGCGAATCAAGCACGCCCAGGACGTGCGAGCCGGCCATAGCAACATCTTTGAGGGATTGGACTTCTGGGCGCCCAACATCAACATCTTTCGCGACCCCCGTTGGGGACGCGGGCAGGAGACCTACGGCGAGGACCCGTTCCTGACCGCGCGCATGGGCGTGGCTTTTGTGACCGGCATGCAGGGCGACGACCCGAAGTACTACCGCGTGATCTCGACTCCCAAGCACTACGCCGTGCACAGCGGCCCGGAACCGACGCGTCACTTTGCCGACGTGGATGTGAGCAAGCACGACATGCTCGACACCTACGAGCCGGCGTTTCGTGCCACCGTCGTCGAAGGCAAAGCCGGATCGGTGATGTGCGCTATCAACTCGATCAACGGGCAGCCGGCATGCGCCAACGAATTCCTGCTCGAAGATCAGCTACGGGAAAAGTGGGGCTTCCAGGGCTATGTGGTCTCGGATTGCGGCGCCGTTCACGAGATTTACGACATCCACCACTACCGTCCGACGCTGCCCCAGGCGGTGGCGATCTCGCTCGAACGGGGCATGGATAATGAATGCATCGACTTTACCGCGAACAGGAAGGACGACCACGATTACAGGCCGTACATCGAAGCCGTCCAGCAGGGCTACCTCAGCGTGGATGCGATTGACACGGCGCTGATTCGCCTTTTCACGGCGCGAATCAGGCTGGGCATGTTTGACCCGCCGGAAATGGTTCCCTATACGAAGATCGATGAAAAGGAACTCGACAGCGCGGAACACCGCGCGCTGGCCCGCAAGCTCGCCAATGAGTCCATGGTGCTGTTGAAGAACGATGGCACGCTGCCCCTGAAATCGGGAATTACCAGGATCGCCGTGGTCGGCCCGCTCGCCGATCAGACGAAGGTCCTGCTCGGGAATTACAACGGAACGCCGACGCATAGCGTCTCCCTGCTGGACGGTCTCAAAGCGGAGTTCCCGCAAGCCAAGGTCACGTTCGTTCCGGGAACCCAGTTCCTGCGCAACGACGGCGACTTGGTACCGGGCAATCTGCTGACAACCGCCGATGGCAAGCCTGGTCTCAAAGCGGAGTACAGCAACGGGCAGGGAGAAGAGTTGGCGCCGGCACTGCTGGTGAGCCGGGTCGAGCCGAATGTCGACCTCAACGAAGTCAATCTGCCAGCGGAGGCCGCCGGGAAAAAGTCTATTGGCGTGCGGTGGATGGGCGTGCTCACGCCGCCGGACTCCGGCGACTACCTCATCGGCATGCGCGCCGATGGCTTTGCCAACGTGATGGTTGACGGCAAAACGGTCGCGCAGGAGGACGGGACCTACGGAGTGGAAGCAGAGGTCGGGCGCGTACATCTGGACAAAGGGCAGAAGGCCGCACTGACCGTCAACTACCGCAATACCAGTGGAAACCAGCCTCGAGTGCAGTTGATCTGGGCGAAGGCGAACAACACCCCTTGGCCCCAGGCCGCTGCGGCGGCGAGAAACGCCGATGTGGTGATTGCCGCCGTCGGAATCTCGAGCGAACTGGAAGACGAAGAGAAGCCGGTGAGCGAACCCGGTTTTCTCGGCGGGGATCGCACCAGCATCGATCTGCCCGAACCGGAAGAAGCGCTCATCAAAGCCGTCGCAGCGACCGGCAAACCTCTCGTCATCGTGCTGATGAACGGCAGTGCGCTGGCCGTCAACTGGGCCAGTGAACATGCCAACGCGATTCTCGAGGCGTGGTATTCCGGCGAGGAAGGCGGCGCGGCGATCGCCGAGACGCTAAGCGGGAAGAACAATCCTGCCGGCCGTCTGCCGGTCACCTTCTACAAAAACCTCAGCCAACTGCCCAAATTTGAAGACTACTCAATGCAAGGCCGCACCTACCGCTACTTCCACGGAAAGCCGCTCTACCCTTTCGGCTATGGCCTGAGCTACACGACCTTCAGCTACAGCGATCTCACTCTGCAACAGGCAGCGGTGAATGAGAACGAAGCGGTTGGAGCTGATGTGACGGTGACCAATACAGGAAAGCTGGCGGGGGATGAAGCAGTGCAACTTTACCTGAGATTCCCGCCGGTGAAAGGGGCGCCGCTTATTGCGCTGCGCGGGTTCCAGCGCATTCACCTGGATGCTGGCGCAAGCCAGAAGGTGCATTTTGAGCTGAAGAACCGGGACCTGGGCATGGTGACGGAGGACGGCCATCCGATCATCGCCGGCGGTGAATACACCATCAGCATCGGGGGTGGCCAGCCTGATACCGGGGCGCCTGGAGTCAGCGGACACTTCCATGTTGAAGGCCAGATCGACTTGCCGGAATAGTGAATGTTCGGTTCTCAAGAACATGGTGCGGGGTGTCTCGGCCGCGCCACATCTATGCGCTGTCAGGGCATTTTATCCCTCGGAGCTACAACTAATCCGGATCTCGGCACGCGTTTAAACCCAAATTTTGAAGTTGCGAGGCTTTGTGGAAAGGAACCCCTCACTCGGCTCGCTACTCTCGCCACCCTCTCCCCAAGGGAGAGGGTGTCCCGCAGCCGGCGTAGTCATCAGCCGGTGCGGGACGGGTGAGGGGTTACTGCCGGAGATTCCAAACATCCGTTCCGTTCTCGGGGTTATCAAGGCAGGCAATTCGGAGTCAACAAGTTGACCTGGCACTCCTCAAATCAACTGCGGAATTCGGGTTAAAACCCTAGAAACTTGAAAAGAGGCTAGTTCATCTCAGGGTTTTCGACATGGTTGTAGGACGTGAAGCGCCACGACTTCGCGCTCGACAGGGATCCGGTGGAGGCCGGCAAATGCATACTCGACCATGGCCTGCGGTGGATTTGAGTAACCTGGCACTAGTAGTCCCACTGCTTGTTGCGGACGGCCTCCAGGATTTTCTGGACTTCTGATACGAGTCCTAAGTCACATGGCTCTTCATGCCAATTGACGTTCTGCCGCACCGATTCCGGACTGGCAGAACTGAATAGCGTAGTAGGAAGTTTGGGGTTTTGACTGGAGAACTGGATTGCCAACTTGGCGATAGGAGTGCCCTGCTGACGGCAGAAATCGGCGGCAGCTTTAAAAACGGCTCGATCCTGAGGACTGGCTGGGTGCCAAGCCGCCGGCCCCCGATCAGTCAGCAACGCACTGCCGAATGGAGAGCCATTGATTATCCCAATCTGTTTCGACTCGGCCAGCGGCAGCAGTTCCGTTATTCGCGTGTCGTTGAGGCAATAGTGGTTGTGGACCAAGCCCGCGTCGACGTCGAGGGAAGAAAAGATTCGTGTCCAAAGGTCCATGGGGTAAATTCCGAAACTGACACCGCCGATTCGCCCTTCCCGCTTCAATTCCAATACAGACTCATACCCTTCCGTAAGTGCCCATTCGGTGTGCTTACGCCCCTGGTATTCGATGTCGTGGATATAATCAGTGCCCAAGCGCCCGGCACTCTCTTCGATCGACTTTCGAATGCGCGCGCGTGAGTAGTCAAGGGCATCGTCACCGTACGTCCCCGGCTTTGTGTACTTGCCCACTTTCGTAGAGAGGTAATAGCGGTCACGCGGAACGCCTTGTAATGCCTTTCCCAGAACGGTCTCTGAGACTGTGCCTGCGTAGGCGGGCGCTACGTCGAAGTAGTTGATTCCGCATTCGAGAGCTACGTGTACCGCCTTGATCGCTTCAGCTTCGTCAACTGAACGGAAAACACCACCCAGCGCTGAAGCCCCAAAACTCAGCCGTGAGACCTTCATTCCCGTCTTTCCCAGAAGGTTGTATTCCATAGAAGATCGTCTCCTTACGTCGCGGTTAGAAACTAATCAGTCTCGCGCGCAGTGCAAGGCTCGCCCCGCTAATCACCAAGCCCGTAAAACCGCCTGGCATTGTCGCCCCAGACGTCGGTCCGTTCATCGCGCGAGAGTTGTTGAACGTAGACGGCGGCGATTTGCATTACGCGCGGGTAGGTTCCAGCTAACATGCAGACAGGCCAGTCTGACCCGACCATGATGCGTTTTGTTCCGAAACTCTCGAAAACCGCGTCGAGGTATGGCGTAAAGTCCTGTGACTTCCAGTGAGCCCAATCTGCTTCAGTCACCATCCCGGACACCTTGCAATAAACATTGGTGAATTTCGCGAGACGCCCGACGTCGGTACGCCATGGTTCCAACTTGCCTTCCTTAATCAGAGGCTTGGCAATATGGTCCAACACAAATGGCTGTTCCGGAAACAGCTTCAACAACTCGCAGGCGACCGGCAGATGACGCGGGAAAAGCAGGAGGTCGTAAGTCAGTTTGTACTTTCTTAGCTGTTTCAATCCCCGCCGGAAATCTTCGCGCATCATGAAGCGATCATCCGACTCATCATGAACTACATGTCTGACGCCTCGAAGCTTGGCGTAACGGGCAAGCTTCTCCAGTTGTTCCTCAACCATCGGACTCTGCAGATCCACCCACCCCACCACGCCTTTGATGAAGGGGTTCTGATCCGCCAATTCCAGGAGCCAGTCGCTTTCTTCCACCAATTGGCGTGCCTGGACACTAACGGTGCCGTCGATGCCGGCGGCCTTGAGCAAGGGCGCCAAGTGACTCGGCAGATAGTCCCGCCTGAGGGATCCCATGCTTTCTTCCATCCATGGGTATTGGGTCGCGTTATATTTCCAGAAATGTTGATGGGTGTCGATCTTCATGGCGCGCCTCACTGGTTGTTGTACACTTCGTCCACCCCTCTTTAAGCCCCGGTCGTATTATGCCGTCGTAGACTATTTAGTCACAGTTGGTTCGCAACTCCGAGGATAACAGAGGCTACGATGAGTACCCCCAGTCCCGCGCCCATCCACCGCTTCGCGTGCGCGCCAGTTCCTTTCCACTCACCGGTCGCAAAGCCGCACACGGTCGAAGCTAGAATTAAGACAGCCATGAACAGGGGCCAGCCGATTACGGCGCCTGTCCGCCCCATGCTTTTGGCACCCCAGCCATAAAACAAAACGCCCGCATACCATAGCACAGCCATTCCCAAGCTGATGACCCAGAATAGCCCCGTTCGAGGAAGCAAATAGTTTTTCCACGTGTGGTTTCGGGTGAGCAGGTATCCTGTGTAAAGACCTGTGGGTATGAATCCACCGAGCAGCGTGATGAGCCAAACCACATTAAGAGCACCCGATTCGCCGGCGCCGAGGCTCATTGCAGCCTGACTGATGGAACCGCTGAAGGCAAAGGCAAAATTCATCATGGCCGAAAAGATGCCGCTGAGAATACAGATAATCAGCCCGGCCGCGAGACTTCCCTGATGGACAGCCTTCTCGGATGATGCCTGCGACCGTTCTCTTTCCTTGCCAGCGAACCCCACCACGGCAACTCCGATTATCAAAGTCACCACTGCTATGATCACCAGCAACCCTTTTTTCTTTAGGATCATGTCGGGGGAATTAACGGCCATAGGGACGAAAGAACCGACTGCGGCATCGACCCCGATCAAAACGGAGACGCCGACCGCCATACCCAAGCGCACCACGCCGAGGCCCGAGAGGACGGAACCGATTCCCCATCCTGCACCGAAGAGTAAAACTCGACTGAGGGCAGGGCCAGGCGCCGCACCGAGCGCCGCCCCCAGATGCGGAACGGTGCCCAACGCGAGTGCAAGGGGCATCATCGGCATTGCGAAAACTGCATAGACAAGCCAGATGTTCTCCCACTTCCAGGGCCCCATGCGCTTGAGTCCCAGGAAGTATGAGCCTGTGAAAATGCCAGCCAGCACCACGGATGAGAAGCCAACCCATTCATTCATATTGACCCTCTCGACAGTAAAAGGATTTCAAATGGCAAAGAGCTAAATGCTACGAATGACCACCTGATCCTGCAAAACATGTCCTGCTGCGCACAGGGTAGGAGCAAGACGGGGCCGCCACTCAGCGTTCGATTAAACCTGAATTCCGAAGTTGACCCCAAGAACGGAACGGGTGTTCAGATTCTTCGGAAGTAACCCCTCACCCGGCCCGCTCCGGCTGATGAACGCGCCGGCAGCAGGCCACCCTCTCCCCGAGGGAGAGGGCCGTCAACGACGATAG
>JBEKLY010000474.1:0-4931 GCA_050010015.1 Terriglobia bacterium
GAGACGGCAACGGCGGGTACGCCCGACGATCCGCTGTAACACCACTAGCCGCAAGGTCGAAGGGTAGCCACCCTTGAAGATCTTGCGAACCTCGTCGGAATTACAACAACAAACTGCAAACGAAACATAGCATTCTTTGATAGGGATTGTCACGAAAAAAGGAAGCGGGCACGAAATTAAAGCGACTTCAGGTCACTAATTGGTAACGTTAACGCACCGTCACTCTATGACGGAAGCGCCGTCCTCGAGCCAGCGGATGCCCGCCCAAACCAGGATGCGGCACGTCCTGTCGGCTGTCATCACGAGCCTAGTAAGGAGACTCGCCCCGGTTCCTTCTTGACGCGCTGCGAGATTCCTCGTCGCCGTTGGTTCCCTGGAATAACACGCTCCGGGGCAGACCTGTTTCATCGCAGGTGCTTATCGAAGAACGAAACAATGCGCCTCCGGGCATCTTGCGCCGAAGGCTCGTGGTATGCGCTTCCGCCGAGCTTGGCGAGCACAACAAACAGCACCGGTACGGTGGCCGGGTCGTGATTGTTGAGAAAGGCGTGGCCCGCGTCGGGATACTCTTTCACCTCGTGGGGCACGCGCGCCGCAACGAGGGCCCGCTCCAGGCGCGCGGCGCCGCCGCGCAGGGTACGGTCTTTGGCGCCAAAGCTTCCGACGATGGGACAGGCGCCGCGCAGATAGCTAACGGCATCCGGCGGAACCTGGCCGTAATTGACGCTCGAGGCTGAGAACCCATGGTTGGGAGCGAGCAACAGCGCAAAGCCGCCACCCATGCAGAAACCGATAACGCCGATCTTTCCGGTGCACCCTTGCTGGTTGGACAGCCAGACGCGCACTGCCTCGACTTCGTCGAACGACCTCCCCTTTCGCGCCCGCAGGTCGCGGAAGATTGCAAGCAGGCAACTCAGCTTCTTGCCCGAATGGAAGAGGTCTGGGGCCACGGCCAGGAAGCCCTCATTCGCAAGCCAGTCGGCTTGGTTTCTGAGGTCGGGGCTCATTCCTAGGACATCGTGGAGGACCACTACCCCAGGCCATGGACCTTGGTTTCGAGGCATCGCAAAGTAGGCCGGCAATTCATATCCAGACACGGGGATTCTGACCTCGGCCATCTCATCCTCCAGAGCCGTCTTCACCGCACCTTTGGGATCAACCGGTAGAGGGTGACGGCGGCAAATTCTTCATAACCGGGAAGCTTCCGGCAAACCACAGTTTGCGTAAGAGAGATCACCATCCGAGATATCACCTCACCCCACTCTCAGAGTTTAGCTTGAAAACCTGTGTGCGGAAGGTACAATCTATAAACCAAGATCGGAGATGGTGGCGTTCAGCCAAGCCTGAAAATCACCATCAAAGCTCGGTGAAGTGACGGGGGTGCTTATGGGGCAAGCGCGCGATTTGCCTCAAACGACCCAGCCTCCCATTTCTCGCGAAAGCGACTCACCTCCACGCACTCCCGATCGGAGCCGCGTGCCGGTGCATGTCTGGATCTTTATCCTGCTGGTTTCCGTCGTCCTAGGCTTTCTCTGGTACAACTTGCGCGCCGCCTACCGGGAGACCTTGGCCTACTGGGATTCGAATCTATCAAACTCCGCCGACGAACAGACAAGCATTGAAACTCTTTGGCTGCTCGAAAGACAGACGGATACCGAGGGTATTGGCAGCAATCTCGCCACGATTCGCCTGCTTTCAAAAGAATTGAATGCGGGGAAGTTGGCAGCAACCCGGCGAGAAGTTGAACTTGCGATCGATAAAATGGCGCGCATTAACGGCTTCATGGGCGGAGTCGTGGCTGACAAGGAGTGCCGGATCCTGGCTCAAGTCGGCGTCCCGGCGGAGGCCCGGGCGGGCGTCAAGAGGGCCTGCCACGAAGCCCTAGACACTCGAGCCTACAGCATCGTTGCCTCCTACCCGCGGCCTGCACGCGTTTTGCTCAATCTGGCCATTCCTGTTTCGGCCGGCGAGCGGGCCTCGAGTACTTCCGAAACTCCCCACTCGATCGTCGGGGCCGCGGTCATGATCTCCGAGCCGAGAACAGCGGTATCGCGCTTTTTCGTGGAAGAGAGCAGGCCTGACCGATTCGCCGAAACCGAGATCCTATGGCAGGACGATGGAGAAGCAGTGGGCTTTTCGCCCCAACTGAATACCTTGGGAATGGGATCTCTGTTTCGGCAGCCGCTGAGCTGGAATGCCTTCGAATCGAGGGCAGCCCGCGAGCGCAATGAAGAGTTTGGTGAGTTCACCGATTATCGCGGCGTTCGGGTTTTCGGCGTTGCCCGGTCCGTCGCCGCAGCGGGCGCGAGCCTGGCTCGCAAGGTTGACAAGGATCGGGCGTTGGCAGATTTCCATCGGCGAGCACTCCTCGAGGGGCTGGCGGCGGCGCTCTCCCTCCTCCTCTTCGGCGCCGTCATCCTGGCCGAGCACCGCCATCAGGCGATGCGGGACCTTCAGGAGAAACTCCGGCAAAAACAAACCTTGTTGGATCTCAAGCGGCACGTGGAAACCTCTGAGGAGCGCTATCGCGCCTTTATTGTCAACAGCACGGAAGCCATCTGGCACATGGAAACAGAGAAGCCCATCTCCACCGCACTTCCAGTCGAAGAGCAAGTTGGACAAGTGCTGGAATTCGCTTATCTGGCGGAATGCAACGACTCCATGGCTCGAATGTTCGGGTTTGAGCGCGCGTCGGAGCTGATTGGGCTGCGCGTCAAGAATCTGACCCAATTCGATCCGCGCTCAATTGCCAACTTGCGGACCTTCATTAGCTCGGGATATCGGCTGGCCGACGCCGAGTTTTTCGCCAAAGACCGCCAGGGCAAAGTTCACCACTTCTTAAACACTTACTTGGGGGTCGTGGAAGGAGGATATCTGCTCCGCGCCTGGGGCGTGCTGCGCGACGTGACCGAGCGGAAACGAGTTGAGGAGGCTCTGAAGGAAAGCGAGCGCCGTTATCGTGTTCTCTTCGAGACCGCCGGCGACGCCATTTTCCTTATACGAGGCGACACTTTCATCGACTGCAATCACAGGGCCCTCGAGATGTATCGGTGCACTCGCGACGACATCCTTGGGCAGGCAGTGGCCGGGCGATACCCGCTTGAAGGGCCAGAAGGTTCCTATCCTCGCCAGGCAGCACTGGAGAAATTGGCGCAGGCCCGTGAAGGACAAACGCTTTGTCTTGAGTGGGGGGCTGTCCGCCTGGACGGAACTACCTTCGATGCAGAGATCACACTGAGCCGCCTGGGAATCGAGGAGGACGTTATTCTGCTCGGGTTGGTGCGAGATATCACCGACCGTAAGCTGGCGGAACGATCGTTACGCGAAAGCGAGGAGCTTTTTCGCACGACTTTCGAAACGGCCGGAATCGGCATCGCATTGGTGGACATTCAAGGCCACCCCATAAAGTCGAACCCCGCACTCCAGAGAATGCTCGGCTATAGCGAGGAAGAACTGCGCCGCATGCTCTTCACCGAGTTTACCCATCCTGACGACCGGCAGCGCGACTGGGAACTTTACCGGGAGCTGGTGGCGGGGAAACGTGAGTCCTACGAGACGGAGAAGTGCTATATCAAAAGGGACGGGCAACTCGTGTGGGGGCATTTGACCGCCTCCTTGGTCAAGGGAGCAGACGGACGGACCATGTCTGCCGTGGGCATGGTGGAAGACATCACAGAGCGCAAAAAGGCGGTCGAGGCGCTGCGAGCCAGCGAAACCCGGTTTCGGACGCTCATCCAAAGTGCGCCGGTCGCAATCAGCATCAGCCGGTCGGGGCGCAGCTTGTATGTCAACCAAGCCTATCTGGACATGTATGGCTTTAAAAGCGCCGACGAACTCATCGGACATTCCATTGGAGAGCAGTGGTCACCGGAGTTCCGGGCCACGGTGGAAGAACGCGCCCGGCAGCGTGCGCTAGGCCTGCCGGTTCCTGCGCGCTATGAGGCCCTCGGGCAACGCAAAGACGGTTCTATGTTTCCCGTAGAAATAGCGGTCGCCATGGTGGAACTTTCCGACGGTGAGGCTAGCGTGGGCTTCCTGACGGACATCACGGAGCGCAAGCGGGCGGACATGGAATTGGTTGACCGGCTGCGCTTTGAAACCCTTCTGGCCGATCTCTCGGCGCGATTTGCCGATGTGGCGGCCGGGCGGCTGGGCGGGGAGATCGAAGGAGCGCTGCGTCGCGTCTGCGAAGGCTTGGAACTGGACGGGTGTACGCTGTGGCAGGCGCCGGAGGAGGCTCCAAAGTTGTTAAGGCTCACCTACACTCACCGAAGTCCGGAAGGACCGCCGGGTCCAGGTCCAACTCAGGTGGATGCCGTCGAATATTTCCCGTGGAGCTACCAACAAATCATGTCTGGACGGAGAACCGTCGTCGCCGTGTCGTCCTTGGCGGAGTTGCCGGAGGAGGCTGCTCGCGATCGGGAGTCGTACAGCAAGTTCGGCGTCAAGTCAGTCTTGACGATTGCGTTGGCAACAGGGGGACGACCACCTGTGGGGGCGTTGGCCTTCAGCTCGACGCGAGCGGAGCACACCTGGCCGGAGGAGATCGTGAACCGCCTACAAGTCGTAGCCCAGATGTTTGCCAACGCACTGGCCCGGCAGCGTTTGCAGGAAGAGCGTCAGCGCTCCTTCGATCAGTTGCGGGCTCTGGCCGCGCGCCTGCAGAACGTCCGGGAAGAGGAAAGAAAGAAGGTGGCGCGTGAAATCCACGACCAACTAGGCCAGGCCTTAACCGCCATCAAGCTGGACTTGAGCTCTCTCGTTCGCGGGTTGCCCGCCGCGCACGCCCCCTTGTTGGAGAAGGGTGCTCCCCATAAGCGTTCACTTAACGCCTCAACTGGTCAAGTGGTGGCAATTTGGGTCTCGTTCGCCACTAAATTCAGGCCCGGAGGGCCGACAGGGAGTAGCCCACGGCGTGAGCCGTGGGACCG
>JBEKLY010000475.1:0-4908 GCA_050010015.1 Terriglobia bacterium
GCACGTTGGCCCGTGCACTTCGCCAATTGGGGTACAACGTCGAACTGACACCGCTAACCCCTGCACCGGCACCGACTTCACCCTAAAGGGGTCGGTGATCACAACGACGATTTTCGACGGAGTCCTTCGGTGTCATCCTGAGCGCAGCGAAGGATCTCGCTCTGCCGATGGAACTGGCTGATGGCGAAGGAACTCAAAGCGAGATTCTTCGCTGCGCTCAGAATGACAGCGCGTGGATATTTTTGCCTTTCGCCGATTTTTTCACACGTTCTCACGCCGTGGGCTACTCTCTGTCGGCCCTCCGGGCCTTCGCTAGCCGTCTTTCAGGCTTATGCTCGCCAAAGTGTTCGAAGGCCTCGAAAGCTTCCCGTAGCGCTTTCTGGTAGTTCTTCACGTCATAGCCGTGCCATCCTTCCCAGAGCGTCCAGGCGCGGACGCGGTCGTCCGGCAAATCGGCTTCCGCGTTAGTGACGATATATTGCAGGGTTTCTCCGGGGCGCAACTTGACGCCCGCTCGTTCGAGTTGTTTCGCCGCAATCGCCGTGGCGCTGGCCTGCCTGTAATCGCCGGGCGAGCGGGTCAGGCGGCGGTTGATGACGAGTTCGTCCAGTTTGATGTTGCCCGTCTCGAGTTGCTCGAGGTAGCGCGCCAGCACGTCGCGAGCCTCTTCCAGCCTACGGCAATAACTCTCAAAGTCGCGGGCCTCCGCCAGGATCTCGAGCGCTTCACGCTGCAACCGCGCCACCAGGGGCGGAGTGTCGTGCTTCCGGCATTCCAGGCCGCGCACTTTCACTTCACCTTCCTCCGGCACGCAGAAGAAACGATTGGGCACGGGAATCTCCGGCGACTGCTTCGAGGGCAGGAAAACGACGTAGCGATAGACCGCGTCGACTGCCATCGGAAGGCCGGTGCGCTGTTCGATCTCTCGTGCCAGGTTCTCGTAGTCCTCGCGCGTCGCATCGTCTTTCTGCGCATACAGTGAGTCCACCAGGGCGTGCAAAATGCGATAGCCGCGCGCCTCCGCCGTCTCCTTGGCCACCAGCAGCTTTTCCCGCGCCAAAGCATTGATGGCCTCGTGGGCCTCGATCTTGCCAAACCGGGCGTTCTTATAGCCGGTGTAGCCGAAGCAGCAGACCAGCAGCCACTTCAGCGCCGCACGGCGCTCTTTCGTGGCGTGCGGTGAGGGCGAGGTTTTACAAGCTGCCGAAACTTCCCTCATGCTGTCATCCTGAGAAGTCCCGCATCCGCGGGACGACGAAGGATCTTGCACTGTCTTGAAAACAGTCAGGGCGAGATTCTTCGCTTCGCTCAGAATGACAGTTTGTAGGGGCGGTTCGCGAACCGCCCCTACGATGATGGCTGGCGGAGACCCCTGGTGCTGAGGATTTGCGATTTCCTCCTTGGGACTGTCATTCCGAGGAGCCGCAGGCGACGAGGAATCTCGCCCTGCGTTAGAAATGTCCAGAGCAAGATTCTTCGCTTCGCTCAGAATGACAGCTTGGAGGGGCGGTTCGCGAACCGCCCCTACGGCGGAAACCGCGCCCGCCATCTGGCGTTTGTACTCCTGCCGCTTCTGGATCAGCCGCTCGACCACGCGACTGGTAATGCCGCGCCGCCGCTGGCAGATGCGATAACCTAGTTCGGGAATGCGAGGCGCTTCCGGGCAGCAGCCACAGTTGACGGTTTCGGGCGAAATATTGAAGCGCGCCATGATGCTCGGGAACTCGCTGACGAAATCGAGTTCGCCCACGTTGGTGAAAAATCCCAGGCGCGGCAGAAAAACCAATCCGCCGCGATCCGCCCTGAGAAGTTCATCCGGACGTTTGGGGTTTTCGGGTTCAGCTTTCTGCTCGGGAATCAGCACGCCGTCGCGGTAAGCGAGTTCCATCTGCATATAAGAGATGCCGGTGCCCGTCGAGGTGCGGGCGCAGTACTGCACGGGCAGCTTGGTGACGCGCGTAAGCTCCCACAAACCCTCCAGGTCGCACTGATCGGCGATGAAGGAGTTCTGCGTATCCACGTGCAAGCGCCCGAAGAAGGTTGTGGTGCTGCCCTTGAAGAGGATGCGCCCATAACTCATGTAACTGCGCGCGCGGCGGTGCTCGAGGGGATGCGCGTCGCGATTGAGCGAGAGCCCGAGGCCCAGTTTCCGGGCCTGCCGAAGCAGCACCGGAAACAACGTCGCATCGCCCCACTCACTCAAGATCATGTCCGGATCGTGGGTGCGAAGCAGGCGCTCGAAACCTTGCGCCACGGGCTCCTCGGCATCGTCAAGTACCTGCCACTCGCCGTCCACTTCCACTTCCAGGGCGCCGCGCCGGCCGTGCTGCGGGTCCACACTCGAAAGGCCTTCCAGGCGCACGCGCATGATGCGCAGCGGAGGTAATTCATAGCCGGTCGCCCATTCGTCATCACAACACCTGAGGGCGCGAACTTCCATCGGCGGCACTCCGCGCCCCCACCCCTGATTCCCCTCCCCAGCCGGGGAGGGGAGTACGGAGTGGGCCCGCCGACGGTTCCCCTCCCCGGTTGGGGAGGGGAGTAAGGGGTGGGGGGAAGGGGCAGTTCCCGCGCTAGTCCCTAGCCCCGAGTCCCTAGCCCCTTGTTCTTCCACCTCCACTTTTGCGAGCGGAAACACACCTTTCTGCCAACAATACATCGGCGCCAGCATCAAGTCGGAGTTGTAAAGCCGCAGGCTGGAATCGTATCGGTGCACGAAGCGCGCGAGGGCAGCAAATTGCGTTGGGTCGCGCACCGCGATCTCGAGCACACGCAGTTCCCTGCCATCCCAGATATTGGTCTTTTCCACCAACGCACACTTCACCGCAGGCCGCGCCACCAGTGTCTGTGCAAGAGAGGCGAGCTGTGTCTCGGGGCCGTGCGCGTAAAAGCACGGTGTGAACGACCGGTCAACCAGACGATGGCGTTTTCCCTCCGCCCCGATCAGCCACAGCACCATTCCCTCCGGGCAGGGGTAGAGATCGAGAATCCATCCACTGAGCATCGAGGTTAATCCCCAAGCGCGCTTCGAGCGCGCGCAAGCGAATCTCGTGGTCAAGCCCAACGGCCACGTGGATCGCATCCATGGCATGAACAGGAAACTCGTAGGTGCAGGCCTGGATGTAAAGGCGCACGCGGTTGAACATGGCCTCGAAGTGCACTCGTTCCTCCCGCCGCAGCGCCCGGCCAAACACCCGCTCCCAACTCTGGAGTTCCTGCTCGATCAAATCCCGAAATGTCGAAACCGTTCGACCCATAAACCACCTGCAATTGAATCATTGAGTCATTGAGTCATTGCGCCATTGCTCCATTGCGTCATTGAGCCAATGTTTCATTGAACGGTGGGCCCTTGTACAAATTCATGCCCTCTCCCCAGGGGAGAGGGTGGCCCGCGATGGCGCTTTCATCAGCCATCGCGGGACGGGTGAGGGGTTGTTTTCTTGGGACGACAGCGCTGTGCGTTTGTCGCACACCAGCCCGAGCCTGCCCTCGGCGTTCTGTCTGAACTGCCAGACTTCCGCTCCTGCCGCGCAGACCTTGTCAAAAAATCGTCTGCGAGCCGGCGAGGGTGCAAATGTGGTGGCCGAGGAAAACAACGCTACGGTAGGGGCACGCCATGGCGTGCCCGCAGAGGTGACCTCGTCGCCACCGGTCAATCGCCGTATATTTGTGAGTGCCTGCTCAAACGCCACCTGCGCGTCCCATTCGCGCACATCTTCGTCGTAATAGAGTTCGGGGAAGGCCGTGACGATCACGATCTCAGCGGGAAAATCCGTTAAAAGTCGCGGCAGGCGCGCAATCAGTTCGGTAAGCTGGAAACAGGTGAAGGCACGAGCAATCTCGATCTGCCGGCAGAATCGCTCGAAGGGCACGCGACGCTGGCGAGCCATGCGTTCGAGGAGGCGCGGATCGGCACAGTTGGCGCCGTCCAGCATCAAAATTCGCTTTCCCTCGAGCAGCAGGCGCGGAAAGAAATAGTGGCTGAGCCGCCCCGCGTCCTGATCGCCATGGAAGAGCGCCAACCCGTGTGCCGGCAGGGTCCACGGTCGATGGGGTGGGGACTTCAGTTCTCCCCGCACCGGGCTTGCCTTCTCTCGGCGGTTGATGAATTTGACGGGCTCATAGTGCAGAGGTCGAACGCCAGTGCGTGCAGGCCGCTCCACTTCGGCGGCCAATCCCTGCCCCGACCGAAACAGGCTGCCCTGCGATTCCGAAGATAACGGACCTCCCGCTCCCATCGGCAACCTCCTGGTCCAAACGTGGCTGGTAGGGGCGGTTCGCGAACCGCCCCTACTCGGGGGGTCGTGTCATTCCCGCGAAAGCGGGAATCCATCTTTTTCCCCAGGCACGATGGGTCCCCGCTTTCGCAGGGACGACAACGCTAATTCTCATTCCCTCGGGTGGGCCAGAGGCCCATGGAAACTCCTCGGAATGACAGATTCTAGCGTAGGCGAATAAAAAGCGAAAGTCAAGCGCTATTTCGGTAGTGTCCTAGTTTGGGCGTAGCACCGACCTTTAGGTCGGCAAATGCTGGCCTGAAGGCCAGCGCTACGATCAAACTAGGACAGTACCGCTATTTCGGAGCTTCCACCGGCGGGCTTCCTGATGTAAATTGTTCAGACAGGCAAAGGCGAGTCGACCCGGCAGGTGGCTGCGAGGCGGTCTCTCAGCAACCTGCCGATGACCGAAAGGAGGCGCCGCCGTGAGGATTGTGATCTCTGTTTCCGAAAAGGAAAAGGCGAAGGACGATCAATCTCCCTATTACAGGGCGCTTCTGGCCGTTGGAGTGAAACCCGAGGAAATCGAAATGGTCTCGCCCTCCGAGCAGTCTATCCCGAACATGCGCGACTACGACGGCGTAATCTTCAGCGGCGGCAAGGACATCAATCCCAAGCATTACGAGGAAGC
>JBEKLY010000476.1:0-5908 GCA_050010015.1 Terriglobia bacterium
GATCCAACGCCATTATCGCTCTTCGCTGCTGCAAGCTAAGTGGCCGCTTTCAGGATTTCTGGGAGCGCCGAGCTACACCAAGGAGTGCCTGATGGATTCCATCACTTTTCTGACGTGCACCCTGTGACACGCTGTGCCGTGGTCGCAAAACGAACTGCCTATGTCGGCCTGCCCTAGCGCCGTTTGCCATTTAACGTGACGACGCCCCTCTCCCCCTTGGGGGAGAGGGTGGACCGCAGCCGGCGTTTTCCTCAGCCGGGGCGGGCCGGGTGAGGGGGTTCCCGCCAATCATTGCCAACAGTAAAGTGGGACAGGACACTGGATCGGCGGAATCATCTTCAATTCGTGGTTTGCGCGACGAATGTGACTACTGAATTTGCCGGAATCGTGTACGTCAGCGAACCATCAGTGATGGTCACCGGAGTCTGCTGGGCAAGAGATACGGTTGATGAGGTAATCCAAGGAACCACCGAGCTTGCCATTTGCGTCCCCACATCAAAAACTTGATTGCTGACCTGCGAACCGGTATTAACCACCACGATCGCAGAGTCACTGTTATCCGCACTTTCGAATGCAGTAACCAATAACGACCCGTTGTTGGTCACGCCGACTCGATGCCAGCCTGGCCGGACAAACTTGCTCCAATTCCCCGTAACGTAAGCACGTAAAGGGAGGTTGCCATTGTTGTCCGTAAGGGCGCTGTTATCAGTCCCGCCCCCGTTCTTCGGCAAGTCGGACAGGAACCACCAGATCCAGGCATTTACGTTGGCGTTGGCTAAATAATTGTGGATCGTCTGCGCCGCGGTTAAAGCGTCAGTCATGCTGCCGTCGTAGGTCGACCCTTGGTTGGCGACCTCGGTCATCCAAACGTGCAAACCATAGCTATTCGGTGCGGACGGGGAACTCACGCTATACCCGTGTCCAGCAAGGATCCCAACGTCTGGCGCGACAGCCGAATCCCCCATGGCCGTTGACGCATCCGAGAAGTCCCAGTTCGACTCTTCTGGGATCATAATCTTAGTGGTTCCAACGTTGGCAGTTTGAAATGCGTTGTAAAGATACGGCACGAAGTCGTGAAACTGCTGGGCGGTCCAAGTGCACGATTGGTACGTTTGAGAAATGTCGGGTTCGTTTTGGGGGCTGAAGGCATAGAGCGGGATGCCATTGCTTGCGAGCAACGTCACGTACTGCGCAAATAGTGAAGCCAGCGAGGAGTAATTACTGCTGTTGCCTATCAACGAGCCGCCCGCGAACCAGCTTCCATTGCTTTTCATCGAGCCGGGAGGGCTCCACGAGCTGGCGAAAAAGGTTTTCGCGCCCAACGCCTGGGCCTGCTGCGCAACCTGCAATTCGCCGGTCAGGATCGTCGGCCCGGACGACGAGACACATCCGCAGGGAGAAAGGTAAGAACCGTCATTGCATAGCGTAGTGCATGTGGTTTGATCGGGTATCACCTGGACCCTGACGATGGAGAGGCCGATGCCTGTGGATGGCGAGAAAAAGAACTCAGCCAGATTGGAGGGCAGTCCGGCGACCGAGTCTACGGCCGCGCCGCCGAATCCGTCAATAGTCTGCTTTGCGTCGGACCAATCGATGGTGACAGGCCCCGGTGTCACCGACACACCCACCGTCTGCTTACCCGCTCCTCCACAGGAGATGGATAACAGCGCCAAGGCAATGGAAAAAGTGGAGATGATCGCTGTTTTCACTCGTAGTCCCTCGAGTTGCATAGTACGCATAGGTTGTTAGTCGTTTTTGAACCGACGAGAGATCCCGCCCGTCCCTGATTTGATGCTAGCACAGTGCGCCAGAGATGCCTCTAGTTAAAGAGATCGGCTGGGGCAGAGTGCGGCCCGTTTTCGTTGAAAGTTGTAATCCTTCGCTGCTTTGAAGATATCCGGGAGCGCGGGCAGTCTGCCCGCCTCTCGCGCCGCAATTGCACGCACGCTGCGGGCAGGATGCCCGCGCTCCCGGGTACTATGGTTTCTGGGTGTCCGTCAGCCGACGAGGATGAGCGACTGCCATGAAAAACAGCGAAGCGCTCTGAATGACACGGCCACACGCGGGTGCCGGTTTCAAGGGTGAGGCGCACCGGCCACCAGCGCTTCTCCGAAGGCTAACGCTTCCTCCAAGCGACTTTCTTCCAATCCCCCGCCCTGGGCAAAATCGCGGCTGCCTCCCCCCTTGCCGCCGAACTTCGCGACCGTCTGTTTGAGGACGCTGCCCATCTCGGACGGACCGCCGGGGGTCTGAGCGAAAAACAGCTTGGTAGCCTGCCCTTTGACTCCCAGCAAAGCCACTGCGTCAGGTAGCTTCGTCAAAGCATGCGCCAGCATTTTCGCATGAGCCGATTCTTCCTCCCCAAAGACTCGGCGTACTATTCTCCGCCCTCCGGCGACGGGTGCATCGCGCCAAAGCTCGCCAGCTTGATATTCGGCAAGACGTTCGAGCAGCTTTTCCCTTCCCCGAATCTCTTCGCGCAGTTCCTGACTCTGCTTGGCGATGAGCCCGGGAAGAGTCTCTGGAGCGGCCGAAAACAGCAGCGAAGCTTCGCTCAACAGTCTGAAATCCCGCCGCGCAAAGTTAAGAGCCCGACCGCCGCACACGAACTCGACGCGCGTCGATCCTTTCGTGCGCTCGACCTTGCGCACCAGGATCAAGCCGATGGCCCCGGTGCGGCCGACATGAGTCCCTCCACACGCCGAGAGGTCAAACTCCTCAACCTCGACCAGCCTTATCTCGCCCTCACGGGAAGTCGCCTTGCGCAGGTCCATCCGGCTCGCGCCATCCGCCGACTGAAAGAAGATCCGCACCGGCCGGTCCTCGAAGAGCACCTGGTTGGCCGCACTTTCTGCCTGCTCAAGTTGTTTCGAGCCCAGCCGGTCGGAATCCAAGTCGATGCTCGAACTCTCCGTCCCCATGTGAAACGAAATGGTCTTGTAATCGCCCACTTTCTCGAAAGCAGCGGACAGGACGTGCTGCCCGGTGTGCTGTTGCATGTGGTCAAACCGCATGCCCCAGGCGATTTTTCCTGTCACATCGATAGTTGCCGGAGCCTGAGGGAGGAGGTGTGCAATTTCGTCGCCCTCGTCAATCACGTCGAGGACCTCGAGGCCTGCGAGCGTGCCGGCATCTGTGGGCTGACCGCCCGAAGCAGGGTAAAAAGCCGTCCGGTCAAGGTAAACTTTGAAGCCCTTGGGCGCGGCTTCCGAGCGAAGTACCTTCGCCTCGAAGTCGCGCAAGTAACAATCCGTGTAGTAGAGCCGCTCAGTTTTTGGCATGAGGTTCGCTTGCACGGGCTGTAGCGCGGGCGTCTCGCCCGCGGTGGCGCAGGCATTCCTTCGCTCCGCTCAGGACAGGCTCTGCCTGCGCGCGGGGAGCGGGACGCTCCCGCCACGGCGGGCGAGACGCCCGCCCTACGCCGTTCTGCTCAGAGTCTCGAGCACTTCCTGATACTTATACCCGCTTGCTGTCAAGAACAACACGATGCTTTCGTGCCCGGCCAGGAATCCATCAGCCAAGAGCTTCTTCAGCGCCGCCAAGGTTGCCCCGCCCTCCGGCGAAGTGAGGATTCCCTCGGATTCAGCCAGCTCTCGCATGGCCGCGAGCATCTCCGAGTCCGGCACCGCGAGAGCAGCCCCGCGGCTTTCGCGAATTGCCCGCAGCATCATGAAGTCGCCGATCGCCGAGGGAACGCGCATGCCGGAAGCAACCGTCTGCGGACCTGCCCACTCTTCGGCGCGGTCACGACCCTGAGCGAATGCCCGGACGATGGGCGCGCAGCCCTGCGCCTGCACGGAAAACATACGGGGCCGCGAGCTGCCAATCCAGCCAAGGTCCTCCATCTCATCGAAGGCCTTCCACATCCCAATCAGCCCCGTCCCGCCGCCGGTCGGGTAAATCATGGCCTGAGGCACTCGTCCCTCAAGCTGCTCGACCACCTCATACGCCATGGTCTTCTTTCCTTCCAGGCGATAGGGCTCGCGAAGAGTGGACACGTCGAACCACTCCCCGCCTTTCAGTTGCTCCCTCATCTCTCTCGCGCAGTCCTTGATGCTGCCGGGGACAAGCACCACCTTCGCTCCCAACAGGGCACACTCCTGCCTGTTAATAATGGGTGTGTCCGCAGGCATAAAAACCGCCGCCTCGAGGCCCCCATGTCCGGCATAAGCGGCGAGGGCGCCACCGGCGTTCCCCGCGGAAGGGATCGCAAGTTTTCGGAGGGCCAGTTCCTTGGCCATACTTACAGCCAACGCCAGCCCGCGCGCCTTGAACGAGCCGGTGGGATTCAAGGACTCGTCTTTCAAATACAGGTTGGGCAGGCCCAGCCGCTCGCCGAGTCGCTGGGCGTGAATCAGTGGAGTGAATCCCTCGCCCAGGCACACAATCGAAGCATCGCTTGTTACCGGAAGAACTTCCCGGTATCTCCAGAGCGTTCCAGGCCGCGAGGACATCCGTTCGCGGAGCATTGTCTCCGCTGCCCGGCGCAGGTCGTAGCGAACCAGGAGAGGCGCGCCACAAACACAGAGGTTGTAGACGCGGCCGGGTTCATACTGCTTTCCGCAAAGGGCACACTCGAGGTGAGTGATGTTGGACATAAGTTTAAAGTCTAAAGAGTAAAGTCTAACAAGCGACCTCGATCAGGTCAATTCTCGGAGATTCTTGGTGGTGTCCTAAATGTGCGATGGCCCAGTGTCTCAAGCTCGCAACTGGTATTCGCTCTTGACTTACAGCCCCGAAGGGGCGGCCTAACAATAGGGGTAGGGAGACGCGATTGGATTCGGTCCCCCTCCCTCCGAACCGGACAGGCGGATTTCCCGCATCCGGCTCTCCGGTCGGTGGTTTTACCTCCGAGAGGATGCGACCAGAGAGAGCAGCCCTTGCTCGGCAAAGAAAACGTTAGGCCAGCGGTGATGGTCGGTGCCGCAGCCTCGGCCCCGGCGTCCCTGACGGTAGCGCAGGATGCTGCGCAGCCGCAGGCGGACCCAGGAGTCCAAGACCTCGAACGCGAAACGACGACTGTGCTGAAAGTACTCGAACCAGCCTCGCATCGTACGGTTCACGTCGGCAATGATGGCCGACAGGCTCTGCCCGTAGGTCCGCCGGGTTTTACCCCGAATCGTGTCTTTGAGCTTCCCCAGGCTTTTCGCGCGCGGCCAACGCTGGCCCGCCGCGAAGTGATAGCCCAGAAAGTCAAAGCCGCCCGGCAGCCGGGCATCTACGATCCGTGTCTTCGTGGGATGCAATGTCAATCCCACCGAGGCCGTCCACGCTTGCACCTCGGCCAAGGCCGCCCAGGCTTCTGCCTCGCTGCGGCACAGAATCACGAAGTCATCGGCGTACCGAATCATCTCGTAGCCCTGCTTGGCCATCTGCTGGTCGAGCGAGTCGAGATAGATATTGGACAGCAGCGGACTGATGACCGCGCCTTGCGGAGTTCCCTCCTCCGGCACCCATCCTTCCGCCGTCTCCATCACCCTTTGGGTGAGGAACGCTTCCAGCAGTTCGAGCACCCGGCCATCCGCCACTTTCTCCTTCACTCGGTGGATCAGCGCCGAATGCGGAATCGTGTCGAAATAGCTTTTCAGGTCCGCGTCCACCAGCCAACTGTAACTTTCCTTCAGCAGGGTGTCGACCCGGCGCAGCGCATCCTTGCAGCCCCGATTCGGTCGGAACCCGTAGCTTTGCGCCGCGAAGTCCCGCTCGAAGATCGGCTCCAACGCTGCCCGGAGCGCCGTCTGTACCACCCGGTCACGCACCGTGGGAATCCCCAAGGGGCGCTTTTCTTGGCTCCCCAGTTTGCGGATCCAATGACGCCGTATCGCTTGCGGACGGTAACTTCCCTCCCGCAGCTCGCGCGCCAGCTTTTCCAGGTTCGCTTCCAGGTGGTACTCGAACTCGGCCACCG
>JBEKLY010000477.1:0-4859 GCA_050010015.1 Terriglobia bacterium
TCATGAGAAGCTGGGAGTGGCCATGGCGGCCTCGGGTGATATGACAGGGGCGGTGCATGAATTCGGAGAGGCCGTGCGTCTCGACCCGAGGAACGCCAGGGCCAGGTCGGATCTGGGCATGGCTCTCGCGAGGACGGGCAATCGAACAGGAGCACTCGAGGCGCTCCACGTTGCCGTGGGACTGGACCCCAACGACGCCGTCTCTCACTACCGTCTCGGTGTGGTCCTTTCAGCCGGCGAAGATGCCGGAAGCGCGTCCGAGGAATTCCGCAAAGCCGCGGAGCTTGGATATTCTAACGGCGCGGCTTTTGAGTCTAAGTGAAAGCCTACCTTGGACTGTCATTCCGAGCGAAGCGAGGAATCTCGCAGTGCGTTGAAAACACTCAGAGCGAGATTCCTCGCTTCGCTCGGAATGACACCGCAAAAGAGGTTTCCACACAGAATCCAGGGCCCCGCCCTTGCCGGCGCACCGCAAAATGGCGGGGACTTTCGTCAGCATGTACCAGCATCCGAAAACGTCGTTGCAGCACGCCCTATACTACATCATTTGCATGTCTTGCGCAGGCGCGAGAGACACTGGAAGGTGTACAATCTCGTGGCCTTGAGCACCGACCCAAGACGGCTGTCGCGATCTTCTCGCTCCGTCGCGCTCTGTGGCAAGGTTGGTGCGGCATCAAGGAGACCTGAAAAATGCATCGACGAAATCTGCTGAAAGCGCTCTCGGTTGGCGCTCTCGGAGCTTACCTGAAACCCCTTTCGGAACAAGTTTCCGCCGAGGAGTCAAGACACCGCGTCAAGACGGTTTACGTGCTTTACAAATGCCACCTGGACGTGGGCTTCACCGACACCGAGCAGGGAGTGATTCGTACGTATTTCAACGATTACTTTCCCCGCGCGATGGAGATTGCCGAGAAGTTGCGCCAGTCGGGCGGCGAGGAGCGCTACGTGTGGACGGTGGCGGCATGGCTGCTTTACGAATACTTGGAACAGGCCACCTCCGAACAGCGCCGGCGCATGGAGAAAGCAATTGCCTACGGTGATTTCGCCTGGCATGCAATGCCTTTCACCTGGAACTCGGAAATGCTGGACAGTTCGCTGATCTCATCGGCATTGAGACTGTCGGCGTCACTGGACCAGCGTTTTGGAAAGAAGACAATTGCTGGCAAGCTGACTGACGTCCCCTGCCACACGCGCGGTATCGTGATGCCGCTTGCGAACGCCGGTATCCGCTTTCTCGATATCGGCGATAATGCGGGCTGCAAAGCGCCAGAAGTGCCATTCATGAACGACGACGGAGGTATTCTCGCTCAGCCCAGCAAGGACGCGCAGGAGGCGGAAGTGGACCCGCATGCGTACTTGTTCAACTGGCGCGATCCGACCGCGCCCACCGGCGTCCCGGCGGAGATCATGGTGCTCTATCACCCCTTCGATTACGGCAGCACTGTGGCGATTCCGGGAACGGACGTCGCTGTGTCTATTCGAGTGAGAGGCGATAACTCCGGTCCGCACACTCTCGAGGAGATTAAGGATTCGTACCGCCAACTCCACAGCCTCTATCCCGGCGCCCGGATCATTCCTACCAACCTCAGCGTCATTGCGAACGCCCTGGAGCCTGTTCGTGCGCAGTTGCCGGTTGTGACCAAGGAGATGGGCGACACCTGGATCTATGGAGTGGGCAGCGATCCGCGCAAGGTAGCGCGCTACCGGGAACTGTGCCGGCTGCGGGGGGAGTGGTTGTCCGACGGCAAACTCAATCCGGGCGATGCTACCGACTTAGCCATGACCCGAAAGCTCATACTGGCGCCCGAGCACAATTGGGGACTTAGCATCGGCCAATACCTGGAACATCCGGAAGTGTATTCGCCCACGGAACTCGCAAGCGCGCGGTCCACACTCGCCGCGTTCAAGAAAGTGGACGCGGAATGGGAAGCAAAGCGCGCGGACATGGACCGCGCCGTGGCGGTTCTGCCTCCGGGTCTGCGGGAGGAAGCAGAGAAGCGCCTGGCGAGAATCGTGCCCAAGCCGCCGCACACCGAAGCCCTGGCGCCTCTCGCGCCCGCAACAGAAATCCAGACAACGCATTTCATCCTTGGGTTGGATGCGGCGACGGGAGCCATCCAGCGCCTTCAGGACTGCAAGACGGGACGCGAATGGGCGTCGGCACAGCATCCGCTTGCCAGCTTCCGTTATCAGACTTTTACCAGTGCAGATTTTGCGCGGTTCAATAAAGCCTACAACACAAGGCCGATGGGCTACGATTTCAGCAAGCCCGGCCTGGAGAAGTATCCTGTCCAAAGCCGCACGTGGCAGCCCAGCGTGAAAGAAGCGCGGGCCGGGAAAGATGCGTCCGGCCACAGGATCGTAGTGGAATTGCGCATGCCCGAAGCCGAGGCGGCACTTGCCGGATTGGTGAGCTGGCCCGAAAGATTGACGCTGGAGATTCGCTTGCCCGAAGCCGAGGCTGCCGTGCACATCACTCTTCAGTGCTTCAATAAGCGGGCCAACCGGCTCTCGGAGGCCATGTGGCTGTCGTTTTCGCCCAGTGCCCCGGAGGAAGATGGGTGGCGATTCGTAAAGGTGGGTCAGCCGGTCTCACCCCATGATGTCATTCGGGGCGGCGGCCTGCACCTACATGCCGTTACGCGAGACGTGATTTATCGTGATGCCCAAGGGACCTTCACGCTTGAAACACTCGACGCGCCGCTGGTTTCGCCCGGTCAACGCGGGCTGTTAGTATTCGATAACCAACTTCCCGAAATGCGCGAAGGCATTCACGTCAACCTCTATAGCAACCTCTGGGGCACGGCGTTCCCGCAGTGGTATGGAGATGATATGCGGTTTCGGTTTGTGGTTAGAATATGAGTGCCGCTACTTGTCCCTCTCGGGCCGCATTTGTCGTTTTCGGTGTGTGTCCCTAGCGGGAGGGGCGGGGGCAAGGTTCAAATCGCACGCCCTCGTCGTCGGCGCAAGAGCCAATGTGGACTCGGCCTGCAGACCACCGGTCACAATTCGCAGACTTTCATGGTACATTAGGTCTGTAGGGTCCCGGGGGGATATTGCGGTTCACTTTGCGTGCAGACTCTGCCCCAGCATGAGAAGGCGGTTATACCGATTGAAAAGCTGCGGGATTATGCTCTTGATCCAAGCCATCCAACGGGCAAAAACAAAGCGCGAGTTTTTAGAGCCTCCCTCGGAATCGAAAGGGACCACGCCGACGTTCTGAGCACGGTTCTCAGATCGACCTTATCTCGGTCGCCCGCAGTCCAAGGTCGGAGGAGTCAGCACGGCGTGCATTGGACCACCTTCCATGAAATCGTGGGGTTGAGTGGTCAGCCCGTTGTGGTCACAGTTGCCTGGATTTACAGAATTGAGCAGTCGGATGTACCTATATTAGTATCCTGCTACATAGACCCTCAGGGGCGCGGAAAATACGAAGAGGCGCTGAACGCAGGGTAAATTTCATGGAGATTGAGCTTAGCCCGAGGATTTTGGACTTGGTCGAAGTTCCCAATCGGTTTCTGGGCGCTGAGAATCCCGGTAACACGCTGGGCACTGTCGTGGAGGTCCTTGGGGGGCCTGGTGGAGGGCTGTTGGTAGAAGTCAGCGACGAAAGAGGTGTCGCCATTGACTTCGTCCAGCTTCCGGCATCGGAGGCTAAGAAAGTGTGGTCGTCCCGCGAGCCTGACAAAGAAGCTGTCTCTGGCGGGGGAGCAGTCAACGAGTTCCAAAATGCAGTGCTCCTCCTACAGAACGGCCTTCTTGCGGAGGCAAAGACACATTTCGAACTGGCGTTCAAGTACGATCCGAGACTCGCTGGAACGCTGATGAACTTAGGAAATGGGCTGGCCCAGAATGGAGCGTACGACGCCGCGGTTCTTGTCTATCAACTTGTACTTGAGCTGCAACCCGAGAATCAGTTGACTCGCCGCAACCTGGCAGCTACGTACATTAATCGGGGAATTCAGTACGCTCGAAGGGGCGCCCTTGATAAGGCGGTGGAAGAGTTCGGTAATAGTCTCACATTAGATCCCGCCGGTGAAGTCGCACCCAGGGCGCAGCATAACTTGGTTGCGGCTTACATCCAACTTGGGACCCGTCTTGCCGAGATCAATCGACATCAAGAGGCTGTCGTCAACTTCTTTTTAGCACTTCAAATCAAACCCTCGGAACTCACGCGCAGAAACCTTGCGATTGCCCTGGTCGCACTTCAGGCGTCCCGAGCAGAAGGGTCCGGACGGAGCCCATCCGTCGCGGATTTTAGGCGTCCTATTCAAATGGGGTTAAGACTCTCGGAGTGTCTCAATGCTTTCGGAGCCAGCCTCGCGAACCTCGGCGACGTCGAAGGCGGGCGGCGCGCATTTTGGGAGGCCATCAAGACGGACCCTGAAAATGAGCTTGCACGAGAGAATTTGGCTAGACTCGATACCTCTAAGGAAAACGCCGGACCCTCCTGGATGAACTTCGGAATCTCTTCCGTTGAACCCCAACCCGTGGTTGCGCGATAGTGATCGTCTCGCCTAGGGATCTGGGAGCGTTGTCGCGTGCATAGGTCGGGTGTATCTTAGCGTCGGGCCGGGAAATGAACGAAGGAATACCTCGCAAACGCACAGCCTGCATTCTACTGCTCATCGCCTCAGGGTACATGATGGCCGGCTGTGGCCGTCGGGAAAGCGAAGCGGCGCGCCACAAGGTCATTGTGCTGGGAATTGACGGCATGGACCCGCAGCTCTTGCATCGCTACAAGCAAGACGGGCGCATGCCGAACTTCCAGCGGCTCGAACGCGACGGCAGTTTCCGCGAATTGCGCACCAGCGTCCCGCCGCAAAGCCCCGTGGCGTGGTCGAATGTGATTACCGGCA
>JBEKLY010000478.1:0-4846 GCA_050010015.1 Terriglobia bacterium
GGCTGAGAGCGCAAAAGGTGATCGCGCTGTGTGGGGCATCAGGACTCTCCGACGAAGAGGCGGAGAGGCTGGGGAGTTGGGTGGAAGCGGGAGGAGGATTACTGGCCACCTACGATACGGGGCTATACAACGAGCTTGGGGAGTTAAGGAGGGATGGCGGAGCGCTGAAGAAGGTATTAGGGGTGGAGATGAAGGGGGAGCCGCTGGAGAGCCAGCCGGAGTGCTACTACCGGGTGAAGGAAGGCCATGAGGGGTTGGGGGAATACGGGCCGGGAGCGGTGGTGGAAGGAGATGGGCGCTTAGTTCCGGTAGAAGCGCTGGGTGGGGCGAGGGTAGTGGCGGAATGCTGGAATCTGGGGACGCAGGAAGTGCGGGGTCCGGCGATAATCGCGAACCGCTATGGGCGTGGGCGGACGCTGTACATCAGCGGGAGCCTGGAAGCGAATTATCTTTACGACCGGGTGGTTTCGACCCGTCGGCTGTTACGGGCGATGGTAGAATATTTGTCGGGGGAGCTGCCGCAAGCGTACAAGATGAAGGCTCCGCAGGGTGTTTATGGAATATTGCGCCGTGCGGTAAGCGGCGACTTGGTGCTGTGGGTGTTGGGGAATGTAGGGTTCAAGGATGCGGCAGTAGGTCGAATGCGGCAGGAGTACGAGCCGGTTAAGGAAGTCGAAGTAGCGATTCGAATTCCGGAGGGGCGACAGGCGAAGAGTATGCGGCTGATCCGGGCGGATCAGGAGATTTCGATCCGGGTAGAAAACGGATACGCAGTCGGGATAATTCCCACCCTCCACATCGCCGAAGTTGTGCATTTGACACTTATGTAGTGAAGGCGTCGAGAAGTCTCGGGTCGAGGAGTTTTCGACTACCCCGACTCGTTAACTGCTCGACTAAAGGAGGCTGTATGAAAAGAAGGGCGTTCCTGAGGGATTCGGTAATGGGAGTTACCGGGCTCGCCGGGATGGCTTCTGCGGGCTTGTCTGCAGGTAATCCTATCGGGATGAGCGACGCCGGCACAGAACGTGTCGGCATGTCGGGCGACGGACTGGGCCGGCCGGTTCGAATCACCAGCCTGGGTTTCCATATTGATTTTCCCGCCGGCTTATCGCTCGGGCAGATCGCCGAGGAAGTCGACAAAGCTGGGTCTGCCAAGGTGGATGTCATCGCGCTGCCGGAGCTCTGCCGAGGGCAAAACGATACCAGTGAGGAAGGCCTGGAGGGCCCCACGGTGAAGGCCATGGCGGCCTTAGCAAAGAAACACAAAACGTACATCGTTTTGCCGATCGATCGGAGGAGCAAGAACCTCAGGCTCAATACTGTGGTGCTTCTCGACCGAAGCGGACATGTGGCCTCTGTCTACGACAAGATTTTCCCCTATTGGGAGGAATTCGATGTTCGCCCTGCTACGGACGTGGGCGAGGAGGCTCAAGTCTACCGCGCGGACTTTGGCATGCTGGGATTTGCGACCTGCTTCGACGTGAATTTTCCCGAGGTTTGGCGGCGACTGTCGGACAAAGGCGCTGAAGTGGTGATTTGGCCTAGTGCCTACTCCGCCGGCACGTCCCTGCAAGCTCACGCCATCAATCACCATTACTACATTGTTACGGTGACCCAAACCTGTGATTGCCTGGTTTACGACATTACTGGTGAAAAGCTCTTTTACCAGAAGAGTGACAAGGTCAACGTGGCCACTGTGACGTTAGACTTGGATCGCGGAATCTATCACCAGAATTTCAATCTCCCCAAGCGGGACAAACTGCTGAAGGAACACGCGCAGGACGTCCAGCAGGAAAGATGGATGGACCTGGAGCAGTGGTTTGTGCTTAAGGCGAAGCGGCCTGGGGTGAGTGCGCGCCAACTCGCTAAGCAATATGGACTGGAGGAATTGCGCGCCTACCTTGACCGTAGCCGGCGTTCAATTGACGCGCGCCGTGGGTGGCAATATGAGGCGAGAGTCCTATTCCCCGATTTGGATTCAGCCGGCCTGAAGGCGCTGACTTACCGGGCGAAGAGCACGGGAACTTCCGGAACTACCAGTTAGTCCTGTAGGGGTACGGCTTGCCGTACCCTCTTTATCGCGTGACCGAACCAAGAGGGTGCGGCAAGCCGTACCCCTACAACGCCGTGTGACCATTGCCAAGCATTGGGGGTTACAGCACATTAGCGGGGCGCTATGCTTATTATCGACACTCACGCGCACATCTATGCAGAGGACGATGTTCAATATCCAACCATTGAGAAACCGATTCGGCCGCCGGGGAACTCTGGGTCGGTGCCTAAGTTGGAAGCGCTGGCCAAGGAGAACGGCGTCGCCGGAGTATGTATTGTCCAGCCGGGCACCTTTTACCGATGGGATAACCGTTTCATATGCGATGTCTCCAAGGCTCATCCCAAGCACATGGCAGGTGTGTGCACGCTCGACGCGGATGACGCGAATTCGCCCGCGCTGCTCAACGGGTATGTGACGGACTACGGCGTGCGCGGACTCCGCAGTTACGCAGCAGCCGACGGCCACCTCGATCATCCTGGCATACAGGCATTATGGAAGAAGGCTGAGCAGCTGGGAATTGCGGTGATTGTCTTTGTTAACAGGGAAAAGACGGACGAATTCGCGCGCATGCTGGAAAAATTTCCTCGCCTGCCAGTGGTGATAGACCATTGTTTTATTCCCAAACCGAGCGCGGATTTGAATAATGCCTTGGCAGACTTAATACGGCTGGCCAAGTTTTCCAACGCTTATGCGAAGCTGAGCTTCTTACCGCTAGGCAGCGTCGAGGAATACCCGTTCTGCGATATGCACGAACCGTGCAAGAGGATTATCGCGGCTTATGGCCCCGAGCGATGCGTCTGGGGTAGCAATTTCCCTTGCGAGTTATGGACTCCGAAATCGACCTACGCACAAAATCTCCGGCTATTCACACATGAACTAGGCCTCGCCAATGCGGTTAAGGAAAGCATCCTCGGGCGGACAGCAGAAGCGTTGTGGTTCAAGGGTAAATTGTGAGAGGAAAGGAAACAAGTGCATGGCAGACCGCTATTGGGAATCGTATGAGATCGGGGAGACCTGGGAGAGCCATGGTCGAACGATCACCGAAGCCGACATTGTGAATTTCGCAGGCGTCAGCGGAGATTTTCATCCCGTCTCTATGGATGAGGAATTCGCCAAGACAAAAACCCCCTATGGACGCCGCATAGCGCACGGCGCACTTTTGTTCTCGGCTTGCATGGGTATCGCATGGCAGATGAAAATGAACACGAAGAATATTACGTACGGGATCGACAGGGTCCGTTACCCAAAGCCGACGTTCATTGGTGACACCATCCGTTTGACCGGCCGGGTGACAGTAAAGGAACCTTATCCGAAGTTTCCTCGATATGGCGTCGTTGTAATGCACTACGAGGCTAAAGCCCAGGATGGAAAGTGCGTTTTTGCTTGCGATCATAAGATGCTGATTGAGCGAGAAGCGCCGAATGGCGCCGCATAAGTTCCAGTGCCGGAGTGCGGGCGTCTCGCCCGCGTTGGCCGTCACAGGACGGGGGTGTAGACAAGGCCATGGAAGTGACGGGGACACGGGGACCGCTCGAAGGCATCAGGGTGCTGGATTTTTCGCAATTCATGGCAGGGCCTATGGCGGCGCGACATTTGGCTGATTACGGCGCCGATGTAATTAAAGTGGAGGCGCCTCCCAAAGGTGAGGGAAGTCGTTATGCTTCGGCTTCAAACTTTACGGTGGCGGGCGAACGCATTGCCTTCCTGGCTGCGAACCGTAACAAACGGAGCATGGTCTTAAACCTCAAGACGGCACAAGGCATCGAGATCGGTCGGCGGTTGGTCAAGACCGCCGATGTGATGATCGAAAACTTTAGGCCTGGGGTGATGGATCGTTTAGGACTTGGATATGATACCGTAATTTCTATTAATGACAATATAATATACGGTACTATTACTGGCTACGGACCTGAAGGCCCGTATCGTGATTTCCCTGGTCAAGACCTGCTTGTTCAGTGCCTGAGCGGGTTAGCGTGGCTGAATGGACGAGCTGGGGATCCGCCCATCGCCGTGGGTCTGCCGATGGTAGACTCCGTTGCGGGCCAGCAGTTAGCGCTGGGCATTGTCGCGGCTCTGTTTGAGCGCCAAAAGTCTGGCAAAGGGCAACGGGTGGGAGTGAGTCTGCTGGACGTTGCGATTGACCTTCAAGCCCAGGAGTTCACAACTTACCTCAATTGCGATAGCGAACCGCAGCGCAGTGTTGCAGGCATTGCTGACGCGTATTTTCGGGCGCCCTATGGCATTTATGAGACGAAGGACGGTTATCTGGCTCTTGCTCACACGCCCATGGCAAAGCTTGCGATGTGCCTGGGGCTCCCCGAGCTTGAGAAATACACGGATTTGGAAGCTGCCTTCCGCGATCGAGATGAGATTTACCGGACGCTAGCGGGGGCTTTCCGAGCCCGTACCACCCAAGGCTGGCTTGACTATTTGCGTCCCCTGGATTTCTGGTGCGGCCCTGTTCAGACTTACAGCCAAGTGGCGAAGGACGAGCAGCTTCGGATCAATCAAATGGTGGTTGAGATTCCCTATAAAGGCTCCGTGCCACTGCGACTGCCGGGCATACCGATTAAATTCAGCAGGACGCCGGGATCTGTCCGCCATTGCCCTCCTGGGTTGGGGGAAAACACCGAACAAATTCTCTCGGAATTAGGGTTCAGCCAAGAGGGAATTGCGGAGTTGCGGGAAGATGCGGTGATCTGAGATGACGGCACTAGCGCCCTGGGAGCGCGCGCTTCCAGCGCGCACAATAAGCTTGCGGCCAGGATGGCCGCGCTCCCAGGGCGCGCCCCC
>JBEKLY010000479.1:0-4833 GCA_050010015.1 Terriglobia bacterium
CGGATTTGTCTGGCGTGGTCGAAGCTGTTGGGACCGGCGTGACCCAATTCCAGCCCGGCGACGAGATCTACGGTGTCACCAACCCGCAGTTCATCGGGGCGTACGCGGAATTGGCGGTGGCCTCCGCGAACATGATTGCGCGGAAACCCGAATCGCTGAGCTTCCATGAGGCGGCCTCGGCGCCCGTGGTTGCCGTGACGGCGTGGCAAATGCTATTCGACTACGCGAAAGCGAGCTCGGGCCAGAGCGTCCTGATCCTGGGCGCAGGCGGCAATGTCGGCGCCTACGCCGTCCAACTCGCCAGCCAAGCCGGTCTGCACGTTTATGCCACGGCGTCCGCCGATGACGCGCCATATGTGCAGAGCCTAGGCGCGACCGCGGTCATTGACTATAAACAAACCCCCTTCGAAGCCGTTGCACCAAAGGTTGACATCGTCCTCGACATGGTCGGCGGAGAGACCCGGGAGCGTTCATTCAAGATCATCAAGATGGGCGGTATTCTGGTGTCAGTGGTTTCGGAACCTCTGCCGGCTTCCGGCCGATTGACGAACATTCGGGCCGTCTTCTTCCTGGTCGAAGTGACCACCGAGCGGCTGGACAAGCTTGCCGACCTGTTCAGCCACGGCAAGCTGACCTCGCGCGTGGGCACCGTGCTTCCGTTGGAACAGGTGCGAAAAGCACATGAAATGTTGGCTGGTGCGCCACATCAGCCGGGAAAAATCGTTCTCACCCTTTCGGATAAAATGTGATGCTCGGGAACGAGACACTTTCGCAAACGACACCGCCATTTGCGGTTTGCAGCATGATCGCCGAGAACAGAGATTAACGCCAGAGACCCGCGAGATTAACAGAAACGATCGGAATGACGCGACCCTGGGGTGCCCTGGATGCTCAGTATCGCGCCGTTCTTTTTCAGGAGGCGGCGATGGGTCTTCAACTCTGCTATAACGCGAGCGAAGATACATTTCCTTTACCGCAACACATGAAAGAGCTCTATGGCCATTTTGGGTTTCCGGAGGCTCGCGATCTCCGTCGTCCGTATATTAGCTCCAACTTTGTTATGGGACTCGACGGCAGAGCTTCGTTTAGCGAGTTGAAAGGCCGTGCTGGTGGCAGGGAGGTTTCGAGGAGCAGAGAAGATCGTTGGCTAATGGATTTCCTGCGAGCGCATCACGATGGACAGTTGATCGGTGCGAACACGCTCCGCGAAGAGCCAGGCCCCGACGCGCGCGGCGCGGACTACGGCATCGATGACGAGCAACTGCGGGTGTACCGAGAGGAAACTTTGGGTCGCGACAAGCAGAAGATTATCGTTCTCACCGGTTCTGGGAACGTCGATGTCACTCTTCGCGTTTTCGATTCGCCGCGGGTCGAACCTTGGATACTTACCACCACGGTAGGGGAAAGGAACCTCCGATCACAGCTCCAGATGTGTGCACGGGAAGGAACCATTAAGATCGTCTCGGCGGGCGCCGGCAAGCGCGTTGATCTTGCCGCCGCAGTGCACCTTCTGCGGCAAGAACATGGCATTCGGGCGCTGCTTTGTGAAGGCGGCCCAACGCTGTATGGCGAGCTGCTGGAAAAACAGCTAATTGATGAGGAGTTTCGGACGATTTCCCTCCAAGTCTTGGGTAAGTCCACCCAGCCGGGGATCGACCGACCGACGACGTACGGTAACGTGAGCTATACACCTGAAATGGCGCCGTGGTTTAGATTGATAAGCATCCACTACGCTCTGCCTCACCGCGCTTTCTTACGTCTTCGGTACGAGGGTCCGAGGAAGTTCGAGGACTGAGTAGCTATGCATCGTCGAGGTCTCATATTGTCGCATCCTCCCTTCCCGGTAAACTCCGCTTCACGACTTGCGAGATACAAATCCCCAACCTCCTGAAGATCCGAGAAATTCACCAGGTCGAACCCGGTACGGCAGACTATCACCGATGGCGAGCACATGGCCGTATTACGGCCTGCTCGTTGAAGTGCAACCTCCTGGCTCCCCCGAATTCCGCGTCGAGGACCCAAATCCTGTTTCCGGGGAGCAATTCCGCTATCTGGGGCGTTGGTGAACTCCGGCGCTTGTCCGGGTTGGCGACTGCCAAGTGAGCGTTATGCACCTGCTCGTTGGTCCCAAGTACAATCGTAAGGTCTGGCAGGAAATGTGGCCGCGTATCATGAGCAACACCATCGAAGTCTGCCAGGGCTCGATCCGGGCCGCGAATCGGAGTGGGGGGACTTAACCCTTCTGTATTGTTCCACCGCTGACTTATCCAAGCTAACAAATAAGTTTTCCCATTTGAGCAATATTGAGCAGACACTCTCCGCCCCAGGGCGCAGGATTTAGACTGTATATCGGGGCTAGCATCGTGGGACAAGCAAGCGGCCGGGTCTTGTTGGTAGACCATGAATATCTTAGCTTCTTGTTCAGCCGGCGAACATAGCCTCTGGACATTGACATGCCGAGATTCAATTGCATGGTCTTACTCGGAGCCCTACTTCTTGTCGTTCTATCAGCGACATCCGCAATCACGCTGGCACAAAGCCTTCAGATTCCGACGGAGTCCGGCGCAATATCCGGGGTACGCGAAAGCGGGTTGAGCGTTTACAAAGGCATCCCCTTCGCTGCGCCGCCGGTGGGCGACTTGCGTTGGCGTCCCCCGGTTTATGTCGCACCCTGGACCGGCACGCGTGAGGCGGATGCGTTTGCCCCGGCGTGTATGCAAGTTGGGGTATCCATGCCGGGCGAGACGCCACCGAAGGTGAGTGAGGATTGTCTGTACCTCAACATCTGGACGCCGGCGAAGGCCGCGCACGAGCACCTGCCGGTGATCGTCTGGATCTACGGCGGGGGATACATCAACGGATCGGCCTCGATGCCCTTGTACTGGGGCGACCAGCTCGCGCACAAAGGCGTAATCGTTGTCACCATCGCGTATCGACTTGGCCCCCTTGGCTTTCTTGCGCATCCGGAGCTGACGCGCGAGTCCCCGCAACACTCTTCTGGGAACTACGGTCTGATGGACCAGATCGCGGCACTCGAATGGATTCAGAGGAACATTGCAGCCTTTGGCGGAAACCCGAAAAACGTAACCATCGCCGGTCAGTCCTCCGGAGCGATATCGGTCAGCATCCTGATGGCCTCGCCCCTCGCGAAGGGCTTGTTTCAGCGCGCCATCGGAGAGAGCGGCGGTCTGTTTGAGCCGCTGCAGCTTGGACCAAAGTTCCTGCTGGCCAATGCCGAGCGCGACGGTGCGAAGTACGCTGCTTCGCTGGGTGCGGCCTCGCTCGAGGAACTGCGCCGGCTGCCGGCGGGCCTGCTCACCGGCGACGCCGGCGGCATAGTCCACGCGGTGATCGAACCCTATGTGCTTCCCCTCTCGCCCTACGAGGCGTTCACTTCGGGTCAGCAGAACGATGTCCCGCTGCTCATTGGTTCGAACGCCGAGGAGGCGCGTGCGATGGTGGATGTCACTCACGAGACCGCCGCCACGTTTGACAGCGACCTGGAGCACAGCGTCGGCCAACTCCCCCCTGCGCTGGTCGCGGCATATCCCCACGCGACCGACGAGCAAGCTCGGCAGGCGCGGCTTGACCTCGAACGCGACCTCCGCTTCGGCTGGGACATGTGGGCCTGGGCGAGGTTGCAAGCCGGCACCGGACGTAGCCCCGTCTACTACTACTCGTTTGGACAGCGGCCACCGTTCCCGGCCGGCTCCGTGTACGAGGGTTGGGGCGCGAGCCACTACGCCGAGCTCTGGTATGTCTTCGACCATCTAAACCAGTCGCCTTGGAGCTGGACCGCAGCAGATCGGAAGCTGGCTGAGGAGATGTCCAGCTATTGGGTCAACTTCGCCAGGTCGGGCGATCCGAACGGCCCAGGCCTTCCCCCGTGGCCGGCATTCACCAATGCGGAGGGCAAGGTCCAAGATCTCGGCGATCCGATCACTGTTGGTGGGGTGGCGAATATCAAAAGCCTGACTGTCTTCGATGCCGTCTACACCACGGTGCGTGGCAAGCCATTCGCTACACGCTAACGGCCTTCGCTCCACCCTCCGCCGCTGGTCGGACGGCCTGGACCGCGATGGGCGGACGCTCAGTTCCCGAAACACGCAGAGCTTTGCTCCGCGCCAAACGCGGACTAATTGTCATTGTCCTTTGTTTTCATAGACATTCTCGCTTTGTTCCGTCAGTTTTGCAGTCCAAGAGTCGAGAAGTTGAGGGGTTGAGAAGCCCAACCGCCGTTTCCGGGAGTGCAACCGGCACAATGTGTCGGCTCATGCCGTTCAACTCTAACTAGTCGACCCCTAAACTTCTCGATTTTCTCTGCCTCTTTCTTTGTTTTCATATACATTCTGGCTTTGTTCCCCCAAAAAGTTCTTTCAGCGATCAGCTATCAGCCGCCAGCCAATCGATCTCTCTTAGCTCGTCGATTCTCTGACCCATCTACCCACCTGCCCCGGCCTGTGGCCCGAGCCCTGTGGTAGGCTTCTGGTCTCCCGGGACTCTTTGACTCCACGACATCTTGATTGCACAAAAGGAAGGAACCAAACGCGGGGACTACGCACGAAAACAAAAGAGGATTTTCTGACATAACCTGTCCGGCAGGGCTCAAGCCCTTGCCCAACCCCACACAAGAGCTCTAGCCTATGCTGTGCCGTTTGTCAAGTGAAAAATGCAGGGCGACAAGAAGTCGTGTAGCGCAGAGGTGCGTGCCGTTTGCGTTCCTCTGGAGTGCCAGGACAAGCCTGGCTGATCTTGTGAACTGAAAGGAATTCACCTTGTAGATTACCCGTTCAACATGTAGCCCGGCAAGCGCGAGGGGGAGTAATCCTACTG
>JBEKLY010000480.1:0-4813 GCA_050010015.1 Terriglobia bacterium
TGGCCGCAATTCCGGCACGTGCTGCGCAAGTGGTGGAGTCCCTTGAGGCTGCCGCACTTGCATTCCCAGTTGCCGATCGAGTAGTCGACGAAATCCAATTGCGCGATGCCGCGAAAGTCCGTGATCGGGAAGACGGAATTGAACACGGCTTGCAGGCCCGCATCCTCCCGCTCCGAGGGGAGCAAATTCATCTGCAGAAATCGCTCGTAGGACCGCCGCTGAACCTCGATAAGATTGGGGATTTTTATGACTGTCGGTATTTTGGAAAAATTGATGCGCTGACGGACAGCGCCATTGCCGCCGTTAACCATTCGCGTTGCTCCTTGCCTGAGATTTCAAAACCCTGCCGGACAATGTTGACACAACACCCTTATTAGAGTGATGCACGAAGAGGGCTTGGGGATGCCGCACTGTTTTGCGCATGACCCAACGCTCCACTGGGCGGTTCCTGTTTCCTGAACGCGAGGACGTCGCCTCCCGAACCGCCGCTCGGGAGACGGAAGAAGACCTGTCGACGCCTGTTGAAAAGCTGCTATTTCACTTCGACGGTGGCGCCGGCATCGGTGAACTTTTTCTTGAGGGCTTCGGCCTCGTCTTTCGTAATGCCCTCCTTGATGGGCTTGGGCGCGCCGTCCACAAGATCCTTCGCCTCTTTGAGGCCGAGACTGGTGACTTCACGGACAGCCTTAATGACGTTGATCTTGTTCGCGCCTACCGTGGTGAGGATGACTGAGAATTCGGTCTGTTCCTCGACAGGTGCTGCGGCTCCGGCCGACGCCGCGCCTGCTGCCGCCATCATTACAGGCGCCGCCGCGGCGGCGGAAACTCCCAAGACCTCTTCGAGCTTCTTGACGAGGTCGGAAGCTTCCAGTAATGTTAGCCCTTTGATCTCTTCCACAATCTTATCGATCCGTTCCGACATTTGCTTGTATCCTCCTCTATAATCCCGCTCCGCCGCTGCCCGTGGCGCAGACGGTTAAACTGACAGGCAGAAACCCAAAACGCCGGTCTCCGCTACGCCTCTCGAAACTTGTTCTCCTTGACGGCCTGCTGAATCACCACCGCCAACTTGCGGCCCACTCCCGCGATCGCCACCGCCACGTTGCGCGCCGGCGCCTTCATAAGGTAGAGCGCCTTGGCGAGCAGTTCCTCCCTGGCGGGCAAGCTGGCGACGACGCTGAGCTCCGCCATGGAGACTACCCGGCCTTGCACTACGCCAGACTTGAACTTGAAGATGGGGTTCTCCTTGGCATAGGCGGTCAACGCCTTGGCCAAAGCCACAGCATCCTGCTCCGTGTAGGCCAGAGATGTTGTGCCCTTCAAGCCCTTCGCCGCCGGCTCGAGCGGCGTGCCTTGAGAAGCCCTTTCGATGAGGCTGTTCTTGACAACCTTGTACTTCGCCCCAACCTGCGCAATCTTGCGCCGCAGCGCGAAGTCCTGGGCCACCGTGATCCCCTCGAAACCCGAGAGAAAGACAGTGTGCGACTTTTCCAGCTCCTGGTGTAATGCGTCAGCTTTCTGTTTCTTCTCGTCTTTTTTCATGCGCGTTCCTTTGTAACGCGGGCGTCTCACCCGCTGTCGCGGGAGCGTCTCGCTCCCGCGCACGGGCAGAGCCTGTCCTGCGCGGAGCGAAGGAATGCCCGTGCCACGGCGGGCGAGACGCCCGCCCTACGCCTAAGCGGCTTCTACTGATGCCAGATCGATGCGCAGGCCGGGTCCCATCGTGGACGACACGGCGATGCTCTTGACATAACGCCCTTTGGCGGTCGCGGGCTTTGCCTTGATGACACTCGAAATCAGAGCGCTGGCGTTTTCGGTGAGTTTCTGAGCGTCAAAGGAGACCTTGCCGACCGGGCAATGAATGATCCCTGTCTTGTCTACCCGGAATTCCACCTTGCCGGCCTTCACTTCTCTGACCGCCTTCTCCACATCCATCGTGACGGTTCCCGTCTTGGGATTGGGCATCAGTCCGCGAGGGCCCAAAATCTTGCCCAGGCGGCCGACAGACTTCATCATGTCGGGCGTGGCGACGACGGCGTCGAAATCAACCCATCCGCCTTGAATCTTTTGCACGATATCGTCTCCGCCCACTTCGTCGGCTCCCGCCTCGCGAGCCTCACGGACCTTGTCTCCCGAGGCGATCACGATTACCCGCTTGCTCTTCCCAAGACCGTGCGGAAGAACCACTGTGCCGCGGACCATCTGATCCGCGTGCTTCGGATCTACCCCGAGGCACATCGCTACTTCCACGGTTTCGTCGAACTTGGCGAAGGCCGCCTGCTTGAGAACCGGCATCGCCTCCGCTACGGTGTAAGCTGGTTTGGTAACCAGTTTAGCTGCTGCCGTGAACTTCTTTCCCGCCTTTGCCATCCACGTAACTCCTGTCGAATTTCGAAAATCATGAACCTGTCATTCTGAGCGAAGCGAAGAATCTGCCTTAGTTCGCCTCGGACCGGAACTGCAGATCCTTCGCTTCGCTCAGGATGACAGTGCACTTGCTGTTGCTATCCTCCATGGTTACGCAATAACATCGATTCCCATGCTGCGCGCAGTGCCCTTCACCGTCTCAACCGCAGCCGCAATCTCGCGAGCATTAAGGTCCGGCATCTTCAGCTTGGCGATCTCCTCCACCTGCTTCTCGGTTACCTTGCCCACTTTGTTGCGGTTGGGCTCACCCGAGCCTTTAGCGATCCCCGCGGCCCGTTTGAGCAGAATCGAGGCCGGCGGTGTCTTGGTCACGAAAGTGAAACTCCGGTCGCTGTAGACCGTAATGACCACAGGGATGATCAGGCCTTCCTGATCGCGTCCAGACGTCTTCGCGTTGAACGCCTTGCAGAACTCCATGATGTTCACGCCGTGCTGTCCCAACGCCGGGCCGGCAGGAGGAGCGGGGGTAGCCTTCCCCGCCGGGAGTTGCAACTTCACCATCGCCTGAACTTTCTTTGCCATATGTTTTTAAACCTGTCTCGCCTTTGTCATTCTGCGCGAAGCGAAAAATCCCCGCAGTTCCAAAGTGAACAACTGCCGAGATTCTTCGCGCAGTTTACCCTGAGCGAAGCGAACGGGCTCAGAATGACAAGGGCGTTTCCATTTTCCGGTTTCTAGTCCCCAAGCTCAGATTTTCTCCACCTGTTCAAAATCCAACTCAACCGGGGTCGAGCGGCCAAAGATCGTGACCATCACGCGCAAGGTCTGACGATCATCATGGATCTCGTCCACGATTCCATTGAAGTCCTTGAAAGGACCCTCGGCAATCTTCACGTTCTCGCCCTTGTCGTACTTTAGCCGAGGTTTCGGGTGCTCCGCCGCAACCTCAACCTTGTGGACGATCCGGTCCACTTCGTCAGGCGACAGGGGGCTGGGCCTTTGTCCGGAACCGACGAAACCTGTCACGCGGGGCGTTTCCCGCACCATGTGCCAGGTGTCATCGTTCATTTCCATCTCCACCAGCACATAGCCAGGAAAGAAGAGTTTGGGCGTCACTACCTTCTTGCCCTGCCGCGTTTCGAGGATGTCCTCAGTCGGAACCATGATCTCCCCGAACTGCCCGACCAGGCCGGCGGCCTCGATGCGGCTTTTCAGGGTTTCCGCCACTTTCTTCTCAAAACCCGAATAGGTGTGAATGATGTACCAATTCTTGTCCATGCCTGTTTTTCAGCTCTCAAGAATCAAAAGGGGGCTAGCTCCGCCACCCTCCCCGCCGCTCGCCGCGCGGGCCTCCGTGGTTGAACTCCGCGACTCTTGAACCTTTACGCGCCGTGCAGGAAGTGTCGCAATATCCGGGAAACAGAAGCGTAAAACACCTGATCGCAAACCCAGAAATAAAACCCGAAAAGAAACGTGGTGACAAGCACCATGACGGTGGTGCCGTAGATTTCCTGTCTATTCGGCCAGGTTACACGCTTCATCTCCGTCCGAACGTCGGAGAAATAGTCGCGCATCTGGACCCAAGTGCTCTTCTCGATGCTGACCTGCTCGCCCATAATTCCCTTTGCCTTCCAAGAACCTAAGCTTCGTGCCGAAAACTCTGGCAGGGGCGGAGGGATTTGAACCCCCATGACCGGTTTTGGAGACCGGCAGATTAGCCATTAATCTGACGCCCCTGGACGGCAGGGGCTGGGGTCTGGGGACTAGGGACTAGGGAAAAGCGCGTCGTACTTTTTGCTTTTCCCCACACCCTAGCCCCTAGCCCCTAGTCCCTGCATTACTTCACTTCCTTATGGACCGTATGGTGCCGGCAAGTGCGGCAGAATTTCTTCAGCTCCAGCCGGTCCTGCTGCTTCTTTTTGTTCTTCGTCGTAGTGTAATTGCGGTTTTTGCAGTCGCCGCACTGTAAAGTAATAATTTCGCGCATGAATCCGCACCTCGAAAAATCAGTACCCCCAGGCCTTGTCGATGAGCTGGTCGAGCCTAAGCGTCTTCTCGGAATCTCCAACGATGTCTCGGCACGCCTCCGTCACCTGGCAGGCAGCGTAGATGTTGAAGTGGTCCCGACCCCTTCGCCGAGTCCTTACCAAGAGATATCGGGTGCCAGATTTACCAACCCTTGTACCGAATTCCTGCTCGCCGCGGGGGTCCTGCGCCTTCGGCCTGACTGCCTTGGTCATCCTTGCTCCTTCCTCGATTGGACCGTCAAGCGCTGTGATCTCTGTGTCCACGGTTTACTTCACGTCAATATTTCGGTAACCGAACCGGCGCCCACCGTGTGGCCGCCTTCCCGGATGGCGAACCGCAGCCCTTTCTCCATGGCGATGGGCGTGATCAACTCGATCTCCAGGTTCACGTTGTCTCCCGGCATCACCATCTCCGTCCC
>JBEKLY010000481.1:0-4798 GCA_050010015.1 Terriglobia bacterium
AACGCACAAGTCCAACTGATGGATGAACAGAAGGGATACGTTTTCAAGGTTAGCACCGACACCGCAGGGAATTACCTGTTCCGCAGCCTGCCTCCGGGGAGTTACGAGCTTTCCGTTGAAGCCACGGGCTTCAAGACCGAAACACGAAGCGGGGTCATCCTCGAAGTCAACCACAACGTGACGGTGAACTTTGAACTGCAAGTGGGGGCGACGAATCAGTCCGTCGACGTCAAGGGGCAAGCGCCTGTGCTCGACGCCCAGGACGCTGTCACCGGCCAGGTCGTGGATCGCACCTACATGGACGATCTCCCGCTCGTTGGCCGCATGCTTTCGGATTTGGCGTTCCTCACGCCGGGCGTAACGGAAGTGGACTCGACCTGCCCGCCCGACATGAATGGAGCGGGTGCCAGTATTGGCGGATGCCCGGCGAATAACTTCATCTCGAATGGCAGCCGCATGGCCACCTCCAGCTTTCTGATTGATGGCGTCTCCAGCTCCCATTATAGCCACAATATTTACTGGCCTGCCTACACACCTTCTGTTGACTCGGTGGAAGAATTCGCCGTCGAGGAGACGAACTTCAGCGCGGAGTACGGCTTCACCGGCACCGTTCTCACCAATATCGTGACGCGCTCGGGCAGCAATCAATTCCATGGGAGCGCCTACGATTTCTTGCGCAACCGGGCGCTGGATGCCAACAACTTCTTTAACAATGAGGCCGGCATTCCCATTCCCGCGTTGCGCCTGAACAACTTTGGGGCCACCGTCGGTGGGCCGATCTGGCGGAACAAGACCTTCTTTTTCTTCGATTACGACGGTACGCGGAAAACGACGGTGGTTCCCACCAGCGCCGGCGTGCCCAGCGCGGCTGAGCGCCAAGGCGATTTTGGCGAACTCTGCGCCGCAGCCGGGGGGTCGTTTGGTTCGAGTGGTATGTGCTCGGCGCCCGGTGGACAATTGTGGGATCCTTATACGGGTGTCTATAACGCCAGTTTGGGTGGTCCTGTACGCTCCGGGTTTGTCCCGTACAATAATATGATAACCTACGAGAGTCCCGGAAATGCCAACCTCATTGCCAGCGGCTATCAGCTTGCCGCCAGGCCCGGGAACCTGATCGATCCCATCGCCGCCAAATACATAGCCTATTTGCCGCTCCCCAATTTCAACGTCGGAACTCCCGCATATAATCCTTACAATAATTGGCAGGCAGCCCCCCCAACACTTACCAGCGTCAATGACTTCGACCTTAAAATCGATCACCGCTTCAGCGAACGCGATCTCTTGAGCGTGAAGTACTCGAGGGGTAAGAACCTCCAGCCTCCTTCCCCCTGTTATAGCAGCGCCGATCCTGCCGATCCCTGCTCGGTAGGTACATCCCTGGCCTCGGCTCACTTGCTGGCCATCAATTATAACCACACTTTTGCTCCCGCTCTCCTGATGACGATGTCGTACGGGCTCACGCGCGGGTTCGATTGGAATGAGACGGTGGGCAACGAGCCCCAGTTCAAGGGCATTTCCCCTTCGAAGACGCTCGGTATGCCCGCCTACATGGACAGGTCGGGCATCCCTGAATTGCCTTCGGTGGAACTCGGGAACTATTATGCGCCAAGCAATGAATTCGGTGGTACCGTGGGCCAACTTGGGACGGAGCCATGGTGCTGTACGCGCGAGGGCAACGACACCCACGATCTGGCGGCTGCACTCAACTGGATCAAGGGTGCACACAGCCTTAAGTTCGGATTCAACGGCCTGTTGTATCGCTTTAACCAGGGTGGCCCCAGCACCCCTGCGGGATTTTTCTATTATGATTTCACCAGCACCTCCGAGTATCCGTATTCGGGCGGTGGCGATGCCATCGCCAGCTTCCTCTCCGGAGTGGGCGGGCCGGGGGCGTGGGGCCAATATGACGTGCCGTACTTCAGCTCAACCCAGAGCTTTCAATACGCAGGATTTGTCCAGGACAACTGGAAGGTCAGCAAGAAGCTCACCCTGAACATCGGCTTCCGTGAAGAAATCAACCTGCCTGAGACCGAGCGCCACAACCGCATCAACGAGCTCGATCCAACCGCGGTGTCGCCGCTCCAGGTTCCGAGCTTGGGAACGCTCTATGGCGGCGAGGTATTCATGTCTTCCGGCAACCGTAGCAATTACCTTCCGAACTATAAGGACCTCGGGCCGCGCTTGGGCTTTGCCTACAGTCTCCGTAACAGCTTCGTGGTTCGAGGCGGTTACGGAATCTTCTACTCGGTGGGTAATAACCAAACGTCGTTCGCGGGTCAGCCCGGAACTCAGGGCTTCGACCAAGTCACTCCTTGGACCCACTACAATCCGAACTTCCCCGCAACACCATGGGGAAGATTCAACGATCCGTATCCGGTTGTCGGCCCGAATCTTCCAGTGGGCAACAGTCAAGGGTTATTGAATAACGTTGGATTCGCGCTAAGCGCGCCGTACCCCAAAGCAGATTCCACGGCGCCTTATCAGCAGGCCTGGACCATGGGCTTTCAGAAGGAGTTGCCATCCAGCATCCTTCTGGACGTGTATTACGTCGGTAACAAAGGTACGCATCTTCTATTTACTGAATACGACTATGACCACCTTGGCCCTCAGGTGGAACAATACAATTCCAACCAGATCACAGCGCTCAATACGTACGTCCCGAATCCGTTTTCCGGGATTATCACCAACACGGCCAGCTCTCTTTCAGGTTCCCAGGTGCAGGCGTGGCAACTCCAGATACCGCACCCGCAGTTCACTGGTTTCGCCGGCGACCTCGTTCCCTGGGCCAATTCCATCTACAATGCCCTCCAGGTGAAGCTCGAGAAGCGCATCTCCCACGGGCTCCAGTTTCTCGTAACCTATACCTGGTCGAAATCCATCGACACCGCTTCCTCTAACGCCGCAGAGGGGGAACTGGGGGGCGTTACGACCCTTCAGGACCCGAACAATTTCCAGCTCGAACGGGGTTTGTCCAGCTTTGACATTCCGAACGTGTTTCAGTTCACTTATGTCTACGATTTGCCGATCGGTCGGGGCAAGGCTTTAGCCGGCAAAGCTAATTCGGTGCTCAATGCCTTCATTGGCGGCTGGCAAACTACCGGGATCTGGCGGTTTAATGGCGGCCGGCCCGAAGCCCTGGGGCTTTCGGGCGGTCAGAGCCTACCTACCTATGGCGGGCAACGGCCCGATCTGATCGGCAGGCTGAACTGCGCCACCGGTTCCTGGGCTGATAAGTTGAATAATTATTTCTCGAACCCGCAAGTCGTGATCACTCCGCCTGCCTTTACCATCGGCGACGCGCCCCGTACCGATGGAAGCTGCAGGCAGCCGGGACAGGCGAACGCAAACCTATCGGTTTTCAAGGACTTCTCTCTCTCCAGGTTCCGCGAGGGCACCCGTTTGGAATTCCGTCTGGAAACCTACAATGCTTTCAATCACCCGCAATTCGGAGGACCGAATACCACTCTCAATTCCGGAAGTTTCGGAGCGATTACTTCGCAGGCCAACGTACCGCGCGAGGCACAGGCAGTCTTGAAGCTGTATTGGTAAGAGAGGAGATCTATCCATGGAAAGACTGCCCGGCGGTCAAAGAGTGCTGGTGGCAGCGTGCGTGATGTGCACTATGCTGATGATGCCGGCTGCAAAGGCGCAATCGGGCGGCGGCGTGACCCCACTCGCAGTGAGTGAAAACCACCGGTACCTTGTCGACCAGAACCATGTTCCCTACCTGTTACAGGGCGAGGCGGCGTGGTCTTTGATCGTTGTGCCGAGCGACCAGGAAGTGGAGCAGTACCTCAAGAACCGCAGAGACAAGGGATTCAACGCCGTGCTGGTGGAGCTTATTGAGCACCGCTACAGCAAAAAGCCACCGTTGAACGCTGCGGGTGACCCGCCCTTCACGACGCCGGGAGATTTCTCCACGCCGAATGAAAAGTACTTTGCCCACGCCGACTGGGTTATCCGCAAGGCCGGCGAGTATGGCAGCCAGGTGCTCCTGACTCCTATCTACCTGGGCTACGTCGGCACAGACGAGGGATGGATTGAAGAGCTCGTGAAGCTCAAGCCTGAGAAGTGCCTCGAGTATGGCCGGTATTTGGGAAAACGCTACAAGGACTTTGACAACATTATTTGGGTGATGGGTGGCGACCGCAATCCTAAGGACGTGATTGAGAAAGTCGATTTGATCGCTCTGGGAATCCGGGAGTTCGACAAGCGCCATTTATTCACTGCCCATGGCAATTCGGAGCCCTCCACGCCCGAGCAGTTCGGAAGTGGTGGGTGGCTGGACATCAATTCCTCCTATTCGTGTGAGACCGTTCATGAGAGGCTTTTCAGGGATTACAACCACCAGCCTGTCTTACCAACTTTCCTGATCGAATCGTGTTATGAAGGTGAACACAATTCTTCCGAGGTGCAGATCCGCAGGCAGGCGTATTGGGCGGTCCTCTGTGGCGGTTTCGGTCACGTTTTTGGCAATAACCCCCTCTGGCACTTCGAGGGTCCGTCTCTCTACCCGTTCGAGGGAACCTGGCAGCAGGCGATGGATCTTCCCGGCTCGCAGAGCATGATGCACTGGGGAAAACTCTTCCGCTCGCGGCATTGGTTTGACTTGCTTCCGGATCAAAAGCACGAGGTTGTCACCGCAGGCGTAGGCGAGTTTCTAGGTAACGACTATCTGGCGGCAGGCCGCACGCTCGACGGCAGCACGGTGATTGCTTACATGCCGACCAAACGGACGATTAAGGTGGACATGAGCAAGGTCTCAGGCGCCCAGGCCGTCGCTTGGTGGTTCGACCCC
>JBEKLY010000482.1:0-4744 GCA_050010015.1 Terriglobia bacterium
GCCCGCTGTGGCGCGGGCATCCTGCCCCCGCGCGGGAGCGGGACGCTCCCGCCACCCCGGGCGAGACGCCCGCGCTACGACTCGACTATGGTGCCGACCACCGGCGAAGATGGGTTACTCGACCCGGATATTGCCCGAGACGGTGCTCACGTCCAGCACGAACGCGCCATCGCCGACTTTACCTTCCACTTCATGCTTGCTCAACGTTCCTTGCACGGTCATCTCCCGGTCAGTGTGAATGCCGCCGGAGACCGTGTGGGCCCGGAGCGTAAACCCCTGTTGGCTGGGCAGGCGCACCGTGACATTGCCGGAAGCGGTCGAGAGCCGCCACGATTCCCGGCCTTCCCCCTCCACCGTGATGTTTCCGCTGGCGGTCTCGGCGCGCACATGCCCGTGAACGCCTTCGAGTTCGAGCGTGCCGGAGCCGGTGTTCACCTCCACATCGCCTGGCGCCGTCTGCCGCAGCGTGACGCTGCCGCTGCCCGTCGAAGCGTGCAGGCCGCCCGCCACGCCTGTGGCTTGGATCTGGCCGCTCCCGGTCGAAGCGTGCACTTCCCCTTTCACTCCATCCACGGTAATGTGGCCGGAGCCGGTTGAAGCCCTGACCGCGTCTCCGATATTGGTCAGCCGAAGGTGCCCGGAGCCGGAGGACGCATCCACTGGGCCGCGCACGCCGTTTATACTCTGTTCGCCGGACCCGGTGTTGGACCGCAGGCGGGTCTCAGTAGGCACCACGATCTCGTAGCTGATGGAGACGTTGTGATCCATTTCGTGATCATCAAAACGGCCGATCTTGATGAGATTGCCGTGCTGCTCGATGGGTGGGTGAGCTTCTATGTAGCGGACTTTGCTTTCCGCATCCGAGCTATCGAACCAGCCTCCTGACGACCGGACTGTGCCGTTGATGCGCACGGTCGAGTTGTCACCGGTGCGCACCTCGACGCTTCCCGAGCCCGTCTGGACCTCGAGATCGACCGGGCCGGAAACCTGCAAAGTGCGCGCAAAATGCCCCTCCGCGGCGCGCGCGGCGGCGGGGACGTACAAAGACAAGACAGCGACGGTTAGAATGCTCATGGGGAGCCAGCGGCTTGACTTCATAAACACATTCTCCTTTTCTGGTACGCGTATCTTATAGGTTATACGCATCAGGTGCTCGTTTTGTTTGGACGCACCAAGCCTTGCTCGGTGAGCTTGAAAACAACCGTCATTGACGGCCGTCTCCCTTGAGGAGAGGCGTGTGCGAGGCACTCTTGCCTGTCTCTAAGGCTGGCGCATGGCGCGCCTCCTCGCAGGCAGGATTGCCTGCGCCACTTCATCAGCCGGAGCGGGGTGTTTGGATTCTTCGGAAATGACCCCTCACCCGTCCCGCACCGGCTGATGACTACGCCGGCTGCGGGCCACCCTCTCCCCACGGGAGAGGGCGGTCAACGATGATTGATTTCAGCCCTCTCCCATGGGGGAGGGTGGCGAGAGTAGCGAGCCGGGTGAGGGGTTTCTTCCGAGGAATTTGAACACCAGTTCATTTCTCCAGATAATCAAAGCGGGCGCTCATGCCCGCCGGGTGACGGGCACCCAGAAAGGATGAAAACGACTCCCCTCCTTAGCTAAGGAGGGGGTAGGGGGTGGTTGGTCCCGCCGCGGTGCCGGCACCCACCACCCCTGCCCCTCCTCCCTCTGAGGAGGGGAGTCATTTTCTGGGCAGGCAATTCGGGTTCGACATGGGACACTCCCGCCGGCCCCGCTGCCGTGACACCCATTAGCTTCTATGCTGTAATTAGAATCTCAGGGTGAAGCTCGATGCTCGCTGCCTTCGAGCTTCCCTTCGCAGGGCAAACTAACTTCCAGGAGGAAATATGAAGAAGAAGACGCTGACGATTTGGATAGCGACCGTGTTGACGCTGCTCCTTGTGTTGGCAATTCCTGTATTCCGTACGGCAACGGCCAAACCCGCGCCCGAAGAACATCCGGAGTATCACGATGCCGTGAACGATTTAAGAAACGCGCGCAAGCATCTCGAAAAGGCCCTCAACGACGGATACGGCCATCGCGATCGGGCGATGCAGGCCATCGACGCGGCGATTCACGAGTGCGACGAGGCTGTGCGCGTGATGCATTAGTGTCGCGTCTCAATAATTCGCAATATAGGTCGAGACGATTTGGCCACGCGTCTGCAGCCCCGCCAGGGGCGAAATAATGTAGCCCAGGGCGTGAGCCCTGGGTTGGACGGCCCTCACCCGCCTGCGGCACCCCTCTCCCGCCCGAGCGGGAGAGGGGACGAGGGGTGAGGGACCGCCTCACGAACCCACGGCTTACGCGTGGGCTACTTGCTTACGCCCGCTCCACGGGCTGACGCACTCAACGAACTTCTGGGAGACGACACAAACCCTACGACGCTTGCCTAAAACAACAAGTGCAGCGACAACTGCAGGAAGCGCGAGCTGCCGAGGGTGTGCTGAATCACGCCCAGGCTGCCCTCGGGGGGGATCGAAGGAGGTCCCTCATAGTAAGGAAAGAAATCCACATCGTTGTTGGGCGTGTCAAAATCGGCTTGATTGAAGATATTGAAAGCGTCACCCTCCAGACGCAGGCGGTAGCGCTCCTTGAAGGTGAAATCCTTGGCCAGGCTCATATCGAAGCGGACCTGGAAGGGACCGCGAAAGGTGTTCCGGCCGGAGTTCCCATAAAGCGACTCGTAGTTATCGCACCCCGTCGCGTCGCAGGGAGGCACGCCATTAGTGCCAGGGGCCACAAACTGGGGGAGAAAATCATTGGCATTCAACACCGGCTTCCCCGCGTTGACGCCGTGAGTACCCTGTACTTCCGCCTGTTTATAGCTCACACCCGGGGCGATGGGCACGATGGGGTTTCCAATCTCGTCGAGAGTCCCGAAGTAGAGGCTACCCACCGAGCCCGAGTAGTCATACACGCTATAAGGCTGGCCGCTCTGGGCAACGGTCTGCCCGCTCCAGGTCCAGCCGTTCACCAGGTATTTCAGCGCCTTGCTGTTCGAGTTGAGGCTCGGGAACGTGTAACTGTAATTGATCAGGAGCACATGGGTCTGATCAAAGTCCGCCGAGGCATAATTGGCTTTCGGAGTCACGGGATTGTTCCCCGTGACGAACAGGCCCAGTCCGCTTTGTTCATCGAGGGCATGCGACCAGGTGTAAGAAGCGGTGAATTGCAGCCCGCTCGAAAGCCGCTTGGTCACCCGCGCCTCGAGGGCATTAAAGCCGGAGGTGCCCTCGGCCTCGTAGAGCACCGAATTCATGTCATAGCCGATGTAAGGCACGCGCACCGGGGCGTTGCCAGAATACTCATTGGTGTAAATGGGTTCGAGGTCCAGCGGAACTTGGCTCCCGTAAACGTTGGCCGCCTGAAGCGGGCTTGTGCCGCCGTAGGAATAGATCTGCTCATTGGCGGCGTTCGCCGACCACAGAGGGCTCTGCGGTGTGGCGATGTTCGGCTGGTTGAATGGGACCGGCAGGACCTCATGCAAGCCGTGGTTGCCCACATAGGAAACGTCGAACAGCCAGTTGTTGGAAGGCTGATATTGAAAGTCGAGGGTCCAGTTCTGGGTGTTCGGCAGCTTGTTGCCAATGTCATACCCGCCGTACAGGAAGGGACCGAACAGGTTTCCCGTCGGCCAGCATCCCGGATAACCACAGGCCGTTTGCGAGAAATTGGGAAGGTAGGCTAGGAAATTGGCGGCGTTGGCAGCCGGCGGCACGGGGGGAGCCGAGGCTGTGCCGAATGGCGCCGAAAGACCCCCGGTCTTCGTCGTCGCGGCAATCGGTTCGACGAAGGGCGGCGCCAGCGTCACGCCAAAGGGGCCATTGAAGCCCGAGCCGGCGCTAGGGGAGAAGTAGCTGAAGAGTTCCCCGCGATCGTAGTAAATACCGTAGCCGGCGCGCACGGTCAGTTTGGCGGTGGGCGACCAGGCGATACCGAGGCGCGGCGCGAAGCCCCACTGGTGGTTCTTCATCAAGGAATCGCTGCCTCCCGAGGCGAATTCCAAACCCGAAGCCGTCAGGGTATCCGAGGCGACATCGTAGGAATATTGGCTGGGGTTGAAGGCGGTGAGCCGCCCGTATTTTTCCGCGAGCGGACCGTCAAAGTCCCAGCGCAAGCCGGCCGTCACGGTCAGATTGCTCCGAACCTTGAAGTTGTCATTGATATACACCCCGGCGGTATCGGAACGGTAATAACGGCTGGCAAAACCGGAAAACGCATCTCCGCCGTGCAACTTGCCTTCCACGAAGGTCTCAAAATTGGTGAAGTCGGCTGTGGAGGCGCTGGTGTTGTTGTTGATGACATTAAGCTGCGTGCGGTCCAATTGCCCGCCGAAGGCGATGGTGTGCCGGCCTTTCACCATGTTGATTGAGGATTCGTATTCCCACTGATTCTGGTACATTCCGGCGTTGCCGAAACTCGCGCTAGGGCCGAATTCCAGACCTTCCTGGATGGTGGAATCGGAAGTGGTGATATCGAACTGGGGGAAGGTGTGCGCGCCCAGAAGGCTCATGCCCAACTGCGTCGGATCGAACTCCTGTCCGGTTCCCGCATAAGCTCGCAAGCGCGTGAAGCCAACGTGTTGCTCCCACGTGACGTTGGGAGAGAGAATGAGGTTGTTGCTGATCGTGCCCACGTCACTACCCGCCGTAAGCTGCTGCTCGAAGCCCAGCAAGGACCCGACTGCGCCAAATGGATTGCTGGTGGGATTGGTTTGAATATAAAACTTGGCTGA
>JBEKLY010000483.1:0-4715 GCA_050010015.1 Terriglobia bacterium
TCCTGAAAATCCGGCCGGTGTTTCCCGTCCGATAATAGTCATGACGCGGTTTCGACGGTAAGCCGAAGCCCGACGGCTTTGGTCACCGCGAACAAGGTGGACAGGCGGGGATTGCCACGTTCTGAGAGGGCGCGGTAAAGGCTCTCCCGCTCGATGCCGGCGGCTTTAGCGACTTTTGCGACGCCCTGCGCCTGGGCAAGGTGGCGCAACGCGATGAGCAGCACGCGCGGTTCATCCTCGTCTTCCAGTGCCGCTTTGAGGTATTCGGCGGCAAATTCCGGGTCCTTGCGAAGCCGCCGGATCATCGCCTCATCATGGGAAACGCTGGCCTTTCGTCTCATAACGGTTTGGTCCTTTCTTTGTAATCGTTCAAGTACTCTACCGCCCGCCCGATATCCGCCGATTGTTTTCTCTTGTCACCGCCGCAGAGAAGCAAAACGCAAAGTTTCCCAACCATCGCGTAATAGACTCTGTAGCCAGGTCCCCAGTCGATCCGCAACTCCCAGACACCTTGGCTCAGGGGCTTGCTATCACCGAAATTGCCGACTGCCAGCCGGTTAATACGGCTGGTAATTTTCGCCTGAGCGCGTCGATCCGCCAGTGCCGAAAGCCACTCATCGAAAATGTCTTTGCCCGCCCGGCTGACGTAGTGGCGAACCTCGATCACAGATTTCATTGTAACTTATAAATCACGGATGCGCAAGCCCAGGGAGGTTTCGCTCATCACTCATCTTCCTCTGCTCCTCGACGGCGTCGCCCTGCCATTCGAGTCTCCCCACGACGCCGGAGAAGTCAAATTTCGATCCGTTCGGCCGGGGTGGTTCACTCACCACAAGGACAAGCTCGACCGCGCCCGCAGGAAGTTCGACCGGTACGTCGACCCGCAACCGCCCATCGCTTCCCACTTCAGCCTTGGTCTTCAGAACCTGCATAGAACCCTCCCCGGAGCAGCCGACAATACCATTTATTCAGTTCCGCCCACACTCCCATGCATAGACATGATCTCATCAAAAAATGGTGAGAACAAGCGAAGTTGCGGAGAACGTTACGCTGAGCGCCGATCCACGCCTGTCCATATCGCTCTCATCCGATTTTTGCAGAGTTTGGGGCAGCAGGTTGCGGTCGCGTGGCGTTGTCGTTCCGACCAAGCTATGAATGGCTCCGAGAACCGCTGACTCCGGTGAGGGCGGGGCTGGCGCGCTGCGCGGAAGACTGGCCGTGGTCGAGCGTCCATGACTGTCAGGGCAGCCTGAATTGTGCACCGGTGACCCCGAGCGGCCTTTCCGTCTACCGCGTCCTGCTGCCCGCCGATGCACGCACCCGGACTTAGAAGAGCAGCAGAGGAAGCCAAACTACGGCTACCTCTGCGCCCCCGCTCCTACGTCGCCCGTCTAGAACGCTCTGTGCACCGGGATCAACCTCGTGCGCCTGAAACCGATTCGGGCTAATATGTGGGCATGCCCGACTCGCTGGAACTCCCGTTTCCGCTCTTCGCTGATATTGCAGAGGGTCGATGTATTCCGTTTATCGGAGCAGGTTTCTCTCGGAATGCGACTGTATCCTGTGGGAGTATGCCAGACTGGGCAGGTTTGGCGTCGCAACTGGCTTCAGAAGGCGGCCTCGATGCAACGCTGTCTGGCCCACAAGTCGGGCAAGAGTACGAACGCCGGTTTGGGCGTGTACAGCTTATTGAAGCCGTACGCCGAGCTCTTCACGTGGATGACGCTCGTCCCGGCAGGTCGCAGGTCGCGTTTTCCCAGCTACCGTTCGATACAGTTTACACAACGAATTTTGACGTGTTGCTTGAAGCAGCATACTCCGCATCCGGTAGACCCTTTAGATCCCTGGTCGGTGAGCTCCAACTCCCGTTTCATGCGGGTCAAACGGCAACTAGCATCGTCAAGATGCACGGTGACCTTCGCCACGAAGAACACATCGTGCTGACACAGAAGGACTATGAGCGGTTCCTGGACGCATACCCGGTCATTGCAACACACCTGTCCGCGATGTTGATCACACGAACACCGCTATTCATCGGATACAGTCTGACAGACCCAGATTTCCTGAGCATTAAAGAGGTCGTGAGATCTCGTCTAGGGCAATTCGAGAGAATGTCCTACGTGGTCCAGTTCGATGCTCAGGTTAGCGATGTAGAGGCTGCTTTCGGCCGTCGTATTCACATCATCAATCTTGTGTCTGACGGTCGCACGAAGGACGAAATGCTCCAAGATCTCTTTCTAAATACCCAGCGAAAATTAGACACGCGAGCCGGTGCACGATTGCGCCGATCTCGGCCTGACATCTTCGAGGAAGTTTCTCCGGGGACTTCCGAGCCGGCACCAGATCAGGAGACATCGGCCGCATTGCTGCAAAGTACATCAAAGCTCTGTTTCGTGATGATGCCCTTCACCGAGCCCCATGACCGCATCTACCGAGATTTGATCGTCCCCGCAATCGAGGATACGGGGCTGTCCGCCGTTCGCGCAGATGAGATTCCCGGAACGGGGTTTGTGATGGAACAAATCCGTGCTGCGATTCAGCAGGCGCGCCTCTGCATAGCGGAAGTCACAGACCGAAACCCAAATGTACTCTACGAAGTGGGATTTGCCGAGGCAATGCGTAAACCGGTCATCCTGATGGCAAGCGACTTGTCACAACTCCCGTTTGATATCGCTTCTCGACGGGTGCTCTGCTATTCGACCGATCTCGAGAGTAGCCGTCAACACTTGCGTGAGGCCATTACGCATGCCCTGACGGAGGACCAATTCGCGGAAGCCGAAAGACTCATCGCAGCGGGTTCCCCACGCGGCGCCATCGCCGTGACTGCGGTCATCCTCGAACACCTGTTGCGCGAACTCGCCAACCGGCGTGATATCGGTCTTCAACCGCGACTTTCTGCCCGCAATACCGCTACCTTACTTGAGCGTGCAGGTGTGATCGACAAAAACATGCGAGTAGCTGTAGATGAAGTCACTTCAATCCGGAATCGAGCAGTGCACGCGACGGGTCGCGAGCCCAACCAGGAGGAAGCGCAGTTCGTTTTGGACACGGCAAGGAAGATTTCCCAGATTCCATAATGTTTCGGGCCCGTTCGCCACTGCGCGATTGGGTTTTTCCGGGGCGGGCGCAGAGCGCGACTCTGCGCTCTCGTATGGGCATCACGACTCAGTGGATCGCAGAGCTTCGCTCTGCGCCAGCCCGCGTAAGGCCAAGTCAACACGACGTTCTTCCAGAATGCCCCGCCGTGCGCTTTGCTGCCACTCACACGCACGCGGACGGCTCAAGCCATGCTCGCCTATGGGCGGTGACGAAGCGGTGACAAACGATTCTGGATTGCAATCCAGGGTCGTCTTTCGCTGCCAGACAGGCAACGCGCCAATGCGGACAGAACAGGGGTATAATCTTAATCGCGGGAAGGCAAGCCGCGGTTTAGGACTTTCCAAGGTTGGGACAGTTATGCCACTGAATCCTCCTCATAGCCCAGAAATGGAAATCATCATCAAACAAGCACTGGAGACGCTGCGAGAGCGGAAGGTCACGAACGATGTCTGCCCTAGATGCAAAGCAGAAGATTGGGCGGTTGATCTTCTGGCAATCCCGGCTGACCCGCTGACTTTAAAGATGTTCAGGTATGCCGCACATATTCCTGGGGGTAGGAGTTACCTCGAAGCCCTCGCGATCTCGTGCACAAACTGCGGCTATACGATGTTCCACAACCTAAGCATGCTCGGTATTGCCACAAGGTGAGCCATGAGCACAGCCGACCAGCACACCAAGGCGCCAGAAGGCGCGACTTTTCACGTCAGCTCGATAGTTGTAAACCCGCGCCCCGATGAGGTTGGATTTCCGCTGCGTGAGGACGAGTTTCAGATATTGTGCGATGGGAACATTAGCGAGGCACGGGCGAACCGTGACCTCTGCATAGGCGCGTTCGTGGGTGCTGTGCTGGGCCTCGCCGGTCTCTTTGCGAGCACCGATTGGGGAACCATCTGGCAGCAACAACACACGAGGTGGTTTCTCGTCTCATTCATATTCCTCCTCCTAATCGTGGGTGGGTGTGGCGCGGGGTGGTGGATTTTCCAGCGGGCACTAACTCGTACTACCAGCGACTCGCCATATTCGCGGTTGAGAAAGCGAATATCCGAATCCTTTCGTGCCACACCTTCCTGAATATGTGGTCTTGATCACTTTAGCGAGTAGCGCGGACCACCGGTTTTGTGGTCCGCGTCCTTTCCGTCGCATGGCAGGGCCATCAAATTCGCACGCGCGGGTCCGACAGTATCCTGGACACGGTCCACGATCAAACCGCGGGTGGCGCATACATTGCCTTCTATGTATGCGCCCTTTGTCGATATAGCAACCGATAGCCCAAGGGTTTTGTTGGATCCATGGGTCGGCGACATCAAAGGCAATGTCGGCGCCACCCGCGCACAGATTCTCGACAACCGTGGAAATCCGTCTGTTAGCTGCGCACGGGATGCAATGCACGCTCGACGCCTTGGGGATCGCGCGCGATGACGGTGAGGTAGGCCTTAGCCGGCTGGTCGGGCTCCACTCGGCCCTGTTCCCAATCCCGCAGAGTTCCAAGAGCAGGTAGCGCAGAGGTGGGCGCTTTTTGCCCTCCTCTGGAGTGCCAGGACAAGCCTGGCTGATCTTGTGAACTGAAAGGAATTCACCTTGTAGATTACCCGTTCAACATGTAGCCCGGCAAGCGC
>JBEKLY010000484.1:0-4697 GCA_050010015.1 Terriglobia bacterium
CTGATGGAAACACGCCGCACTCCCGATTCCTGAATCCGGCGCGCCACCTGCTTGTCGACCAACGTTCCATTGGTGGCCAGCGCCACTCGAATCCCCAGGGATGTGGCGTAGCTCGAAAGCTCAAAGATGTCGTGACGAAAGAGAGGTTCGCCACCGCTCAGAACTATGATTGGTAGGTATGACTGAGAGACTTGCTTTATTAAGTTCAGGGCTTTGGTTGTAGGTAGGTCTAATGGTGATGAGAGTTCTGATGCGGTGGCGCGACAATGGATACAACGTAGGTTGCACCCCTTGGTAACCTCCCAAAAAACGAGACGCGGTTTGTAGTCTAAATTGTTAGGCGACATTGCACGACCCGCTTCTTAGTAGCGGCTGTTTGACGCAGCCACTATTTCCTTGAGCACGTTTTTGTCCATCTCTCCGGCAATTGCGGCGATCGGCTGTGCTCCCGGCCGTCGTATTTCCCCCGGACCTGTGGAAATCCATGCCGCACCAGCGGAAATGCATTGTCCACGGGAACGATTCCCGCTCGAGCGCAAAGCAGCTCGGTTGATCGTAGGGGCCGCAACTCCAATCAATACCGGATCCAGGTTGCCCATTAAGCCGATCGGCCAAGCTTGGTTCACAATATTCACGGTCCTATGCCTCTCGTGGGTTGCCCTGGAGTCGCGAAGGGGACTTTCGTGGCGCGCGTTCGAACTTGAGATTTTATAGGGGGTCAAGAACTCCGGTTCGTCCTATTTCCGGAATTCCCAACCCCCTAACCCGTCGAACGACGGGTCCCTAGGACCCGAAGTCCCTCGCACCCACGAAACGGGCACGCTTCATGCCAAACTCGAGGCAAGCGGGGAACTCCCGCACGAGGAGTTCAAGCCGAAGGAATAGAGGAGCTTAACAAGTTGTGGAGGAGAACCTGGGCAAAAAGCAGGCGAAAATTCTGAGATTGGGGGGTGCGCAAAATGACCGTTGGCAAACTGGCGGAAGGGGTGAAATGGCGCAAAGCCTCTAGGAATCTGTGATAGCAGCGATCTTCCTTCGATAATTCAAGGAGTTAGGACGAGACCATGATGGAGGCTTAGGAGGCGGAGCCGACTTCGCGGGAATGACGGCGGCTCTGCAAAGCATCTCGACATTTGCGATCGCCACACTTCCGGGTTGCGGACGCGGTCGGCGTCTGCTAATGTAATCCCGTTGTAACTTGACCGTCACGATTGTTTGTCATGATTCCGCCATGTCCCAAATGCGGCGCGACAAAAACCGATCCCGTTCCGCACAACTTCAGGTACAACCTCGCACGGGCTTTGGGGTACAGACTGCAAAAGTGCTCCCGCTGTCGCGCGGCACGCTATCTGCCGAGGCATAGCAATAATCCTTCTGGCTCGGCCCAATCGGGGCTGCAGCCGACCAGCGTGGCCCGGTCGGGGGCGGAGCCCGGGGAAATTGTGAGGGGGGAGACAGGCCCCGGACCGAGAGTGGCTCCAGCGTCGGTCGATTTGCCGAGCGGTCAGGGATTCCGCTGTCCGGCTTGCGGCAGCAACGGATACCATCGAACCGAGCGCACCGTCCAGGAGCGGATGTTGCGCCGAGGACCAATGGCTCGTTGCGAGATTTGTGGCCTGCGGTTTCCGCATCCAGGTCATCCTAAGCGGGCGGAGTCAGCGGAGGCGCCAGCAGCCAAATCTCAACGTGCAGAGGAGATAGAACTTCCAAAAATGGCCAAAGAGAACACCCAAGGCGAAGTCCCGCAAGGAGCCGCCCACGCCAAATCGTCGAACGATGAAGTGCCCAAGTGTCCGTCTTGCGGCAGCTCGAAATACCATCGCACCGAGCGCACTGCCCTGGAACGAGCTATGCAACGCCCGCCGATGGCCCGTTGCGAGAAGTGCGGCAAACGGTTTCCCTACGTCAAACACCCTGATGAGCCAGAGGGGTCAACAACAGCCGGTAAGAAAATCCAGCCGAACGCCGGCGAGCAAAAAGAACCCGCCAGTTCCTCGAGCCAGGAATCAGGCCGGTGCCCGTATTGTGGCAGCGCCAACTTTCGCCGTTCTCGGCGTACCGCCGCGGAACGCCTTCTGTTCCGCCCCAAGATGGCACGTTGCGGTCATTGCCGGAAGCGCTTCCCCTTCCCTGAGAGCTAGCGTCTACAAATGGCCATCTCGAGCGTCACGAGCCGAATCGCCAAAGCCTCCGGAATCGTGATGGCGGGGGTGTTGCTGAGCCGCGTGCTGGGTTACTTTCGTGACTGGACGGTGGCCCACCAGAGCGGCGCAAACGCCATCACCGACACCTACTACGCAGCCTTTACGCTGCCCGACTTCTTGAACTACCTGGTGGCCGCCGGCGCTCTGAGCGTGACCTTTATCCCTGTCTTCTCCCGCTACATGGCAGAAAATCAGGAGGAGGAGGGTTGGCGAGCATTCTCGACTGTGGTCACGGTGATGGGTTTGGCGGTTGTGGTGTTGGTGGGGATCGGCGAGATCTTCGCCCCTCAATTGGTCGCAGCCATCGCGCCGGGTTTTGCCCCTCCCGCCAAGGCGCAAACCGTCTTTCTAACCCGATTGATGTTGCCGGCGCAGGTATTCTTCTACCTGGGGAGCATTCTGACTGCCGTTCAATATGCCAAACGGCAGTTCGTTATCCCCTCCGTCGCCGGAGTGGTTTATAACCTTGGGGTGGTTCTTGGCGGATTGTTGCTCTCTTCGCGCTTCGGCATGACGGGCTTCGCGGTGGGAGTGGTGGCCGGCGCATTCTGTGGAAATTTCCTTCTCCAGATTTATGGCGCTCGCCGGGCTGGGGCACGCTTTACTCCCAACCTGAACATCCGGCATCCTGGCTTCCGTTGGTTCATCAGGCTCTCGATCCCAATTATGCTGGCACTCTCTCTTCCTGCCACAGATGATTGGATCATCCGTTGGTTCGGCTCTTATCTGGGCCGCGCGTCCATCACTTGGCTGACCTATGCGAAGGCGCTGATGCGCGTACCGCTCGGCGTGGTCGGTATGTCGGTGGGGGTGGCATCGTTTCCATACATGGCACAGCTTTATTCGGAGGGGAAACTCGATGACCTCAACCGCGCCGTGAACGCCACGCTGAAAGGGTTGCTCGTTCCTCTTCTCCCGATTTCCGCCTTGATCATCGCCCAGAGCACGCCGCTTACCCATTTCCTTTTCTCGCACACTCGCCTGCACGGAAGCGATTTCGAAGCTACCTCTGCCGCCTTGCGGGTTTTTTCCCTCGGCATGTTTGCCTGGGCGATGCAGAACATCCTGGCGCGCGCTTTCTACGCCGCTCGCGACACCATTACCCCAGCCGTGGTGGGAACCGGGATCACTTTCCTCAGCCTTCCCCTATACTGGTGGCTGGCCCGCCACTTTCAGTACCTCGGGCTCGCCTGGGCGAGTTCCCTTGGCATTACCGCCTGCACGGTGATTCTGCTTCTTCTGTTGAATCGCCGCACCCGCAATCGCGAGGGCCGGGGGTTTCTGGTGTTCTTGCTTAAGATCGGGACGGTGTCCGCGCTGACCGGAGTCGCTTGCTTCGAGCTGACTAATTGGTTGGGATTGCGACTGGGCTGGCAAACAACCCATCAGGCTCTGCTGGTTTTGGTGATCGTGAGCTCAGTAGGTTTGGTGCTGACGGTGCTCCTCGCCAGGTTGCTTAGGTTGAGAGAGCTCGAGGACTACCTCAAGCGACTTGCGAGGAGGTGAACGTTGACGGACGAACTCCTGACCCCCAACTCCGCGCTTGCCATCCAACAACGCGTGCAATCCGGCCGCATCGGTTGGTGGGGACCTGTAGCTCTGGCGCCGGCGCGGACCTGCCTCGTTCTTGCGGTGCAAGGCGGGCTGGCGGCCATCCTATGGCTCCGTGGTAATCCTTCCCCTTGGCGAGCTCAAGCGCCCTGGTGGACCGTCTATGCAACCCTCATCGATATCGGATGTCTGCTGCTTCTATGGTGGCGGGCACGTTCGGAAGGCATCCGGCTCCGCGACCTTTTCGGAATAGATCGATCCCGGCTTAGATGGGAGGCGCTGTGGGGTCTGGCGCTCTTCCTCATCCTCTTTCCAATCGTGGTGGGGGGCGGCGCGACGCTTGCTTCTTGGCTGGTTTATGGGACCATCCATCTCAATACCGCGAGTTCAGCAATGGGCCTCATCTCCGCACGACATCTTCCACGTTGGGCTGTCTACTATAGCTTGTCTGTCTTCTGGCTCGTCTGGTCGCCCACCGAACAAGCCATTTACCAGGCTTATTCTGCCGCCCGGCTCAAGGCGCTAACTGGCAAGACCTGGGTCACGGTGACGGTGGTAGGGTTCTGGTGGGCCTTCCAGCACAGTATGTTCCCCTTGGTGCTCGACTGGCGCCTGATCATTTATCGCTTCCTCTACTTCCTGCCGCTCATCGTAATCGTCCAACTCATCTACCTGCGGACGCGCGCCCTCCCGCGGATGATCTTCCTGCAGTGGCCCATGGATCTGCTTGCCGCTTGGATGACACTCAGACCGTGAGGTACTTGAACCGTCTGCGGCGAGCGCGGCTAGACCCGCGCGGTGTAGGGGGAGGGCTTGCCCTCATAAGCGTTCACTTAACGCCTCAACTGGTCAAGTGGTGGCAATTCGGGTCTCGTTCGCCACTAAATTCAGGCCCGGAGGGCCGACAGGGAGTAGCCCACGGCGTGAGCCGTGGGACCGAGC
>JBEKLY010000485.1:0-4682 GCA_050010015.1 Terriglobia bacterium
GGTTGCCGCTGGGGGATCGGGCATGAGCGAAGCCCACGGTCAGCAAAGCACTGACCGTGGCTGCCCGCTCGTCAACTCTCCCCTCGCTTAATCGAAACCATGAATAATTCTTCTCCAGCGCTTGGCCGGACGGCTCTCGCCATACCCTGAAATATAGAGTAGGCATATGCGCCTAGTTTACTTATCCTACCTGGAGCCCTTTTGTGCGCAATCCGTCGCTTGATGATTTGACTGCCATCCCAAGTGAATCTAGCCCATCTGCTACTTGTGCGCATGACCTGGATTTCCAAGCCCCCCCTTCAGCGCAGGTCCGGAGACTGCGAGGAGAGAAAAGGAGTAGATGCCGAGGCGGGTCCAAGTGTAACCACGATTGCCGAAAGTATCGGTGCCCAAGTCCCGCGATATTGGGAGAGATGATAACCACCCTGCCGTTCGCACGAAGCAGGCGGTGACATTCCCTGAGAGTTGCCAAAGGGTCATGGAGATGCTCGATGACGTGATGTATCATGATGACGTCAAGGGTGGCGTCGGCTAGACCGGCATCTTTCAATTGACCCGCATAGACGGTGGATCCGGTTCTCTCACGGGCGACGCGGGCCGCGTTCGGGTCAGGCTCGACTCCTAGTACCTGCCAACCCAAGGCCTTCATATCGAGGAGAAATTCGCCGCTTCCACAACCCAGGTCGAGCAGGATTCGGGGTTTCTGACCCTCAATCCAGAACAAGTTCCGGGCGGCCCAGTCCTTAAGGCGCCGAAAGTCTGCCCACGGTGATGCCGAATAGCCGCCATAACCAAGTGGACGGGTAATTGGCAAAGCCAAACATGGCCCCCTGTACGGCCTGTCGCAATTTCCACCGAATTGAACCAGGTTGCCATTTCTCAGACGGCTGATGAGTATAGTAGTTACCGTACAACTTGCCGATATCATCGGGAAGGGGTTGGGGATCGAGCCAGGTAACCTCACAAACCTTGCAGCACCGCAAATTCCATGAACCCGGCGCGTCGAGCAGTCGGTCGGACAAGTCCCCGTAAAGCTGTGTGCCTACGCCTCCACAAAGAAAACAGGTTGTGGCTTCCTGGACACGTATCCCCGCGTTCTCAGCGGCCATGATGTCTCCTTCCTAACTCCAACCCAAAGCCCTTACTATTTCGGCTCTCCGCAATAATCTGTAGAAGTGAGCCATTTTACGCGGCTTTCTTCGCAACTTGAAAATCGACCAGTTCGGTGTTCGTCACGGCCATGCGCTGGGCTTTGAGCAACAGATACCGCAGGTTCTTGTGGGCGGCTGCCACTGCGCTCGAACGAAGTAACCCGGCCCTCGATGCGAGGCAAGCTTCCCCCTTGGTCCATCATCTAGAGACCCGGCTCGTTCGGAATCTCTGCGTCTTGTCCTGCTTACGGCTCTCGATTGGACTTATCCAGATTCGTGGTTTCCCTTTCCCGATTCACCTCTGTTACCCCCGCCGGAGCCAAGCTTGCCGGAGTCGGCGCACTGGCTGACTTGTTCAGCATTGCCGTGATGACCTTCTCCGAAACGCCAGCCGTCTTGAGGGCTATGACGTCATCGGTTCCCAGCGAATACTTGCCGGGCTGAGTGTTAACCCTTGATTCGCACTTTGAAGTTTGCGTCATGTCCTGAGGGTTCTCGAGTGACGCGTCTTGCCAACAGGGAAAACGCCGCCAGGGCGGCGCGCATCCCTGATCCGAGGCCTCTGGGTTATGCAGGCATCAGTTGTAAAGAATCCGGCGTAGCATGCGGAGATCGTTGAGTATGCGGCGGCTGGCCTTGATGTGGTGCGCAAGCTTGTCCAGATCGTATCCAATTAGGCGCAGTGCGTCCAAATGACGAGAAGATACCGAGTCCGCTTTCTCTTGGATGTCCGCTTGAACAGCCTGCTGAGACTCCAGAACTACCTGGGCCAGAAGCCCGAAATATTCCTGCGCACTTTCGATGCTCTCAAAGGCGGCGACGGCTTCGCTATTCATAGGGGACTCCTTTCACGCCGCAGTCCTTACTGAGGCCTCTCGCGAATGATCCCTCGGGACAGGCTCGTTTTCGTCCCCAAGCGACGGCGCAAGGTGCTGTTCGGAAAGACGCGCCGACACTTGGGAGAAGTCTTCCACGCTTTGGCCCGGCAGAAAGAGTGCCAGATTTTGGATGGCCATCTGATGCCGGATCACGTGCATATGTGTATCGCGATTCCCCCCAAGCACCCGTTGGCTTCGGTGATCGGGTTTCTGAAAGGGAAGAGCGCGACCGCCGTAACCCGAATGTGTGGCAAAGAGCGAAATTTCGCGGGCGAGCACTTCTGGACCCGTGGATACGCCGTATCCACCGTCGGGTTCGAGTTGGACCAAGTCCGCCAATACGTCCGCGAACAGGAAGAAGCGGATGGAAACGGTGGACAGTTGTGAATCCATAACCAAGGCGCGCTTCAGCGCGACGCCTAAACTATCGGGAGACCGCCTTTGAGGCGGCCCCACTCATCAAGCCACCCGCTCTGCGGGGGGTGTCTGACTTTCGTTGAACGGAACGTCATTGACGATTACATCTTGGTTCAGAAACTGTCGCCTGAAAGAGCCAAGTGTATTCGGAGCTTCTTTAGTGTATAAGCGTTTAAGCGGCCCGCTGTGTATTCGCGCGCGGCGGAGCGGTCGATTTTCTGATGACAAGATGGGTTTCCACGCCCGCTTTCTCTGCGCGACGCCTGGCACGCTGCCTTATTTCATACAGCATCTCAAAAGCTAATCTCCCCATCTCTTGACGAGGAACGTGTACCGTGGTTAGCGGAGGGCGGGCTAAGCGGGCGAAGAATACGTCGTCACACCCTGTTACAGAAACGTCCTCCGGAACTCGAACGCCGGCTTCCTGCAAGGCACTGATTGCACCCAGCGCAATCAGGTCGTTGCAGCAGAGCAAGGCAGTCGGCAGGGGAGGCTTTGAAAGCAACGCGCGAACCGCGGAAGCGCCGCCGTCAACTTTGTAGTGCGACTCGAGGATGTGAGAGGGTTGAAGATTATGCCGGGCCAGAGCGTCAATGAGCGCGTCACGGATGTCAACCGCGGAGCGCGTGTTCAGCGGCCCACTAATGACCCCGAATGATTCGTGCCCCAGGCTCAGCAGATGTTGGAGCGCCGCAGAGAAGCCTTTCGCATAATTGACCTGAAGCTGCCGGAGTAATGGGTGCTTCAGCGCGGAGATCAGCAGGACCACTGGAATGTGATGAGCCAGCAATTCCCTGGCCTGGCTTTCGTCGAACATCGAGGTCATCACGGCCACGCCGCGCACTTTGTCGTCAATCATCTTGTTGATCGCCGCTTCCACCCGCGTGCCTTCGTACTCAGTGTTGCAGAGCAAAAGCTCCAGGCCGCGCTCTAGCGCGGCCTTTTCGAACCCTCGAATAATGTCCGGAAAATAGGGGTTGGAGATTTCCGAGATGATGAGCCCCACGGTACTGCTCTGGCGCTGCGCCAAACGGCGGGCATGAATGTTGGCGCGATATTTCAGTTCGCGCACCGCACCGAGGACGCGCTCACGTGTTTCCCTGGAAACTGAAAAACCACGTTTTCGGTTCAGGATTTGAGACACAGTGGTCATCGAGACCCCGGCCCGCGCGGCAACATCCTTCATTTGAGCAACCATATTTGCGATCCCTTTTTTCCTGATCCTGAAATCAAGTACACGAGCTACGCAACTGACTCGATCAATTGCGGCCGGTTTGATCGTTAGCGCCTACCCGGAGCAACGCCACAGTCCCCCCGCTCAATCGCAATCGTTCGTCCGACGTTCGTCTTGACAGCGCTTGTTCCTCTGTGTTTTACTGGCCTGCGAATCAACCGCTTTACTAAATCGCATCATACGCCAGGATTGGGCCAGAATTCAATGCAAATAGCTACAGCTAACAACGGTGAACGTCTCGACGTGCTCACCGTCGCCGACATGTGCGTCGACCTCGTGCTGACGGGGGACGTCCGGCCCCGGTTTCATCAAATTGAGCAGATCATCGAGAATTACGAGCTGGAACTCGGCGGGTCCGCCAATATCTTCGCCTGCCAGCTTGCGAAGCTGGGTGCCAGAGTCGGGGTGATCGGTCGGGTCGGGCTGGATGCCTTGGGTGAATTCGTTCTTCAGAAACTGCAGGAAACTGGAGTCGAGACGTCGCGCGTTAGCCGGCACCCTTCGCTCAAAACCGGTCTCGGCGTGGCCCTGGCGGATCCCCAAGATCGTGCGATCTTGACCTATTTGGGCACTATTGATGCCGTCCAGCCACGGGACCTTCCTGACGACATGTCTGCCGTTGCGCGTCACTGGCACATCGCCAGCTACTTCCTGCTACGCAGTCTGCGGGGGCATTGGAGGGATTGGATCGGCCGGTGCAAGAGCGCCGGAATAACGACCTCGCTCGATGTGAACTGGGATCCGGAGAACCTTTGGGAAGGGGTTACCGAACTGCTTCCGCTGGTGGACGTCTTCTTCCCTAATGAAAACGAGGCCATGGCGATTACCGGAGAAACTGACGTGCTCAAAGCCGCGCAGCGCCTCGCTAGTTTCAGCCCTACCGTGGTTACGAAGTGCGGAAAAGAGGGCGTGATAGCATTAAAGGGCAGTAAGAAGTGGGAAATTCACCCCAGCGACATAGACACCGGCCCGGCCACAGTAGTCGACAGTATCGGGGCGGGA
>JBEKLY010000486.1:0-4670 GCA_050010015.1 Terriglobia bacterium
GAGCAGCCCTGAGTGAAACGAACGGGCTCAGAGCTTGCCCTGAACGAACTGAAAGGGCGGACTCTGAAAGCTGAGGCTAATTCGTTCCGAGTTATCACGCAATTTCTGCATTTTCGGCTAAAAAGCCCGACCGATTCTTGTCGATTATGGCGCAATTGCTGGATTTTCTTGTAAAAGCCGTGTTTTTGGCTGGACATTTTGTCATCGTCGCCTTTGTTTTCATACACATAGCCGGGTCGATCTCCATTTTTAACATCTCTAAGGGTCAGCGCCCCGTTTCGGACCCTGAAAAGCATATGGGTGAGCCGCCAAAATGGACCCAGGTGGCTAGCCGCTCGCCACTAAGCACTTGCGTTGGCACCTGACACCTCTTCGCGCTGCGCGATTCCACCCTGACACAGTTTTCCACTTTATAACCTAGCTCGTTGACGCCCAGGGTCGAAGGGAGTACCTACAAATTCGTTCAAAATAGGAAGATTATGCCTGATTTTTGTTTCCAAATACTACGGGCAGGAAATCGTATCGCGGGATCGCCAATCTCCGAGGGCGTCGTAGGGGCGTCGCGAACCCCCCGCTGGATAATCTGCGGGGTTGTTGATCAGGGCAATTCGCAAACCGGATCTGCGTACCACCCGCCTGTGGTGCGGAAATGCTTCGACTTCGGCTGACGCTCCGGCACTAACCATCTTGGATCGGGCGGAGGCCAGTTGCAACTTACATCCCTCGCCCCCTTGGGGGAGAGGGTGGCCCGCAGCCGGCGTTTTCATCAGCCGGGGCGGGACGGGTGAGGGGGTTCTTCTGACGGCAATTGCGCTGGGCCAAGCACTGCCGTCTTCAATTATCGAGCGTCGGCCGACCGCGCGGCTGGCGCAAGGGCATCCCGCGCGGGCGGCCACAATGGCCGCCCCTACAGCGTCAATTCCGCCGCCGAATCTCGGTCCAGGAACACCGTGGCATTGGGATGCCGCCGCAGGATCGTGGCCGGGCAGGCGGTCGAAATCGCATCGTACGAAGTCCGTTTTACAATCTTAGCCTTGCGTGGGCCCGGAATCGAAAGAATCAACTCCGGCACGCGAAAGAGCGCAGGCACCGTAATTGTGATGGCCCTCTCAGGCATTTCCGCGACGTTAGCAAAAGCACCCTCGTTAACCTGCTGTTGGCGGCAGACAAGGTCGAGCGTAACCTGTTTAACGTCGACCGGATCTTCGAAGAGCGCTTCCGCCGGATCGTTGAACGCCAGGTGGCCGTTCTCGCCAACGCCCAGCAGGCAGAGCAACGGCGCGTGCGCCCGGAGCAACTCTGAGTACTCCCGGCAAGTCTTCTCCACGTTGGCGTAAGCCCCGTCAATCTCGTACATGTGCCGCAACTGAACGCGGCCGGTCAGATTCTCCCGCATGTAACGCGAGAACGAGGCGGGGTGGTCCTCCGGGAGCCCCACGTATTCATCCATGCGAAATCCGATGACTTGATTCCAGGGCACGTCCGGCATGGCCGCGAGCGCATGCAAAGTGGCGCGCTGCGAATCGCCTGTGGCAAAAATCACCGGCACGGTCTCGTGCTGCTTCGCCAGCTCGCGCAACCGGCTTGCGGTCGCAGTCGCGGCCGCCTGCCCTAAAGCAGTGCGGTCTTCGTAGACTTCAACCGCCAGCGTCCCGACCTTGAACGAAGATATCGGATTCGGTCTCATCACCTCTCCCTCTAAGCTGCCTGGCGATCAGCGCAACGGCGACCATCTTAGCATGAAAGGCGTCACAGCCTCGCAGATAAGCGGCTCGGACGAATCTTGGTGCGGCTTCGCCGCCCTGTCTTGCGGAAAGGCTTTGCCTTTCCGAGGATCGGCCTCAGGACTGGTCAGGTTGAGGCTGCGCCTCAACCGGCGAGGCCCAGCCTCGCCGAGAAACTAGGAACTGAAGGCAAATGGCCGGAAAGGCACAGCCTTTCCGCAAGGCGGGACGGCGGAGCCGCAGGCGAACAATCACAATGGGCAGCGGGCAGCGAAGACCTGATTCTCAAGGTTTGCGGCTCGTATTACAAACGTGGGCGTTGATAACCACCCAAAGCCTTCTCGATTATTGAAGCCGCTGCCAGCGCAACATCCTCGCGCCACGGCCGCGCTACGATTTGCACGCCAATCGGCAAGCCGTCGCGGGAAGTTCCGGCCCGCACCACCGCCGCGGGCCAGCCCGTCAGGTTATACGTCATGGTGTAACTGAATGCCGGCAGGCGGTCGTAGGTCGACCCGTGCGTCATGCCCGTGAACGAGCACACCGGGCACACGAGAACGTCATACCGCTCCATAAAGGAAAGGAGTGAGCGGCGGAACGCATCCCATTGACCTGTCAGGTTGACGAAAGCCGCCATCGACCTGGCGTGTGAGCTTTGCAGTTCCAGAACGCATTGCATGAGCGGATGGACTTCGTTCGTCCCGGCGGTTTCGAGCAGTTCGCGAAGAGCCACGCCGCCGTCGGCAGTGAAAAGCCCGAAGTAGAGATCGTAAGTGTGCTCGATGCCGGGCGGTCGAGCCTCCTCGATGGCGGCGACGCTCGTTTCGAGGGCTTTCGCTGCAGCCAACACAGCGTCGACGGTCTCTTGACTGGGCGGCTCGATTCCATTATCGGTATGGAAGGCCACGCGCAGGGCTTTGAGATTGACCCGTGCCGCATCGCCCAGCGGCATAGGGACAACGGAGGGATCGCGCCAGTCCGCGCCGGCAACGATGGGCAGAATTGTGTTAAGGTCTTCAACGCTTCGCGCCAGCGGGCCGATCTGCCAGAGCGCATCGAGCGTTCCGCCGGGGCCGGGGAAGTGGCCGGTACGCGGAACGCGGCCGGAGGTCGGCTTGATCGCTGCGATCCCGGTGCAATGGCCGGGGAATCGCACGCTCCCACCGGCGTCGCTTCCCAGGCCGAACGGCGAGCCCCCCGCTGCAATGATGGCCGATTCGCCGCCGCTGCTGCCGCCCGGCGACAACGACAGGTCGTAAGGGTTGTTCGTGCGGCCATAGATAAGATTGTCGCTCTCCCACGCCCAGCCGAGTTCGGGGCAGTTCGTCTTGCCGAGAAGAATGCCTCCCGCAGCGCGCAGACGCTTAACCACCGTGGCGTCTTCCTTGGGCACATAGTTCGCGCGGCCCAGCGTTCCCCCCGTCGAGATCACTCCCGCCGTTTCGATGGCGTCCTTCAAAGTAAACGGAACGCCGTCGAACGGCCCCTTGATTTCGCCGTGTGCGAGAGCCCTGTCAGCCGCGCGGGCTTCGGCGAGCGCCGTGTCAGCGGGTAGTTGCACGACCGCGTTCAGCTTGGGGTTGACCTCGGCGAGTCGCTTGAGACAGGCTTGCGTAAGCTCTTCCGACGTGATTTGCTTTTCCCGAATCGCTCTGGCTTGCTCGGTCGCTGACGCAAAAATCAGTTCCATGGCGGTCCACTTTATAGTCCGATCATAGCATGAGCAGCACGAGCTTTTTGGTTCGCGATGCAGGAAACGCCTTGGAATCCGATTCGGATTCGTCGAAATCACATGCTATCACCGACCTTCCTGACAATGAAAGAATGTGATTGAATTTAATCAAGTTTCGAATATAATCGAGCAGAACTGATCATGCTTGGCAAGCCTAGCAAACTGCAGAGATGCTTCGCTCCGCTCAGCATGACAGGAACCGCATTTGAGGTAAAAGGTTGAAGTCCAGCAAGCCCAAGGAGCTCGCACCGAAACGGCTCGAGCGATTGCGGCAGATCCTGCGCATTGATCACGTCGTAAGCGTCGAGGAATTGTCCCGCCAGCTCGCGGTCTCAGCGGCCACGGTTCGTCGTGACTTGGCTCAGCTCGAGAGTCTGGGCGAAGTGCGGCGCGTGCACGGGGGCGCGGTAGGTACCGAAAGCCGGCTCGAGGAGCCGCTCTTTGACGACAAGACCTCCATCGCCGCGAGAGAAAAGCAACGCATCGCGCAGGCGGCGCTCAGATTCATCCAGCCGAACGACACGATTTTTCTGGATGGGGGAAGCACTGTTCTGGAATTGGCGCGATTGATCCGCGAGCGCTCGAACCTTACCGTGGTTACCAATTCCTTGCGCGCCGCCATTGAGCTGGCAGCGCAGGGACCGAGGGTAATTCTGATCGGCGGCGAATTCCGTCGTCTCAGCCAGACTCTGGTTGGGCCTCTCACTCGTCATACCCTGGACGAGGTGCACGTGGATAAGGCGTTCATGGGAACGATAGGCCTTACGCTTGAAGAAGGACTTACCACCACCGATCCGAGCGAAGCCTACACCAAGGAACTCGTCATGCAACATGCGCGCCAGGTTTTTCTCCTGGCGGATCACAGCAAGGTGGGCAAGATTTCATTTGCGTGCGCAGGGCAACTGGGTCGAGTTCAAGTGTTGATCACGGACAAGCAGATCGACCGAAAGTTCTCGAGCCAACTCCGCAAGGATGGTGTGGAGGTGGTAAGGACGTGAGAATAGTCGAGAGTCGAGAGTCAAAAGTCGAAAGGACAAGACCGCTCGCGGGGGAATGACCAGCCACGCGGCCGTGGTCGCCCGCGGCATGGGAAAGACCTGCGTGGCCGGCTGCGAGTCCGTCAAGGTGGACGAGCACGGCCGGAAGTTCACCGTGGGGTCCATGGTGATTAAGGAAGGGGACTGGATCTCCATCAACGGCTCGACCGGGGAAGT
>JBEKLY010000487.1:0-4667 GCA_050010015.1 Terriglobia bacterium
GCGGGCATCCTGCCCGCCTTTCGCGCCGCAATTGCACGCACGCTGCGGGCAGGATGCCCGCGCTCCCGGGTACTTCATGGTATCTGGGTGTTCGTCGGCTGACGACGTGTAGGGGTAGAGCTTGCCCTACCCCGTTCGTCAGGGGACGGCAAGCCGTCCCCCTACAAGCTGGTATCGGAATTTAGGCGAACCGTTTTCCTCATCACTCGTAATTGCCCTTATGCCTCGAAACTTCGGATTGACAGGCGGGATCGCCTCCGGGAAAAGCACCGTGGCGCGCATCTTCGAGGAGTTGGGCGCCAAAGTGATTGACGCTGATCGTGTGGGTCACGAGCTGCTCCGGAGTTCCAGTCCGGTCCACCGCCAAGTCGTCGCGCGCTTTGGACAGGAGATTCTGAGGCCGGACGGCGAGATCGATCGCGGGCGCCTGGGCTCGATGGTTTTTGCTGACCCGCAAAAACTTCGCGAACTTTCCGCGATCGTGCACCCCAGCCTGATCGTGCGCGTCGATGAACTCGCGGCAGAGTTGGGGGCCCGGAACCCCGGAGCCGTGATCCTTGTCGACGCGGCGGTAATCTATGAGGCCGGCGCTGCGGATCGCTTTCGAAAAATCCTGGTGGCATGGTGCCGGCCTGACCAGCAAATCGAACGGCTGATGGCGAAGACCGGCCTTTCGCGTGAAGACGCCCTCAGGCGAGTCGCATCCCAGATTCCCTCCGACGAGAAGCGCCGCCGCGCCGACTATGTGATTGATTGCTCAGGAAGCCTCGCGGCAACGCGAGCCCAGGCGGAGGGCATTTTCCCCGAATTGCAACGGCTGGCAGAGGCGGAAGATGGAAAATAGAAACTGGAAAATGGGAACTGGAAACGAGTGTCCTGAGTCAGAAGCTCGTTGAAGAATTCAGCCCGCGGAGTGGGCGGCAGCGAGTAGCCCACGGCATAAGAAGGTGTGAAGAAATTCGGAAGTGTCATCCTGAGCGCAGCGAAGGATCTCTGCAGTTGTTCGTAAATCGCTGAACCACAAGAAACTGCCGGGATCCTTCGCTGCGCTCAGGATGACAGCCATCGATTTTTTCACAAGTTCTAAGCCGTGGGACTCGAGAACACCACCCTCACCCCCGTCCCCTCTCCCGCCCCGCGGGAGAGGGGACGGGGGTGAGGGCCGTCCAACCCAGGGCTTACGCCCTGGGCTACTCTATGCCGCCCCTAACGGGGCTCTTAAGGACGGTCGAGCTTGAAAAAGATTTTGTTAACGATCTTCTGACTCAAGACACTAACGGGGCTTCGCCCCAGCCCGACGACGCGTGTTTCAGGGGCTTTACTGCAGTGCAAGAACTTGACTCATTTACACCAGATTTTCGACTTCAAGATTTCTAGCAAATGAATGAAGTCTGCAGACCGCTTCCCCATTTCGATTTTGCAGTTTCCGATTTCTATTTCCCAGTTTCCATTTTCTATTTTCCATTTTCCGCCTTCGCGCCTCGCGCTGCCCACTCCTCGCCCTGCCGCCGCAACTCATCGAGAGCGGCCTGCACTTGCTGAAGACTCAACGCCTGTTCCTCTTCGCCGGCCTTAGGCGCAACCACGATGGGCGGCGCGATAAACACCGCCGCTTGCGAGAAGGGGTATGGAAACTGCGTCAAGTCCCAGGTGCGGCGAAAGACGTAGGCTCGACGCAGGGCCACATGGAAGCAGAGGATGGCGGCGCCGGTAGCCTTGGAAAGCATCACTGAGCCGCGTTTGGCAACGTAGCGCGGCCCGCGTGGGCCGTCGATGGTAAAAGCCCCGTCGCGTCCGTGCTGCAGGCACTCGATCATTTCCGTCAGGGCCTGCGATGCTCCGCGAGTGCTCGAGCCACGCGCCGCTCCGTAGCCGTGCATGCGGATAATCCTGGCGATGTACTCGCCGTCGAAATTCCGGCTGGTCATCACCACGATTCCGCGTTTTCTCCAAAACCAGCAGGCGGAGAAGATTTCGCGATGCCAGAAGGTGTATATAAGCCCTTTGCCCATCTTCGTGGCGGCTTCCCAGTTTTCCCAGCCGTGCACTTCCCAGCGCAGGCTGCGCCCGACGAGCAGTACGGCGAGATAGCCAACCCAACTGGCCAGGAGAATTTGAACACGCTGCCACAGAGCGAAGTTTTTTGGGTTCTTGCGCAGGCGCGCCTTGGGTTTTCGGGAATCTTCACTCGTGCTGCCGTCTGCGGAGGTCATGAAAAACACGCCGGGCGTGGCGGCTGGAGTCCAACCTAGTTAGGTTGAAGACTATGCAGTTTCAGTCCGGGGATGCGGCTGAAGTCGCGGTCCAGGGTAAACAGCGAACAGTTCTCGAGGAGGGCCACTGCCGCAAGTAGAGAATCGCCAAGCTCGAGTTTATACCCGCGCGCGCCTGCCTCTGCCGCGATCTCCCCCGCCTTAAGCCAGGTCGTTCGCTCACTTTCCAGGTAAGTGAGCGGCTCCAGGGCGTCTAGCATCAGCTTGAGCTGGTTCGGCGTCCGGCAGCCGCGTCGAAGTTCAGCTAGCACCAAGCCCGTGGTCGCCACCGTCTCGCTCCGAAGCAACCCGTCCATCTCTTTTTCAATCAGTGGATCGTTTCGCCGGAAATACTCAATCCACACTGACGTGTCAACGAGGACCAGCAACGGTTCGAGTCCACCCTTTCCGGAGTGTCTTCCAGTCCACATCAAAACTGACCTTCCCCTTGAGCGCAATCAGCTTCTCGATCTTCCGCCTCCGAACGTAATCCTGAAGCGCTTGGCGCACGGCTTCAGTCTTCGTGGGGGCTCCGGTCTCCTTCATCACCAAGTCCAGAGTTCGGTCGTCAATGTTAATAGTCGTTCGCATGCCTCGTCCTGTACACATTCGCAGGGTTACTGATATGCGCAATCTGGCATACGATATGATAAGAATCGTATGCTGGACAAATCATAGCGCGATGCGGTTTCGGTTGTCAATGTGGATGAGCCCGGTGTGCGCCTCGACCCCTTCCTGATCTTTGCCTACTGCCCGCCGCCGCTTGGCGGCGCTTCCGCCGTCTCTTCACTGAGGATTTGGGCAACCGCGCGCTCCGAGCCGAATTCCTTCCGAATTTGATCGTAAAGCTGCCGCGCTCGCGCCGGCTGGGAGTTCTTGAAGGAATCCGCCAACGCCAACAGAGCACTCGCCCTGGACACGGTCAAAGTGGGGTGGTCGGCGAGGTTCTGATAGATTCGATCGGCTTCCTGCGTCTTGCCGGTCTTGAGGAACTCCTCTGCCAGAGCCAACTGAGCCAGTGAAGCAATTTCACGGTCTCGATCCCGGCTAGCCTCTTGCAGGGTGTTTATGGCTGCGGCGGAGTTTCCCAGCGACGATTCGCAGAGTCCCGCGTGGTAAAGCGCTATGCCCACGGGTTTCGGCCGGGGGAACAGGCGGTACTTGGCCACAATGGCATTGAATTTCTGCAGCGCCGCCTTGGACCTCTCGGCGGCAGTCGGATAGCTTTCCGTACCGGGGGGCATGCTGCCCGGCGTGAAGGTCCCCACATAGGCCTGGAAAGTCTTCAGAGCGGAAGCAAGATCGAGATTGGCGTTGGACTCCTGCTCGCCGAGGTAGTACCTCAGACCAACCGCCGAGCCCACCACAACCACCGCCAGAATCGCGACGGTCACGATTTCCTTCAGATGCGCCGCCACATACTGCTCGAGTTGGTCCAGCGATTCCTTGAATTCGTCCTGCTTAAGTTCGTGACGGGTCAAACGGTCCATAAGAGAGTCTCCTCGATCGAGCGAAATCAACTCATAGTAACAACCTCGCGGGGGGGCGTCAATGCTTCGTGCGACGTCCCCAATCCGCCGTTAACCGCCCCCGCCGTAGGGGGACGGCTTGCCGTCCCCAAATGCCCCAGGTAGGGCAAGCCCCACCCCTACAGCGCCCGGGTGTCCAGGGGCTCCGGCCGGAAACTGCCGCGATCCTCCGCTCCGCTCAGGACAGGCTTTGCCCGCGCGCGGGAGCGGGACGCTCCCGTGACTGCGGGCGAGACGCCCGCGTTACAACCAAACCGTGAAAGTGTCGAACCGCACTCCACGATTGGAAGGCGGAAGGGTTTCGTTTATAATGGCCAAACGGTCGTTTACAGTCGCTGCCAGTGGCCGCCGGATGAACAGGGGTGGCGTGAATCCCGGGCTTTCAGGCTGGGCTGCCGGGCGTCTCGAAGCGCCGAAATCGAAACGGATGGTGAAGCGTGGCTGAACTTCCGACACTTGCCGGTACGGAAAGAGGCTTTGTCTACAGCATCATGGATATCATGAGCTTTCTTCCGCATCGGTACCCATTCCTGCTGGTTGACCGCATTTTGGAAATCGAGGGGGACAAGCGCATTGTAGGGCTCAAGAACGTGACCATGAACGAACCCTTTTTCCAAGGACATTTCCCCGGCGCCCCGGTCATGCCTGGGGTATTGATCATCGAGTGTATGGCACAAGTGGCAGGGGTGATGATCTACCGCGACATGCCGGACAAGGACAAGAAGTTAATCTATTTTACCGGCATTGAAAACGCGAAGTTCCGCCGCCCCGTGCTGCCGGGCGACCAACTCCGGGTGGAAATGCAGTTGCTTAACCGGCGCAACAACTTTGGCAAAATGCACGGTCAAGCGACCGTAGAAGGGAAGTTGGCGGCGGAAGCGACGGT
>JBEKLY010000488.1:0-4637 GCA_050010015.1 Terriglobia bacterium
AAGAAGGCATTGGAATTGAAAATGTCGTTGCGCACGAATTCCCAGGCGGTGCCGTGATACTGCCTCTCTCCGCCCCGCGTCATCACGTTGGTGCTGGGCACCATCGCGCCATAGCCGGCGTCATACTGCGAGGTCTGGATCTTGAACTCGGCGATGGTGTCGGGATTGGGGACGGTGCTGGGAGGGTAGGCGCCCTCAATGGCGTAGCTGCCCGCTGTGGTGCTTCCGTTCACGTTGACCGTCTGGGTTCCTCTGCCCAACGTTCCGGCATTGTTCACATCCGCGACCGTGCCTGACGACATCGAGAGAACCTGGGCAAAGTTGCGTGTGGTCAGCGGCACTCCGGTGATCGTCTTGTGATCCACCAGAGTCCCTGTCGACGAGGCCGACATGCTCAGACGGCAATTGCACTCGACCCTCTCGCGGGGGTCGCCGGGTTCCAGGTTCGCGTCCAGCGTGGGCGCTTCTGAAACGCTCACGATCATTGACGGGACTTCGGAGGTCTTAAATCCGGGTGCGGAAAAGCTTACACGGTACGTTCCGGGGACAAGCAACGAGAAGCGATAGCTCCCGTTTTCTCCCGAGACCATGGTGAGCGTCTGATTGGTCGCGTTGTTCGTGAGCACGACGCTTGCGCCCGGCACGGGTTGGTTCACACTGCTGATGGTCCCTCCCAGCGCCCCCGCGGCGTCAGACTGAGCGCACAGAAGACCAGCGCACACCATGATCCAGAGGCCGACGAGCGTTGCGCTGAGGAAATGCCACGTCCCGCCAAACTTGCCTGGCCACCCCCTGCCGTGCTTTGCGAAACCAACCATATTGCGCGAACGAGATGTCATCCAATATCCGGGACGGTGCAGAAAATTTACCGGCTCTCCAGAGTGGCATTTCCAACTCATGAGCAGCCGATGGCCGTCGGAATTCTCAGACTCGGGATGGAATGTTGGCTTGGCTCAGCCACCCAACCGTTGCCCTGATTCCACGAAATGTCAAGCTCAGGACTCTACCACGGGATCCAGTCACCCGGCAGAAAGATTTCACTGACCGATAGTGTGATCCGCAAATAACCCGTGTTCCAGTAGTTTTGGGTTCAATCTCACGCTGCAATTCTCTCGAGTCGATATTCGTGACGCAGGCCGCCCAGAACAGGGCTTCCTACCACTCGGTGATCATATGGAATTCGGTCCCCTGACATTTGTGGCGCCGGAATGCCTGGCGTGGGTTCAGGAATGCCTGGCCCCAGGCTGAACCTCAGGGCAACGAGCAATAGATTGAACGTGGACAGCAGCAGGTTAGACAGAGAATCGAGTATCGGCATCAACGAGAGGATCGCACACCTGGGGCGTCGCTTGACGGTCTGAATCGCGGCGTAGAGAATTATTGCGGACCACAGGGTCTCGCGATTAGTGGTGCAGGAATTCCGCAATTGGACCCAAGGCGAGAGCCGGAAGGAAGGAGAGAGCCCCGCCCAGCAGGATGGTTCCAAAAACCAGCAATCCGAAAGTGGGTGTATCGCTCGGGAGCGTGCCGGCCGTCGCGGTCAGGCGCCGTTGGGCTGCAAAGCGTCCCGCCAAGGCCAATGCCAGTGTCGCTAATCCATAGCGCCCAGCCAGCATGGCAATTGTGGTCGTCGCGTTGTAGAACACGCTATTGGCGTTCAGTCCTGCCATCGCCTGTCCATTGTTGGCCATGCAGGAAGCATAGGCGAAAAGTATTTCAGTGAAACCACGCGGGCCGAAGTTGGTTACTAGCCCGGCCCGGCCCGCGCTCGCGATTACCGCGATTCCGGTCAGCACCAGCACTACCATAGGTGTCAACAACGCATACAAGGCAACGAGGCGCATTTCCGCGCCGCCGATTTTCTTGCCCAGGTATTCCGGCGTGCGCCCGACCATCAAGCCCCCCAGGAAAATGCCCACGAGCGCCGCCACAATGATACTGTAGACGCCGGCGCCGAGCCCGCCGAACACCACTTCCCCTAACAGCATGCAGACGAGAGGGACCATCACCCCCAGAGGCTGATAGGAGTCATGCATGGAATTGTAGGAGCCGGTGGAAGTATTCGAGGTGACGACGGCTGTCAAAACCGAATCGCCCACACCGAACCTCACTTCCTTTCCCTCCATGTTGCCGCCGGCGATGTGCAGGCCCGCCAATTGCGGCGGCGGCGCGCTTTCCGCCCTGTCGCAAATAACCAACCCAACCATGAACAGCGCAACCATGACGATGAGTAACGTCCAGCCGGCGCGCGGCCGGCGCGTGACCTGACCGAAGGTAATCATGAGAGAAGCCGGCAAAACGGCGATGGCCAGCATCCCAAAGAAATTCGTGAAAGGAGTCGGATTGGCGAAAGGATGCGCGCCATTGGCGTTGAAGAAGCCACCACCGTTAGTGCCCAGATTCTTGATGAATTCGAGTGCGGCCACCGGCCCTTGCGCAATAATCTGGGTGGGGCCCTCGAGGGTGTGAACCACGGTGTAGGGCGCCAGGTTCAGCGGAACGCCCTGCCAGACCAGCACGAGGCTGCCGATCAGGGATAATGGCAAGAGCACCCAAAGCAACGAGCGGACGAGGTCGACCCAGAAGTTGCCGATGCTCCCGGAACGGTCGCGAGCCAGGCCTCGAATGAAGGCGAAACCTGCCGCGAGCCCCGCGGCCCCCGCAAGGAAGTTCTGCGCCACAAGCCCGACCACTTGCGCGAGATAGCGGAGCGTGCTTTCTCCCGCATAGGCCTGCCAGGTTGTGGTAGTGGTGAAGCTCACGGCGGTATTTGCAGCGAGGGTCCAAGTCATAGGAGTGCTTAGATATCCGTCCGCCGGGCCACCCGGGAGCCGGCGTTGGAAGATCAGCAAAAGAAAAAGCATCATGGTGCAGCCTGCGCCGAAGAGAAGGAAAGAAGCGATGTAGACTGCTGCCGACATCTCTTGCTCCGGGCGAACGCCGAGCAGGCGATACAGCAACGACTCGAAGGGGCGTAACAGTGGGTCCAATAACGTGCGCCGGCGCTGACAGACGCGGGTGAGATACCCGCCCACCGGCGAGGCGAGCCCTACGACAATCAGCAGGAAAACGAAGTATTCCAACCAACGCATAAAGAAAGGAGTCAGAAGTCAGGAGTCAGAAGCCGCTCGAGGCAAGCTTCTCACGCCGGGGAAAACGCTTCAGTTGCACGCTGTCATGCTGAGCCCGTTCGCTTCGCTCAGGGTGACATGCCATCGTATCCGCCGCCAATCAGAGTCTGCGCTCGGACGCCTCGTTCTTCGTTCACCCGATCACCGAATCTCCCGATCTCCCGATTGTTGATCCAAAGCCAAGTTCAGCGCCAACACTGACACGCGCGGGCTCCCCAGGAATCCAAACTGGCGGCCCTCGAGGTGATCTATCACCAAGCGGCGGATGGATTCTTCACTCAGGCGGCGCGCCCGCGCGATACGCGGAACCTGCAATAGCGCGTTGGCAAGGCTGATGTGTGGATCGAGGCCGCTGCCGGACCGGGTCACGGCGTCGATGGGTATAAGAACATCGGATGCCAAGCCGTTTCGCTCCCGGTACTCCTCAGCAAGTTGCTGGATGCCCGCGAAGTCCGCCGAACCGTTTACAAGTTTAGGATTATCAGGACCTAAATTAGTGCCACCCGATGCCGTTGCATCGTACCCGCTGCCCGCCGCCGAGGGCCGCGACTGAAAGTATTCCGGCCGCTGGAATTCCTGCCCGATAAGATCGGAGCCAACCATAGCCCCGCCGCGCCTTATCAGGCTCCCGTGCGCCTGGCGAGGGAACCATGGCCGTGCAATAGCGAAAAGCAGCAGGGGGAAAACTACGCCGCTGAGCACCGTCAGGACGAGTACACTCAAGAGGGCGGGGCGGATCTGCTCGTTGACCGCGGCCCGCGAGCAAGGAGGCGAAATCTCGTGGCCTGCACTTCCGTCAGGCTCGTCGATACTATCCCTGTCTACGTCCATTACCTCAACGCTACCAGGAAAGAGCTAAACAAGGCATAAAGAAGCTACAAGGAACATATAAGGAGCCAGGCGCCATCTCCGGCAAGAAGCAAAACGCGTATAGTCAAGGCAACGTCGCCGTGGGCGCTGCAACCGCCAACATGCTGTGATACTCCGCGGGTGGCGCATACGTCCCGACCGTTCTTGTCGGGATGTATGCGCCCCAACTGGGCGTATAGTGACCGCTGGACGGCCAGGCAGGCGGAAGAGAAACTGAACTACCTGCATAACAACCCGGTGAAGCGAGGGTTGGTGAAGGAGCCAGGCGATTGGCCGTGGTCGAGTTGGAGGTATTATTTTCTGCAGGACGCTTCAACGCTGGCAATGGACAGAGTGCCGTGAGAAGGGGGCACGGGTCTTAGCCGCGCGAGGGACACATACATCCCGACAAAGAACGTCGTGACGTATGCGCCACCCGCGAGTTACGTGGGGACTGCTCGCTAAAAAGGCGTCGTGGCGACTTGCTCTTCCACACCGCCGGAGGACGCAGGAGCGCACCTTAGTCGCCCCTGGTCGACATAACCGGCCAATCTCTGCCCATTCTCAGGGCGTGCCGAGTTTGCGTGCTTCGGTGGCGATCTTGGTAAGCCGGTTAGAAAGCCGGTCGAGGCAAGTGCGCGCAGCACCAACGGGCAG